>NZ_SRSR01000299.1:0-299 GCF_004792275.1 Mesorhizobium sp. M4B.F.Ca.ET.143.01.1.1
GTGCTCTTCCGATCTCCGCCTCGCGCCGACGCAACTCCACGTGCATTTAGAGCTACAGCCACCTGCCGCCGCGATTTGACCCCGCTCGCTTGGATGTCGCGGATGATCGGAAGGATGTTGGCCGCGAAGGCGTCAGCCTGTGCCATTCGAACCTCAACTGATCGTTTCTGCGCTTCGACGAGCTTCGGGCCGCCAAGTTTGACGCCACGCTCTTTGGCTGCGGCCAGGGCTTCCCTCGTGCGCTGGCTGATCACCGCCCGTTCCTTTTGGGCGACCGCCGCATAGATGTGCAGCATGAA
>NZ_SRSR01000300.1:0-298 GCF_004792275.1 Mesorhizobium sp. M4B.F.Ca.ET.143.01.1.1
GTCGCCGGCGACATCGACGCTGACGATCTCCAGCCCGTGGGGCACCTGGTCCCTGAAATCGAGCCTTGTCGCTTTGAGCAAGGCCGCCACGCTTGGCCGGTCGAAGTCCTGCGGGTCGCCGTGGATGCCGAAGCTCAGGACATATTCGACCGTATCGCAGCTTCTCTGGCCGCCTTTCTTGGTGAAGAAGGGTACGATCCGCGCAAGTTCCGCGTTGATGCCACGTGACGCCGGTTTGACGGCCTGATTGGTCGCGGCCGGAGCCTGGTCCTGGGCGAGCGCCGGCAGAGCCGGCATC
>NZ_SRSR01000301.1:0-279 GCF_004792275.1 Mesorhizobium sp. M4B.F.Ca.ET.143.01.1.1
GCCACGTGCATTCAGTTCTCTCGCCCAATAGTGCGACGAGCTGCAGGCTTCGATTCCGACCAGGCAACGTGGCAGGCTCTCGAAGAATGCCAGCACGCGCCCACGCGTCAGCTTCCTGCGAAAGACAACCTCACTCGCCGCATCCACCCCGTGGACTTGAAACACTGACTTCGCAATATCCAGACCAATCGCCGTGACGTCGCTTCGGAGATGCCACGCTTGCGAGCCAGGTCCAGCATGTCCGATCTATCCACATTACGAGTGTAACCCGTTTCGAGT
>NZ_SRSR01000302.1:0-298 GCF_004792275.1 Mesorhizobium sp. M4B.F.Ca.ET.143.01.1.1
ATCATGTCGATCGTGCGGCCAAAGTCGATGCCGGCCCTGCCGCTCGAGGCGCGGACTCTCGGCCATGGCGTGGTGTCCCTGCTGATCGCGGTGGTATTGGCCGTGGCGATCGCTTATGCCGCCTACCATTACCTGGTGCCCGCTCATGGCGACAATGCCGACATTCTCGGCGCGGCCGTCGGCGTCATCTTCATCTACGTCGTCGCGATTCTCGACCGCAGCCTAAACATCAACATGATGTCGCGGCTGGCGCAGCAGGTCGTGATCGTGCTGATCCCGCCGCTGGCGCTGATCTTCC
>NZ_SRSR01000303.1:0-297 GCF_004792275.1 Mesorhizobium sp. M4B.F.Ca.ET.143.01.1.1
CTCATCCGACCCGGCGCCGGCCAGCCTAAGCGCAAAATTCTGCAGGCCGGGATTGTGGCCGATCACGAGCAGGTTGGTCGCCTTGGCCCGCCGCACGCACGCCAGGATGGTGGCCGGGGCCGCCTCGTAGAGCTCTTCCGCGAATTGCGCGGACACATGCTTCGGCAGTTCCTGAGCGACCAGCCGCCAGGTATCGCGGGTGCGCAGCGCCGGCGAGACCAGCGCGAGCTCTGGCAGCCAGCCGCGCCGCGAAAGCTCGCGCCCGATCAGCGGCGCCGTCTTCAGCCCGCGCGGGGC
>NZ_SRSR01000304.1:0-297 GCF_004792275.1 Mesorhizobium sp. M4B.F.Ca.ET.143.01.1.1
TCGCGAACGCCGATCGAGACATGGTCGAGCATTGTTTCCTCCATGATTGCAATTGGTTGTCTGCTCAGGCTGGAGTCGCGCGCCGGGCCAGGAATTCGACCTCCATGCGCCAGGTCGCGCCGCCATCATGCGAGCGCTCGCCGAGCCAGCGGAACGAGTGTTCGGTGATGCGTGAAAAGCTCCAGCGCACCGACGCGCCGGTGCCGTCGGCGCCGACCTGGACGATCGTGTCGTCCTCGGCGCGGCCGAGCTGCCGGCTGTAATACTGATTGCGCGGATCGCTCCAGAAGATGTGCC
>NZ_SRSR01000305.1:0-297 GCF_004792275.1 Mesorhizobium sp. M4B.F.Ca.ET.143.01.1.1
AAGCCAATGGCGGAGCCATGAAATGAAGCTGAACATCAATACCGATTTCACCAAATTTCCCCGTGCCGTTTCAGTGGTGCCAGCGGGCGAAGCTGGCTCGGCTGCGCCCTATGACAAGGCCGTGCTGCCGCATGACGAGCGGCATCTGCGCCGCCGCGCCATCGAGACGGCAGCCGGTGACAAGGTGCTGGTCGACCTGCCGGAGCCGATGGCTTTGGCCAATGGCGACCGGCTGGTACTTGAAGACGGCCGCCAGCTCGAGATCGTCGCGGCGCCGGAGGAGGTCTACGATATCCC
>NZ_SRSR01000306.1:0-297 GCF_004792275.1 Mesorhizobium sp. M4B.F.Ca.ET.143.01.1.1
GTAGGGATCGGACCGCGCATGGTCCGGCCCTACGAGGAACAGTATCCGGCCTCGCCGGCAGCCTACCATCCGCAGCCGCAGCCCGCCGGCGAGGCTCGCCTGCCAGCCGCCGACCAGGGGGAGATCGACGACATCCGAGCCAGCCTGCGCGAATTCCGCGAGGCGGTGCGCGAGCTGACCGAAAACCGCTCGCGTCGCCGCTATTTCTAAGGCACCCGTATTCTCGACTACTCGACCTTCGATAAATGCGACCGGTTTCGGGTTTACGGCATCCGACGACGTTTTGACGGGATTGGC
>NZ_SRSR01000307.1:0-297 GCF_004792275.1 Mesorhizobium sp. M4B.F.Ca.ET.143.01.1.1
CATGACATGCGCCCGCTCGATGCTGAGATGATCGAGCAGCGCGGCCGCGTCGGAAGCCATCTTTTCCGGCGTGTAATCGGCCTCGTCATAGCTCTTGGTCGACGAGCCATGGCCGCGATGGTCAAAGGCGATCGCCCGGTAACCCGCGTCGTTCAGCGTCTTGAACCAGCCCGGCGAAACCCAGTTGAAATAATGGCTGGAGGCAAAGCCGTGGATCATCAGGACGGGATCGCCCTGCCACGATGCCGGCTGGCGATCGAGGAAGGCAAGTTCAAAACCGTCATGAGAACACAATTG
>NZ_SRSR01000308.1:0-296 GCF_004792275.1 Mesorhizobium sp. M4B.F.Ca.ET.143.01.1.1
GGCGCGGCGGCGACACCAATGGCGCGGCGATGCGCGTCGGGCCGGCCGGCATCATGATGCCGCCGGAGCCGCTTGACGCACTGGTCGCCAAGGTGGCGGAAACCTGCCGGGCCACGCACAACACATCTATCGCTATTGCCTCCGCTGCGGCGGTCGCCGCCGCAGTCAGCCGCGGTGTCTCGGGTGGCGACTGGCGCGCCGCTTCCGGCCACGCGGCAGCAGCGGCGCGACTGGGTGCCACGGTCGGCCATTGGGTCACCGGCGGCGACATTGCCGCGCGCATCCTCTGGGCGCAG
>NZ_SRSR01000030.1:0-27809 GCF_004792275.1 Mesorhizobium sp. M4B.F.Ca.ET.143.01.1.1
TTGACGTGCCCGTAGATCAGCGGCGTCAGGCCGCGATAATCCTCCGGCGTCAGCCGCGCCGACCATTTCGGCTCGCTCAACACCGACTGCATCATGCGCGTGTTCACATAGACAAGCGACGCCTGCAGCAGATGCAGGGCCAGCACCGATATCTCCTGCTCATCGAGCCGGTTCGAGGCGATCTCGCCACCCTTGCCGAAGAAGACGAAGCTGTTGGCGCTGTTCCAGTTCTCGACCACATTCAGGCCTTCGTGGATTTCGCGGCGGAATTTCTCGTGGCGCAAATACCGGCAAAGGAAGATCGTCTTGATCGCCCGGCCGAGTTCGGCGAGTCCCTTATAGGTCGGGTGCATCACCTCGGCGCGGGCGAAGCGGCGCAGGATCGCTTCGGGATCGGCTAACCCGCTGTGCATGGCAGCCGCATATTTGACCATCTCGTCATACTGCTGCTCGATCTCCTCCCAGTTGATGACGCTGGAAAGAATGGGAAGCAGATTGGGCAATTCAGCGCGCAGGCCTGGATGCGGCAGCGCCAGCTTCTGCCGGGCGATCGCCTTAAGGCGTGGCGCCAGTTCAAACCCGAGCAGATGGCAGAAGGCAAAGCCGATCGAGCTCTGGCCGTGGCTGTCGACATACTGCCGCTGGATCTCCATGTCGGTGCAATGCCGAAGCACGCCCTTGGTCATCGAAGCAACCTCCGAGGACGAGCAGCGCTTGAGCTGCGAGAAGACGCAGGTTGAACCCTTTTCGACGTGCCAGTAGATCATCACGCCGCGACCGCCATAGCGGACATGCCATTCGGTCATAAGGTTGCCGTCCCAGGCGCCGAATTTCTTGGAATCCGAGGCACAAGCCGTGCCGGCTTCGCCCCAGATGGCGGTGTTGCGGATTGCCAGCGTCGCATTGGCAACACGTCCGCAGGCCGCCTCCAGCGCATCCCGATGGATGAAGCGCCGGCCAACATGAAGCAGTTCCTCGTAGCTGACATCCGGGCATCCGGCCGCCACGCGCTTCAGGCCGGCATTCGTGCCCAGCCCGTAAAGACACAGGATCAAACGCCGGTCGAGCGCACCGCGCGAAAGCGCCACACGGGAAGCCGACGTTTCAAAGGCGTCCAGAAAGCCGGTGTCGAGCGCCGTCTCCTTCAACACATCCAACAGTTCCGTCATCGGCCAACGCCGGCCGATCTCGGCCTTGACCGATCGTAGGCCTTGCGGTTCCGGCAGCGGCTGGAACGGCGTGATCGAGATGCGGTTCTCGCCGCGCCAGAGAATGCGTGCCTTGTCGTTGCGGGGGAGTTCGGCATTCAGCAGCCGCAATTCCCGCTCAAGCTCGGCCTGGATTTTGCGCGTGAAAGCTCGCGCATCCGACGTCAGGTTGAGCGCGTTGTAGTAGGCCGCCCGTCGGCTCTCGAAATCCTTGGGCAGATCGTCGTCCGGATTGCGATAGCGGTCCGCCCCGACCACCCAGATTTCCTTGGCCCGGATACGGTCGCGCAACTGACTGAGCACGCACAGTTCATAGCTGATCCGGTTGATGCGTCCGTGCTTGCCGATGATCGCGCCGCGCCATTTCGGCGGAATGACGCCTTCGATCGGCACCCCGTTCCGCGGCACCACGCGGCAACCGCTTTCGAAGGCCCGCCTGATCCAGTCCAACGCCCCAAGCACGGGCCGAGGCACGGCATTGTTCGAACGAAACTCCAGAACCGAAAGAAGCTTCGGCAGGATTCTTCGATAGTGACCGGCATAGGATCCACGCATAACCTGGTAGATGCGCCGTTCGAGCGTGCCCTTCGCCCGATGCTCCTTGACGATCGCCGCAAGCTTCTCCTTGCCCGCTACCGGAAAGATCACATCGCAGACCCGGCCACCCGGCGCCTCGATCGCGGCACCCGCGATATCGACCAGCAGCCGCTCCTTGCCGTAAACCTTCTCGATGTCACGCGCGATGCCGGCCACCACCTTGCGCTTCGAACGCACCCCGATCTTGTGGATGGTCTCCACCAGCAGGTCGATCATGCCGTCGATGATCTGTGCTTCCCGCATCATCAGGAAAACGGTGTGGAGGCCCAGTTGCCGCCTCGGGGCGTGGCGGCGCATCTCCGACGCTTTTTCGGCGCCGACCCGCCGAACGATCTGATCGATCCAGGTCTTGCCGGCAGCGGATAGAAGATCCCGCGGTAAATCCAGCTTCTTGATGAAGGCAAGCCGATCAGCCAGGGCAAGCATGTTGTCCAGCGTGGCTGCACCCGCCTCTCCTTTGATCGTATGGAACCCGGTCGGGCTATCTGGATCGGCCAGCGATGTTTCCATCAGCGCGACCGTTTCCGGGCGAAGCCGATCCGCAACACCGCCAAGAAAGGATTCCAGAAAGCGTTGCCGCTCGGAGCGCACTATCCGCTCCATCTCCTTGCGCGACGGACCGAAAATCTTGCGATCCCGGCACCACAGAAAAACAGCCTCCATCATCGCTGCGACCGATGCTCCCCCAGGGCAAAGCTCCGTCGCTATCCAGCTCGCAAGTGCGGCTCGATCCGCCCGCTTCATCCGGCGGAAACCAAGATGGCGCAAAATCTCGGCGCAATGGCGCCGCCCTGAACGCCCCGAAAAATCATACCGGCAGAGATCTGCCTTGCTGACGCCAAGCTGCTCGGCCAGATACGAAACCGCGTCATCGGGGGCCTCAGCCGCCGCGGTGGCGAAATATCCGTTCGCGGCGAAGAACTTCAGTTGAACCGCCAGTCCAAGCCTCGACCCGGCCGCCTTGACGTTCAAAAAGTCGATGTCGGCAAAAGAGAGGCTCCACGCCCCGGTCAACACCTCAAGCGAAACGCGCAAACCCATACATCCACTCCCTCTTCCAAGAGTGAATTCTCAAGCGCCGACGCCATACCGGTCAATCCGTTCCGGCAACGTTCCACAACTTGGCCAAAATCGCAGCTTGGGGCCGATTAGGCCTGCTCGGTGGTCAGGCGTTTGGTTTCGATGGCTCTTATCTCCTGTTTGCGGGTAATGACCACGCCGCTCAAGCGGCGGCGCGGCTGTCCTCGAACTGGTCGGCTTCACCGTCGATTTCTGCCGATTGCGGCTGAAGACTGTGCAGGAAGGCGACGGCGCGCTCGGCATGGGATGCCGCCTGAAAAATGGCGCGCTTATCGCCGTTTAAGACGGTCAACCAACTGGCAATATAAGCGGCGTGATCGTCGCGCGGCTCGATGGCAAGGCCAAGATCTGCGGCTAAAAAAACGCTCGCTAGTTCGGCAACCATTTCTTCGCGCGAATATCCTTCGTCGCCCCATGCCTTGCGGCCGAAATCGCGGTTAAGCCGCGACGGGTGGCGTGTCCAATGAGCACATTCATGTCCGAGCGTGGTCGCATGCGCCTCGGCGGAAACGAAAGCGCCGAAGGCAGGCATACAGATGAAATCAGCATCGATCCGATAGAAGGCCGAATTTCCGCCTTCGCGGATGTCCGCGCCAAGGTTCGCAAAGAAAGCATCGACATGCGGAATGCGTTCCTTGCGTTCTGATCCTTCCGGTGCGCTCGCCTTGATATAAAAATGCTCCGGCAAGCCGTCGATCTGATCGGCACAAAAGACGTTGTACCCCTTCATGAAGGGAATGCGCCGCTCGATTTCCTCGCCGCTGTCGTTCGTCTCGGTGCGTTCAATAGCATTCGCGTAGACAACAAGGGCGGATTTTTCACCCTTGCGGACCTGCCCGCCAAGCTCTTGGGACTGCTTATAGGTCATCCAGTAGGGTGACAGAAAACCGCGTTCGGTGGCCTCCATCCACAAAAGCACGGTGTTGATACCGCGATAGGGCACACCGTTATGCCGCAATGGGCGCACTGGCGTTCCGCCAGCGCCCCACGGCTGCATCCACGGGCGCGTTCCTTGCTCAAGCTGTTCAATGATCCGCTTGGTGATCCGCTCGTAAACGTCGGCGCGCGGCGTTTCGGTCGTGGCGGCTTTGGCTTTCTTTCCCATAGCGCTGCTCTCCTGTTTTCCCGCGAAGCGGTCTTCCTGTCCCGCAAGGGGAAGGAGCCCCGCTCCTGCTCCCGAGCAGTCGGCGAAGCGACCGTAGAGAGGGGGGCAACAGGCAAAAACGGAGGGGGATCACCCGCCCGGAGGGACAGGCCTGGCGGAGATCCGCGCATGCGGATCATCGCGGGCCTGGTCCTGCACAAGGGAGAGTTCGCCGGCAACGCCGGCGGGCTCGAGGGCGGAAGGACGGGGAGACCGTTTTTGCCTGTTGCGGGGGAGAGAACGGCGGCCGCTCTCTCCCCCCTCGATGGAAACAGGCGTGAGCCGCTTCGCGGCTCGCATCCGTTAGCGGCCACGGGCCGCCATAGCGCCAAGGCCGCCGAAGCGGCCTTGGCGGCGCCGCGTTAGCGACGCTGGTCACGATCCCATTCGGTCTTGACCGTCAGGTCTGCCTCGAAAAAGAACGGCAGTTTCACCGCGATCTTGAGGGCGACGCTGCCACGACGGAAGAAGTTACTGACGATCTTCCCCAGGAAAGCCCGGAGGTTGCGGCCGGTGGCTTGGATTGAACAACCGCGCCGAGAATTCCCATGTGCCGCTGCGAAAACGAGAGCGGGTGATGCAGGGCTTCCGGTCGCCAGGAAGCCTGCAGCGTTTCGTCTCGATCTTCTCGGCTCTGCGCAACCTCTTCGTTCCACCTCGCTCAAAACGCTCCGCTCTCGCCACACATATTCACCGCACGCAGGCCATGGCGGAATGGAAAGCCGTAACCGTGGTCAGCTGACAACAGCGCCGCAGGTCTCAGCGCGTTCATAGCCAGACAACGTGACATCGCCAGCTGGCCTTCAAATTGCCGAGGACATAGCCGACCCTGCCCGTCCTGATTTGCGAACGCACTGCCGCTGCTCAACACGAGGTTTGATATCCTGAGGCGCTAAGATCCATTGTTGCGGGTGGTAACACCGCGTCTGCGCTCGACCACCCACCGATGGCGCGGCGTTGAATGAGGCAGGAATCCCGCTCAACTGCGTAGTATTCCTGTCGGTCTCCCGGAAAGAAGCCGGGGAGCCGACACAGCTGTCGTAGCTTGTCGAGTCTACGACACGGTGGCCCCGGCCGGGGCTTCTTGCTGCACTCGCATTTAAGCCGTTGAATAAGATGGAGAGTATTTTTTCTGCGACTGTTTCTCCGCAGTTGGCACGGTTTTTGAAATTCCCTGATCGTGTGCTGGCAGGAGCCGCCGACCACCGTTCATGTCGTGGGTGCCAATAGATCGAACGAAGGAGCGATAGCAACATGTCAGGTCGGCGTCAGATCGCATCTTCTGAGAAAGGAGTTATCGGCAAATCCACCACGTCCCAGAATAGACTCGGCGTTGGGCAGAAGTACCTGATCGGGTGCGAGCCCAAGACCGGCTCCACCCGCCCTATCCTGCACTTGACGGCGCAGCATGCCGTTCTCCGTCTCACGGCGCGGGATCGCACTACCTGGTTGGGTAGGGTCAATATTCCTAGCCGCAGCGCCGCAACTGCTACATCGACATCCACCGGCCCGGCTTCGAGATGTTTCGGAGACCCGCTGGGACCGATAGAAGAGTGGTCGACGATGCAATCGCAGCCATCGAAGCCTATCCCGACGTGGGCGCCGGCCTCATAGAAGCGGGCAGGAGTTGCGAAAAGGGAAATGCACGACCTTAACGAGGACCACCTTCAGGTCAACTGGGCCGAGATCAAGGCAACCGTCGGGAAGAGATTCGACGTTACGCTGCAAGGAGGGCTGACTGCATTGCGGAATTACAATGACGAACTCGTTCGTCACCTGCCACGGCTCCAGCTGGATGCCGGAATACTGACCGCAATGGATGGCACGAACTGCACCGGCTGCCGCCGCTGCACCAAGGTCTGCTCTCGCAAGATCATGTGCCTTCACGGCATCGACGACAGGTGGAGTGCTTCCTATGAATAATACCGTCGCAGACCAGGTCATCATACTTGCAGCTGGCCTTGGTAGCCGGTTGATGCCGATCACGGCAGAGATGCCCAAAGCGATCGTGCCTGTTGCCGGAGTCCCAATCATCCAACGATCGCTGGGGACGCTGGCTCAGTGTGGCTTCAAGCGGGCGATCATCGTAGTTGGTTATCGCGCCGAGCAAATAAGGGAGACTCTGACCAAGTGCAGTCCACTGGAAGAAGTGCACTTTATTCAGACGGACTGCTACCGATCCAAAAACAACTCAACCTCCCTTTGGGCAGCGCGTGAGTTCCTGAGTTGCAATACGCTCATTATGGACGGCGACGTTGTTTTTGATGATGGGATCATCGAACGCATCCAAGCAGAGAATGCCGACTGCGTCATACCCGTTGACCATATACTTGACCATTCGACCTCTGGTGCAGTCGTCAGCCTTGCTGATGACCTAGCCGTAGAGCATTTTCAAATTATTGCCAAAGGGGGCTTCGGTGACCTTGCGCCCGGCAACTGGTGGAAGACTCTCAGCATTTACAAGCTCAGCGCGTCGTTTTGCCAGGAGCATCTGCTGTTCGCACTGAGGGAGTGCGCTTCTGCCGAATTCGGTGACGCATTCTATGAAGAATACATCGCACGTTCCCTGACCTCATCGGGAATGCGATCGCGCGCCGTGATTTGCTCCCCGCTACGCTGGATGGAGGTCGATACGCTCGCGGACCTTGCGGCAGCCGAGCAAATGTTCGCTGGATCAAAGGGTCCGGGGAGCAGATTATGACAAATCCGCTCACCCGAGGCTCCTCTGTCCTGCGCCGCATTGGTGTCGAGCCAATCATCAACTGTACTGGCGTGCGCGCAATCAATGGCAATTCGCGGCTGACCGAGTCGGTCCGCACCGCGATGGACGAAGCGTCGCGGGTGTTCGTCAACATGGACGAGCTACAGCGTGCGGCGGGCCGATACATCGCTACCATGATTGCGGCTGAGAACGCGTTGATCACGTCTGGCTCTGCCGCCTCTTTGACGCTCGCAGTTGCCGCTTGCGTCGCCGGTAACGATCCTCGTCGCATCCTGAGACTGCCTCTGAGCGGTCCCGACCGGCGTTTCGTCCTTGTACCGGCCGACCAACGTTTCGCGTATGAGCACGCTCTGCGCCTGCCTGGCTGCGACGTTGCATTCCCCCGGGACAAGCGAGAGCTGCTCTACCAACTTGGCAGGAAGCCGTGCTTGATTTGCGCACTAGCTCGTCGCTCCGACAATTCCTCGCTGTCGATTCGTCGCCTGAAAGCGCTGACACGTGGCCATATTCCAATCCTGGTCGATGCAGCCGGATTTTTTCCGGCCTACCCTGATCCTTGGCTCGCAAAGGGGGCGGACCTAGTCGTGTACAGCTTGGGCAAGTTCGTCGGCGGTCCAGCAGCCTCCGGATTGCTTGCTGGACGCCGTGACCTCGTGGAGGCTGCTTCAGCGATAGCCGCGCCTCATCAGGGCTTTGGCCGGGGCTTCAAAATCGGCAAAGAGCAAATTGCCGGCGCTGTGGCGGCACTTGAGGAATGGTTTCGTCACGGCTGCGGCGCAGATCTCCATACGATATTGGAACGTCGGCTGCATTCAATCTCAAAAGGCTTGGCTGACCAGGCCGGCGTTTCCGTCTCAATAGAACGAGCACCAGGGCAGGTTGCTGGAAGGTTACGGATCTCGTGGGATCCCGTGAGAATGCCCATAACGATATCAGAGCTCCGAAATCGGCTGCTGAAGCGAACACCTCGGATCATGATCGATGATCCCAGACGACTGCGGTACGAAATCAATATAGACCCGGCCTGTCTCCGCGATGACGAAACCGACGCGGTCGCAATCGGCGTGCTCGAGGAACTGAAGAGTTCTGTCCAACAGACCGGTGCGCAAGAAAGACACGAAGCGAATTCGCTGGAGGGCCTTTGGCGATACCGGATCGACTACCCGATGCACTCGCGAGAGGGGACGATCTTTATACCGAAAGGTCGACTGCTCTCTGAGGCCACCGTCTACATTGACGGCCACGAACTAACCGCCAAGGCAACCATCGATCGCAATAATCTTCAAATTTGTTGCGAGACAGCGCACGACGAGTGGACAATTTACTACCGCTTCGAGGGGACGGTCACACCAAAAGGAATACACGGCCGAGTGACTGGGGGAATGTCCCGGCTAGAACACGACAGCTCGGCGTTTCGAGAACAGTTTGGGACAGCTCCTTGGACCGCTTCCCGTGAGCATTCACCTTACGAACCGGCAAGCGTGATCGGCGCGATGTGCGTGGCCGACAACCCGTCAGGGACGCCAGCAATATGAACATGGCAATACAGCGGCCGCGCAATTCTTGCGCCAGGGCAATGGGGATCGCCAACGGACACCATGGTGAGATCCTCCAAGGCCTCTTTGTCGATGAGGACGGGCGACGCCACCGAGGCCTTATCACGTTAGCCTTCCCTTATGTCCAAAGCGCCGCTTGGGCAGCGCGGTCCGCAACACCTGGGGTGGAGTTTTCACCCATGGCGCGGAAAAAGGCCCATCGGGCTGTGATGATATTCCTGAGGAACCATCACAAGCGCGCAGAAGGAATTAGCGTTCAAGTCGGCTCCAATATTCCGATGGGTTTCGGTCTTGGCTCATCCACAGCCGACGTCGTGGCCGCCGTACGTGCATGCGCGCGTGCCCTAAGGTGCTCCATCTCTCCGACGGAAATCTTCCAGATCGCCGTTCAGGCGGAGGAGGCCAGCGACGGAACGATGTTCCAAGGGAAAGCCCGCCTGGTCGCCCATCGTGAAGGACGGGTTCTCAATACTTTTGCCAAGCGCCTCCCGCACTTCGGTCTCGTGAGCTTCAATGCCGACCCTGATCGCCCTGTCGAAACAATCTGCTTCGAACCTGCTCGGTACGATGAAGATGAAGTTGGCGAGTTCCAAGAACTGGTAAGAATGGCCGCCCGTGCCATTGCCACTGATGACGCCGCGCTGTTGGGACAGATCGCTACCCGCAGCGCCATCATCAACGAGCGCTTCCTGCCCCAGCCCCATTTTCGAGAAGTGCTCGAATTCTCTCAGCGTTCCGGTGGCTTGGGCGTTCAAGTTGCCCATAGTGGGCGGATTGTCGGAGTAATGGTGGCGCCTGATATCGGCGTGAAGCACCTCAAGCGGCTGCTAGGAGGACTCCGCGAAATTGGCTTTCTCCCAACGTACTACCCGGCAACCGTTGCAGCGGCTTGTGAGGTGGAATGAAAACGACGACTAAAGCAGATAGGCCGCGGTCCATTCTCAGCCCCTTTAAGGACGCCGCCAACGCTCTGACCTTGGGCGGGACAGCCTCCTCAGCGCTGGCCATCATTGCCGCCATCGCCGGTGACATCCACCTGTCAATGAGCCTCGCGCTCTTCGCTGTCGCAATCGACTGGATCGATGGGGTCGTTGCACGCCGAGCGCGCAACAGGGCGTCTGGAGCAGGTGAAGTTGGCTCGTTTCTGGACTGCTTCGCCGATTTGCTAAGCAGCAGCCTTGCTCCGGCAATGATCGTGCTTTCCTTAAACGGTATCGGTGCCTGGCAGGCAATTGCCTTCACGGTTATCGTACTCTGTGGCGTTATTCGCTTGAGTTACTTCAATGCCTTCGGAGCTACCGACGACGGACGCGTACAAGGACTACCCATCGCCCATAACATTCCGTTTCTGGCGGTTCTCACACCTCTATATCCATTTTGGATTGAGAGTGGATTCGGGATTGTTTTCGCGCTTTCCACAGTCACTCTCTCGCTCTTGAACGTCTCTTCTTTTTACTTCCCGCGCGGTCGAGACGCCATAGTACGGCCGGTTGTGACAGCTGTGCTCTCTCTTGCGGGCGTCAACCTGCTAGTGACACTCCTCCGGTAGGAAGGCGCTCCGATGGCCTCGCCTAACAGCGGTGGATCACGCGGAGCGCCTCGCGGTCTTGACGTTGCCCCCCGTTTGTATCTTTGTATCCAGTTTTGAGTTCGTTTCCGGCGTGGCTTGTGCCCTGCTGGGCGGGTGCAGCGACGGGCGCTGGCGCGGAGCCTTTGGCATAGCGCAGCGCGAGCGACCGTCGCGGATTGAAGGTGCTGGCGAACTCGGCCGGTGTCTGCCAGGCGATTTGGGAGTGCGGCCGCGCGGTGTTGTAGTCGGCGCGCCACAGGGCGATGGCTACGCGCGCCTGAGCCAGCGAAGTAAACAGCGTCTCGTTGAGCAGTTCATCGCGCAGTCGGCCGTTGATGGCTCTCGATGAAGCCGTTTGCATCGGCTTGCCCGGCGCGATGTAGTGCCATTCGACGCGGTTCTGATCCGCCCAGGAGAGGATGGCGTTCGAGGTGAACTCGCTGCCATAGCACCTACGGAATGAAGGATCGGCGGCGCCCGAGAGAGCGGTGCGCGCAGCTTTTCGCTGCAGGCGCGCACCGCTGTCGAGGCGGCATAGCCAGTCAAAGTTTCTCTAGAATGTGAATGTTCACAACCCATTCCGGAGGGACCGACCATGACCACTTTAGATTCTACACCTGCCGCCGCGGTGCTGGTAGCGATCGACATTGCCAAGGTGCGCAATGAAGTTCTGATCGAAGCACCAGGCCACAAGCGTCATTGCCGAAGCCGGCGATCTTCGCCGTTTCGCTCATCATCGCCAGTTTCTAAAGTTCTGCGGACTGGACCTCTCGAAACAGCAGTCAGGCCAATATCGAGGCCAGACCCGCCTTTCCAAATTCGGCAATGCTCGGCTGCGCCGCAGCCTGTGGATCGCCGGGCAAGTCGCCATCCGCCAGCGGGAGAACGGCTTCCGTCATAAGTTCGAACGCTACATCGCGAGGGATCGCGACAATCCCGATCTGCGCCGCAAGGCAATGACCGCTATTACCGCCAAGATGGCGCGTGTCGTGCACGCTGTCGTCAAAGGTGGTAAGACGCTTGCGGTGATTGGGCCGACGCCCGGAATCGCCGCTCGCGCGCCGTTGAAGGTGGCCCGCGACAGAATGGGAGAATGGGAGTGACATAGGCGCGCGGTAGCGACTATACCTAAACGACACATGACGTTTCCATGTCTGGAATCAGGAATGAAGGCGACACACATTGTTCGGTGACGATCACCTCTTACCTGGCGCCACCTGCGCTGGGCGGCAGGTAAGGGCCGCAGATTGTTCTTGTTCGCGAAGGGTCGGAAATGGTGTGATCGACCAATCGATTAAGTCGACGGCTCGCTGGAGTATCGCGTCGGTCCGAGTAGGGCTGGGTGAAGCGGCGATGACGTGGCCGATCCAGTCTCGGGAATCGCCTTTCCTGACGATCGGCGTCTTGGGTTCAACATAGAATTTGACCTCGGCGACCCCTGATATAGCAGCCGCCCGACTGTCGCCACCGATCCAATCGAGGGTGCCATCGCGATCAGGAACCAGGATCCGCGCGGCCGCAGTGAGCGAATGCTTTCTGCGCAAATTCCATTGATCGCCGATGACGAGCTTGATGTGCTCGGTGATGAGATCGATACCGTAAGCCAGCTGAACGAGTTGAGGGTCCGGCGTGCCAGCAAGCCGTGGATTGACTTCAATGACGACTGGGCCAAGCTTCGTCCACCGGAGTTCAATGTTCGTTGGCCCCCAGCCAAGGCCGAGAGCTCGCAAACAGCTCAGCGAAATGTCGGCGATACGCTCATGCTCGTCATCAGTCAGCACGGCCGGAAAGGTGAACTCACGGTAGACGAAATGCGGGGGGGGGCCGAAGTGAGCGGCGCCAATTCCAATGACCTCATTTCCCATTATCTCAATACTATAATGGGGACCTTGTGCGAATTCTTCGACCAGTATCCTCGGCGAAGAGCGCCATATGTGCTTCCCGCCCAACAGATAGGTCGTATGTTCGGCTAACTCATCGACGTTGCGGCACAATCGGACCCCCATGCTGCCGTTGCCTACGGCTGGCTTGAGAACTACCGGCAGGCCGATCTCCGCGGCAGCGCTTTCAACGTCCGTCGCAGTCGCGGCCAAGCGATAAGCAGGGATTGGAACACCGGCCTCAGCGAGAAGCTGACGTTGAGCGAGTTTGTCGCAGCATCGTTCAATGGATGTGGGATTCGGTCCCGATAGATCGAAATACTGGCAGAGCTTGCCAACTGTCGCATAGAACGCCTCCCTAGCGCTCGTAATGCCAGCAATGTCATAGGTCGCACGCAGCCGGGAACATTGGCGAATCAGCGCATCGAGATTGTCTGTATCGACACGGATTGCCTCAATGCTTTCCGCCGCAAGATAGTCGCACCAAGCTGGATCAGCCGAGAGGGTAATTGGATGAAGACCAAGACGCTGAGCCGCTTGGACGAACAGCAGGCCAGTACGCGTACCGCCTTCAACCAGGATGAGCGCTCTTCTTGCCATTGGCTGTTAACCCCGACATTGCGTGCTATGCACGGCCCGAGCGTAAATCGGCATCAGCTCTTTTAGCCGTGCTTGACCTCAGGCTCTGTGATGAAGGTACCATTGTCAGCGATTTGCGGTCGTAAAGAGTCTGTAAAGTTGCTTAAAGCTCTGTTGCAACGTTTGATTGCCGGCGGTCCGGCGGTGTGGCACGGGGCGTGTCGACGAATTTCGAAGGTTGCGATGGACAAGGGACGCCAGTGTTGATTTCCGCAAGGAAGTGACCCGGGATTGGAGATTTTTCCACTGAGAACTGACCCAATGTCTGAACGCTAGCCTGCTCGTTTGAGCAGGAGTTTAGGAGTGTTGGACAGGCGTTTTTGAGAGTTATCCGGCGATGGTTTTTGCGGGAGCAGCTATCGATCGGGGAGATCTCGCGGCGCACAGCGCTGTCGAGCAATACCATCCGCAAATATCTGCGCTCGGACACGGTCGAGCCATGACTCAAGGTGCCTGACCGCCCGAGAAAACTCGATGCCTGTGCCGATAATTTTCGGTGTGGCGCAAGCAGAAGCGCACGATCAAGCAGTTGCTTGGCTCGATGGTCCGTCTGGGTGTCGGAGCGACAGAGTTTTACCGATTATGAAATCTAAACCACAAACTCAGCAGAAATGTCACATCGCTGAAACATTTCCTCCATAGAAGGCGCTCAGCCACGGAGAAAACGTTGCAGATGTCAAAATTGCCCGCTGCGGGTCGCCACCAAAGCATGGTCCAGCTGATCACAGATACAAACGGACTGTCGATTGCAGCGATCGCCGAAAAGTTCGGGGTTTCCCAGGAGACAGTCCGCCGGGATTTGGCGCTTCTTAAACAACAAGGCGCGGTGCAGCGCGTCTATGGCGGCGCAATGCCGGCGGATCGATCGTCTCCGCTCGAAGACCGAGTGAACATGACGCGAGGGGGGAAGGTCGCGATTGGGCGCCTGGTCGCGGAAATGATCGAGCCGAACCAGTGGATATTTATGACGACCGGCAGTTCGGTGCTGCATGTCGCTCAAGCCATGCGCAATGGACCTCCGGTCTGCGTCATGACCAATTTCCCTGCCATCGGAGATGCCCTTCTGGCCGGCCCCCGGCACAAGGTGACGTTCACCGGCGGCCAGTACAACTCTTCGGATAAGGCTCTGGAGGGCGTCGAAGTCTTCGACGCTATAGGGCGGTGCACCTTTGATGTCGTGATCATCGGTGTTTATGGCCTCGTCACCGATTACGGCATGGTCGAGGACACGAGCGAGAACATGCGGCTGAAGTCGCAGCTCGTCGAGCAAAGCAGACGAGTCATCTGCGTCGGCGACCATACGAAGATCGGAGCGCCTGGGCGCTACCAAAGCGTCCCGTTCGGGAAAATGGACACCTTTGTCACTGACGAGCCTGTTCCCGACCAGCTGAACCACATTTTCAAAGAGGCGGGAGTAAAGGTGATTCTTCCGGACCAGGACGTGGACACCGCGCCTGCCGACGGCGCTTCCGCCCAAACAGAGAGGATAACGGAGGCTATGAATGGCTAAGGCGAAGCATGTCATCATCATGGGGATCGATGGTCTGCGACCGGATATGGTCAAGGCCGAGTGGATGCCGAACCTTGCTGCTCTCAGCGCGCGCGGCGTGGTGAGCAAGCAGCACCGCACGGTGTTTCCCAGCGAGACCCGCGGGGCTCTTACCGCTCTGGCGACCGGCTCGCGGCCGAGCACGAACGGCATTCTCGGAAACGAGTTCTACTCGCGCGATGCTTCCGGCCGCCTGACACAAACCGATATCATTCATCATTGGCGCTTAGGCGAGCAGCGGCTTATCGGAGGGATGGTGACCACGCCCAGCCTTGGCGAAACACTGGCCAAGAGCGGCAAATCCTTTGCGGTCGTCACCTCCAGCGGACCAGGTTCGTTCACTGCCCTGAATTGGAAAGGCGACGCGCTGGGGCATGTCGGGTTCAACCTACGCTATCCCCAGATTGCCTTTCCTCCAGCCTTGGCCGCCGATATCTGCGCTCTGCACGCCGTACCCGCTGATGGGTTCGACCGCGGCGTTCAACGCGAAACGGTGGAGATTTTCACCCGAACGGTATGGCCGGCGCGCAGACCGGACGCTTCCATCATCTGGATCACCGAACTGGACAGCGCATCTCACTGCTATGGTTTGGGCGCGCCGGAGATGCTCCTTGCCATGAAGAGGTGCGATGAAGCGGTCGGCGATCTTGTCGATTGGCGGGACCGCCAGCCTAGTCGCGACAACATCGCGATCGTCATCACCTCGGACCACGGCCATTCTACCGCGGGCACGGTGTTTTCCATCGACGAGACGTTCAAGTCTGCCGGGATAAAGGCCGGGCGCGCCTTTCAAGACGATGTGGATGTCCTCTATCGCAATGGTCGCGCGCCCGGGATCTGGCTTCGGAAGTTTGACAAGGGGTTGCTGCAAGGCGTCTTCGATGTGCTGCACGAACAGGACTGGTTCGGGGCGACGTTCTCACGCGCTGCGGAGAAGGGCACGCATGAAGGCCTGATCCCAGGTACTCTTGCGATCGAACTCACCGGAACGGGGCACATGCGTGCGCCTGATCTTTACGTGAACCTGCGCGGCGACAACAGTCGCAACGCGCATGGAATTCCTGGCACCTCCTACTACGAGACAGCGGAGGTTGGTGCACCAACCGGCTTGGGGACACATGGCGGCCTGCACGCGACAGAGCTGGCCGCAGTCCTCATTTGCGAAGGCGCAGGATTCCGGCGGTCCGCAGAAATCGAGTCCCGCACAGGGATTTACGATATCGCACCGACGGCTCTGCATCTGCTTGGCATTGACGCTTCGCCATACATGACCGGCCGGATTCTTCGCGAAGTTCTGGACGGCGAGACGACTCAAGTTGGCCTCGTTCAGGAAGAATATACGTCCACGACTGGCGGAAAGACCTCGCGCCTTTCACTCACTCGAATTGGCAATCGCCACTACGTCGATGAAGCCGACCTAGTATTCGAAAGCACAGACGGACGTCAGAAGGGAACGCCATGGTCCACCGTCCACGCGCCATCAGATGTCCAGCCTGAACCGGTCTGACTAGAGGCATTCAGACGAGCCAATCAACCTGACCGCGTCCGTGAGCAACATGGACGCGAAAGGGAGACTTTTGTCCTGTACAAAAACTGGAGTTGAAAGTGACTATACCCAGGAAACGATGCATCTACTTCGCCGCAGCCATTACGCTCCTTGCCATGTCCAGCCCTGCGGCACACGCCGATGATCGCCCGCTTATCAATGTGGCGCTGCAGAGCATCGGCAGTGCCGCAGGATCCCTCGAAAACACCGAAAATTATGGAACCGCTGCGCGAAAGGTCCAGAACTCGATCTTCGAGCAGCTCATTGCGCTCGATCTGGGCGACCCAAATCTGACACCGAAGCCCGGACTTGCGACCGAATGGCATTGGATCGAGCCGAATGTGCTGGAATTCAAGCTTGGTGAAGGCGTGAAATTCCAAAATGGCGACACGATGACTGCAGATGATGTCGTCTTCTCGTTTTCGGACGAGCGTTTCGGTCTTCTTCCCGCGCAGGTGAAGGCTCGGGAGTCGGGCCAAACCACCTTCACGCGCGAGGATGGAACGAAGGGGATCGTGCCGCCGGCCGTAACCGCCGCCTCCCGGGTTTACCTTCCTCTGTTAAAGTCGGTCGAGAAGGTCAATGACCTGACCGTCCGCTTTGTGATGAGTGAACCCAGCCTCGACGTGGAGGCGCGGCTTGCCCGGCTAAACTATGCCTCGATCATATCGAAGCGCGCCTTCCGCGAGGCGTCGGACTGGCAGGAATTCGTCCGCGCGCCGGTTGGAACCGGCCCCTACAAGGTCGCCTCGTTCGAGCCGGGCGCCACCATTCGCCTTGTTGCCCATGACGACTATTGGGGAGGGCGTCCACCTCTTCGCGAACTGGTCTTTCACATCGTACCGGAGGCCGCCAGCCGGATAAACGGACTGATCTCAGGCGAATACGACATCGTTAGCGATATCGGGCCCGATCAAGCCTCGCTGGTAACCAGCATGCCCGGATTTGATCTGGTGGGCGGACCCGTCGCCAACATCCGGTACATCCAGCTCGATGAGCGCAACGGACCGCTGCGCAATCCTCTGGTGCGGCAGGCCCTGTCTTATTCGATCGATCGCGGAACGATCACCAAGACGCTCTGGAACGACCTGACAAATGTCACGCCGGGCTTTCAGCTTCCCTTGCTAGGCAAATTCTTCCTCGAAGATCATGCGTTGCCGAAATACGATCCCGAGCGCGCCAAGCAATTGCTCGCAGCCGCCGGCTACAAGGGCGAGCCGATCACCTATCAGGTGCAGGACAATTATTATCCCAATGAGTTGACCGTCGCGCAATTCAATCTCGAGAATTTGCGCGCGATCGGCTTCAACATCGACTTTTCGGTCACCGACAGGCCGAATGAGACGAGTGACAAGCGCATGATGTTCGATATTTCAAACACTGTGCACTTCGCGCATCCAATGGCGCTTCTCGAAGGCTGGTGCCCGAACGGATCCGACAATTCCAAGACCAACCCAAACGGCATGTGGCAGAACGACGAGTTCGACTCTCTCTGCACTGTGTTGCGGACCACCACGGACGTCGAAAAAGCGCGAAGCGCGTTTCGGCGGATGCTCGAGATCATCGAGTATGAAGACCCCGGATTTATCGTTCTGCACCAAAACGCCATTCTCTACGGCAAGCGCGCAAATATTTCCTGGAAGCCGTCCGCAATCTTCGCCATGCCCTTCGGCCCCGGCGCGATCCATGTTCAACAATGATCTCCTCACCTGAAGGGCGCCAGCGCCCCTTCTAGTCGGAGACGCTTCAACAACAGGTGCCGGATGCCGCAAACGCCTCAGCTTCGTGACCCCTTGGTCGCAATCGAGAACCTCTCCGTCGATTTCGAGGACAGGCACGCTTACAGCCGCGTTCTCCACGGTGTCGATATTGCCGTCCATCGTGGCGAAGCGCTGGGGATTGTCGGCGAGTCCGGTTGCGGCAAATCGATCACCTGGTTGGCCGCGCTCGGGCTCTTGGGACGCAACGCGCGCGTTTCGGGATCGGTGAGACTTGATGGCGTCGAGCTGATCGGAGCGAGCGAAGACACGCTGAGTGAGGTCCGGGGAGGTCGGATCGCGATGATCTTTCAGGATCCATCCAGCTCGCTCAATCCCCTGCATCGGATCGGCCAGCAACTGGTTGAATCCTTGGGCCTGCATCGCCAGCTCTCCGGCGCGGCAGCCGAGAAGGAAGCCGAACGCCTGCTGGATAGTGTCGGTATCGCCAACGCGCGCGGCCGATTGCGCGATTATCCGCACGAGTTCTCAGGCGGTATGAACCAACGGGTGATGATCGCGATGGCTCTAGCGGGCGATCCAGACATGCTGGTTGCGGACGAGCCGACGACGGCGCTCGATACCACCATCCAGGCGCAGATTCTCGACCTGCTCGAGGAAGTGCGCCGTGAGCGAGGCATGGCCTTGGTGCTAATCTCTCACGATCTCGGCCTGGTGTCGGAGATGACGGAGCGGGTCGCCGTAATGTACTGCGGCCGCCTTGTCGAGAAATTGCAGACTGATCGGCTGTTTGACAGGCCTGCTCACCCCTATACGCGCGGGTTGATCGGCGCGCTCCCAAGCATGGATGGGCCTCGCCAGCGGCTCGTCGCCATCCCTGGAACGGTTCCTCCCCCAAGGGGCCTGCCGCAGGGTTGCGCCTTTGCGCCGCGCTGTCCTTCGGCAAGGCGGGTCTGCACGCTCGCCGTGCCGGCACTGAGGGCGATCGCGGGAGACCGCTTGCATCACTCGGCCTGTGCGCTCGCAGACGACATCGCCATTGCTCCGCCGGTACTTTCATTTGCCGGTGCCGACGCCGGGATGGGAGCGTTCCGATGAAAGGACTCCTGTCGGTCCGCAACCTGCAGCACCACTACAGGGTCAGGAAGCGCAGAATCTTTTCTTCTGACACCAGACCTCTCAAGGCGGTGGACGGCATTAGTTTTGAAGTTTCGCCTGGAGAAATGTTCGGCATTGTGGGTGAGAGCGGCTGCGGCAAGTCGACCACCGCTCGGCTCTTGTTGGGGCATCTACCCGCGACTTCGGGGAATGTGTTCTTTTCTGGCGAGCGTGTGAGCGCGGTGTTTGACGCCAACTGGCGGCGGATGCGCAGGCGGATGCAGATGGTCTATCAGGACCCTCTGAGCGCACTCGATCCTCGCATCACGGTTACCCGGCAGATCGAGGAGCCGCTTCTCATTCACATGGCCGGCATGGCGCCCGCAGAGCGGCGCGAACGGGTTGCTTGTCTGATGGCCGATGTCGGTCTGTCGGACCACCTTGGCGAGAGATTTCCCCATGAATTGTCCGGCGGTCAGCGCCAGCGCGTGATCATCGCCCGGGCTTTGGCGGTCCAGCCGGAATTGATCGTTTTTGACGAGCCAGTCTCGGCTCTCGACGTCTCCGTACAGGCGCAGGTTCTGAATGTCCTCGAGGACATCCGTGCGCGCACGAGCTTCACCGGCGTCTTTATCAGCCATGATCTCAAAGTTGTCCGTCAGGTCGCTGACCGCGTTGCGGTCATGTATTTGGGAAAAATCGTGGAGCTAGCACCTGCCGACGAAATCTTCGCCGAGCCGGCTCACCCCTACACCCGGGCCCTCGTTTCGGCGGTGCCTGCGCCGCGGCGCGGACTGAGAAACCGCATCCTTCTCAACGGAGAGCCGCCTAATCCCCTCGACGTGCCATCTGGGTGCCCGTTCCATACCCGTTGCCCAGAAGCGCAATCAATCTGCCGCAGTATCGCGCCCGAACTCCTGAATTACGGACGACGTGCTGTTGCCTGCCATCTGGTGAGTGATCCAACTGCGGCCGCTGGAGGAGCGGCTTAGCATGGTGGTTTTCGTCCTCAGTCGTTTCGCCCGCGCATTTGTGACGCTCTTCATCATCGTCACCTTTGCGTTCTTCATGCTCAGACTGGCGGGCGATCCGGCAACCTATTTCTTCGACGCTGCCCAAACGCCCCCGGCAGTGATTGAAGCCTTTCGCCAGCAATGGGGCCTTGACCAGCCGATATGGGTGCAATTCTACGGATATCTGGCTGCGATCATGCATGGGGACCTCGGCAACTCCATGAGGGAAGGCCGTCCAGCACTTGCGACCGTTCTGGACAAGCTCCCTGCGACGTTGGCGATCATGGTACCGGCTTTCGTTCTCAAAACCATTGTCGGTATCGCAGCAGGAATGACGGCAGCGCTGCATCGGAATTCGGCCCTGGATCGACTGATCATGTCGGCATCTGTGCTTGGTTTCACTGTGCCGAGCTTCGTTCTGGCCCTTGTTCTGACCTTGATCTTTGCCGTGCAACTGCGCTGGCTGCCGTCCGGGGGCTATTCGAGTCCTCTCCACATCATTCTACCGGTTGCCACGCTGACTATCGCGGGCGCGGCGGTGATTGCCCGCTATACGCGGTCGGCGATGATCGAGGTCATTGGGCAGCCCTATGTGCGTGCGGCGGTCGCCAAGGGAGTGAGAGCAACGGGCGTCATCGTCCGCCACGTTTTGCCCAACGCCGCGGTGCCGATTGTCACCATCCTGGGCTTCATGATGGGAAGCCTGGTCGGCGGGGCCGTTGTGGTCGAAAGCGTGTTCTCCTGGCCCGGCATCGGCCGGCTGCTTGTCGTCTCCGTCACAGTGCGCGACCTCGCCGTCGTGCAGGTGATCCTGCTCCTGATTGGGTTCATGATGGTCATCTCCAACCTGCTGATTGACCTCGTGTATGGCCTTATCGACCCCCGTCTGCGCCAGCCCCGGCGCGGGCGCAGCGCATAGGAGACCACGATGACGCTTGAGCTGAAAGCTATCGAAAACGAGCAAAGCAGAGTGGCGCGCAAGGCTTGGCGCGTAGCCTTTTTCAATGAATGGCCGCCAACATTGCTCGCTGCGCTCGTGTGGCTTGCGGTCATGGTGTTGGTCGCCCTCCTTGTACGCCACATCGCCCCCTACGACTTCATGGCACTAGACGTCATGGCCCGCTTGCAGCCGCCGGCCATGATAGGCGGTGACTGGTCTCACATTTTTGGAACCGATCAGTTGGGTCGCGATGTCTTCTCACGCGTTCTCTTCTCGATCCGAATCTCCATCGCCATTGCGGTGTGTGGAACAGTCATTTCGACCGTCGTAGGTGTCACATTGGGGTTCCTCGCGGCATACTTTCGAGGATGGGTTGAACAAATCACGCTGATGATGGTCGATGCCCAACTTGCCATGCCATTTATGATCATCGCCATCGCGGTGCTGGCTTTTTTCGGTAATTCGCTAACTGTCTTTGTCTTGCTGCTTGGGCTGAATGGTTGGGAACAGGTGACGCGCATCGCGCGTGGCCTCGCCTTATCAGCGAGCAACCGGGGTTATGCGACCGCCGCGCGGGACATTGGTGGATCTCCGCGGCGGATATATCTGCGGCACATCCTCCCGAATATATCCGCGACAATCGTCGTAGCGATGACGCTCAACATCCCGAACGTCATCTTGCTCGAATCGAGCCTCTCGTTCCTTGGCATCGGGCTGCAGCCTCCCCAAACCAGTCTCGGCAATATGGTTGGCTACGGGCGGGACTACATTCAGTCCGCGCCATGGGTCATGCTGTTTCCGGCGGCAATCATCGTCATCACCACGCTTTCAGTTTCGATCGCTGGCGATTGGCTTCGCGACAGACTCGATCCCACACTGCGCTGAAGGGAACGGGAACACTTTCAACCTACGTTTATAATTCGGAGAAAAACAATTGCGCTTATTCATCGTTCGACACGGAGAAACCGATTGGAACCAGCTCGACCGCCTGCAGGGCCAAACCGACACAGTCCTCTCATGCGAAGGGCGCAAACAAGTCCATGCCTTGGCGCCGTGGCTGGTGCATCTTGCGAACCGCGCGGTCGTCTTCTCGTCCGACTTGCAACGGACCTGTGAGACCGCCGACCTCCTCGAATTGGGAAGATACGATCGGGACCAGCGATTCCGGGAAATCGATGCCGGGTGTTGGGCCGGCGCTTATGGAAAAGTTCTTGAGCAGGAAGAGGGCGAAGCGTTTCAGCTATGGCAAGATGGAGCATACACGCCCCCCGGCGGAGAATCCTGGCAGCGTTTTCGAACCCGGGTGGAGGATGGATTGGCGTCTATCATTAAAAGTTCCCGTGAGAACGCCGTTCTCGTGACCCATGGAGGCGTGGTACGGGCGATCATGGATATCTCCCTTGGCGTCCCACCAGCTTCGCTACGTCATCCCGCTCCCGCGACAGTAACCGTGCTGAAGTACCCAGCAGGAGGAGCCAGGCTGGCTGGCGTGCTTGAGGGATATAGCCTGTCGCCCGCACAAATCTGGCTCAACTCACCACGTTGAACTCGTGCAGCCCTAACGTTCGGTAAGGAGGCGACTTACTAGAGACCGGTAACTTCTCTGGGGTCGAATACGGATTGTTAGGTCCGCGTAGTCCACCAGCGTCGCTTTGTTCGGAGGGAAAGCGATGGCGGTGGAATGGACGATCACGATCGAGGGCAGGAATGAGTTCGGTGACGTTTGCCGGAAGGCGTTCCGCATCGACAAGAGCTGGGAACGTCTGTCTGACGGCGACCTTGGCCTGTCGACGGTAAGACGATCATGACGGCGCTGCAGAGCGCGGTCGTGAACCACGAGCCGGAGACGTATTCCCTCTTTCGCGCGCAATAGCCGGCACCATCCGGCTGCCAGGTCACGGTGCGCCGCCGGTCGACGCCGACCAGCGGCTTGCCACTGGCCAGCCAGCGGAACGGCGCGCGGCCGCCTTGCAGCTGGAGCACCAGCGGCGAGGCGTCGGCCGAATTGGTGCCGAGATCGACGCGCGCGCCGTTGGGCGGAAAGATGATCGTAGGCGCCGGCGGCGAAGCGCGCCAGCGTCACCGGCAGGTCGTTGCGCTTGGGTCTGATGACGCCGGCCGGCCGACCCGGCAGCGGCACCGCGGCCAGACCGGAGCGGACAAAGCCGTCGAACAGGATGGGGGCGGCCGAGACATAGCCGGACAGGCCGGGCACGGCGCCGGCATCGGCGCGGCCGACCCAGACGCCTAGCACATAGCGCCCATCGAAGCCGACCCGACCAGGCGTCACGGTAGCCGTAGGAGGGTGCCGGTCTTGCAGGCGATGCCGCGCTGGCACCTTCGGGCGGCTTGACGCCCGACAATATGTCGGTGATCTGCTAGGTTGCCTGGTCGTCCAGAATGGTGGCGGTGGAGCGTTCGGCTTTCGCCGGCTCGGTGCCGTCATGCAGCGTGTGCGCCTTGCCGCCATTGGCAAGCCCGGTATAGAGCTGGACGAGATCGCGCAGCGTCACGCCGACACCGCCGAGGCCGATCGCCAGGCCCGGCGCCTCGTTGATGGGAAGCACCGGCGTTACACCGGCTTGCCGGAAGCGCGCCGTCAGCCTTGCCGGCCCGACCGCGTCGAGCACGCGGATCGCCGGGACGTTCAGAGACAGTTGCAGCGCCTCCCTGATGCTGACGTCGCCCTGATATCCCATGTCGAAATTCTTCGGCCGGTAGCCGGAAAAATCAGCCGGGCTGTCTTCGATAATCCAGCCTGAGCGGCTGTGGATGCCGCCGCGGTGGTTCTTTAACCTGGGATTTAACGAGACGTAAACGCGTGAGCGACACGCAATTAAGCCGGGCCATTCTCGAAAGATTGACAACACGAAGCGCATTCGTAATACTGCGTATTACAAATGGAGGTCAGCGATGCCTAAGCCAAATCTTTCCGACCCAATCACCATCCGCTTGCCGGAGGAAATCCTGGCTGCAATTGAGCAGATTGCTGAAACCTGTGACAGATCGCGCAGTTGGGTGATGGTCCGGGCGCTGAAATTATACCTTGCAGGCGAAGGGGCCGACATTCTCGCTGTCAGAAAGGGGCGGGAGCAAGTGGCCAATGGTAATTCCCACGACATGGATGATGTTCTTGGAGAGATCCACGAAATCGTCAGTCGCAAGGTCGCCTGATGAAGGTGCGCTTGTCGGGAGACGCCCGCGCCTATCTTCGACGGGAAGCTGCTTATCTTCAGAAGCACAGCCAGAAAGCAGCCAAGGCATTCGTCGACAGAATGACCGAGGCCCGTAAGAATCTGACTCGGTTTCCAGAGATGGGTGAAACGTTCGATCGCCTGCCGATCCCGGGTTCCCATCGATTGGTGGTTGGAGACTATCTTCTCGATTATGATCTAGCCGATGAAGAAGTGGTGATCCTTTCAATACGTCACGGTCAACAGCAACCGTTGACTCCAGAAATCGAGGACGATTTCGATTACGAAGATGCCGCGAAGCCATCCGACCCCCAGCCGTGAATAGGCTTGACCCTGGGGACCAACCACCCCAAGACCCATGAAGCAGCGCAGCTTCATGGTATACAATCAGAGATTGAAGATTTTGGTGGCGGTTGCTACCGAATAGCGCGGGAATTTTAGGATTGAGGAAGCCACGCGGGCGGCACCTTGTGACAAACTGCGGAGTGGAAGGTGCCAAACGACTGCAACGGCCATTCCGACGAGGCAATGGTGCTGCTGCCGGTTGAGCGTGACGAGGAACCTGCTTTATGAAGGGGGGCGCGTGGGATCTATCGATCCTGCCCCACTTTTCCAGCATTAAGGAGAGTGCCACAAGGTTCCGTTGAGGCCATCGGCGATACTCCCAGCTCGAAAAACGGGAGTTGCGGCGATCGTCGCGGACTTGAAGGCGCGGCTGGCCGGCATCACCGCAAAAAGTGCAGGAGCTAGCCTAAGCCTAGGGCGAAATACGACCTACTGCCAAGCCGAAACCAAAACAGAAGCGGGAATGGCGGCGTCCTGATCCATTCGCGGGGGCCACCCACGAGCAAGCAATGAGAGAGTGTCGGATCGCGAACATAGGAACATCCTGGTGAGGCAATACGAATCTCATCCAGATCGGCGCGCCGCAGTCGCTTTCCCGGCACCGAATGCCTCGAGGAAGAAGTTCGGTTCGGGCAGGATCAGTAGGACGATCCGTTCAAGTCGTCTAACTGATGCTTCTCGTGACCGACCAGCGCTGGGCTGAACACGCAGATCAGACGAAGATCCGTTTTTGCCCGCAGGTAGTGCTTCTCGTGGCCATTAAGGGCGTACATGCAGCCGGGCGTGATCCGGAACGTCTCTTTGCCAACCTGCACCTCTCCTTCACCCTCGATGCAGTAACAGGTTTCCAAATGATTTGAATACCGTAACAGCGATTCTGTGCCGGCCCGTACGATGGTATCTGTCAGCGAATAGCCGACACCATCATCCCTGACGAGAAGGCGGCGGCTTTGACCATTACCCCAGGCCACGTCGTAGGTGCTATCGATCAGCTGTTTGAGAGTTCGGTAGATCACAGCAGTCTCCTCATGTGGTTTGCTTGGAGGGATCTGGAATGCGATTTCATTTTTAGTCCGCGAGCGTTGCGGATAACCTAGCATGTACCGTGCCAAATTAGAAAATCATTCAAAAACAATGATGATGGCTCTGTTGCTATGTCGCAGGTCCGACATCGTTAGCGAACGCCGCCAGCTACACCTGTATGGGGCGATGATTGTCAAGCTTGTCCTTGTTCGTTTCCTCATCTTGTGGCGGAAAGACGTGAGGTGGATCTGGAAGGCGGAACGTTCGCGGCGAGACGGGACAAAATGATTTCGGAAGGCTGAGAAGATCGACACGAACCGCTGGAAACCGCCTGTGGATCGGAAGCCCTGCGTGGCCCATTCCGTTTTCGCAGCGGCACATGCGAATGCTCGACGCGATTGTTCAGGCCCTTCTGCGCGCGATGCTCGACTTGCGGCCCAGCCGCTCGATCACCTGCTTTATCACTTCCGGCTCGCCTGTTCCGGCTTCGAACATGCCCCACTTCGTCCTCGGTGGCGCAGAAGCTTCGTGGCGCTGGCCGAAGGGCTGCAGAACGCGGCCGCTTTACCATCGCCGCGGGGCCCTGTCGGCGGCCTTCCGTAATCTCGATGCCCATGCCAAGGACGACCTGACGCGGCGCTACGCAGAGCTTTGCGCGCACTACCGGATGACGCGCCGACCCGCAACAACAAGGGCATCGCCCACGAGAACGGCGCGATCGAGACCCGCATGGCCACCTCAAGAACGCGATCCGCGTGCCCGACCTGGGTCCTGGTTGGGACTTCTACCGCATCCTCGGGCTCAAGCCCGTTTTGGACGCCCATCCGCGGTATGCACGTTTCCTGTGTCGGACGGAGACAGGACTTTCTCGTTACAACAGGGCAAGAACGGCCGAGGCGGAAACACGTCTATTTTGAGTGAGAATCTGGACGAAAGAACCGGCTCTGGCGCGAGGCGGAGCAGTTTGATCCGAGCGGCAACCGCATCGTCCTCTACTTCGCCGGATCGAACCGCATCAATCCTCCGTGGCGCGTGAGCTCGCGACGAGAGAACCGCATGGAAGTGCCGATGCTCCGCGATCAAATCGAAATCCCCGCGTGTCGACCATATCGGCTCAACGTCTATCCCAGATATTGCCGCGAAACCGATTATCGATATTCAAGTCTCCGTTGGCGAATTCGAACCCATCGAGAGGCTCACGGAGCCGCTGGAGGCAATCGGGTACGCGGCGGCCTGGGCAATCCCGAGTTGGCGAAGCGACGAATTCGCCATGCGGGCTCACCAACACGAGCAACTTACCCTCCAGCCTCGACCGCAACGGCCAGTCTTCCCGGCCAAGATCGAAGGATTGCGTCCTGCCGACGCGCATGATGTCGAGTAAGCGACACGGGGCTGTTCGGCTTGGCCCCTGCTCCCACCATCATTGAAGTCATTGAATAATATATGAAACACCTTTTCTGAGGCTATTCCTGCCCAGTTGGCACGACTTTTGAAATGTCCTCCTGGAAAGACGGCAGGAGCCGCCGACCGATTTCACGTCGTGGTCGATATCGCGATCACGGAAACGAAGGGAGGAAAGCAGCATGTCAGATCTGCGTGGGATGCGTATACTGTCGGAAAAAGGGCGTCACCTGCAGAATCCGGGCGGCAATGCAGGCGAAAGTGTAACTAAGCTACGAGACCTCATTTGCATCCATGACGGTCCGTCATCCATTATGGAAGCCCATGACCCGCTCTCCGCAATGGTTGCCGAGAAGGCCGGTTTCAAGGGGCTTTGGGCCTCGGGCCTGTCGATCTCCTCGAGCCTCGGCTATCGCGGTGCCAACGAGGCCTCCTGGAGCGAACTGGCCGATGTGGTGGAACGCATGGCTTACGCCGCCAGGATTCCCATTCTCGTCGACGGCGACAGCGGCTTCGGCAATTTCAACAACGCTCGCCTTGTCGCCGACCGCCTGCGCAAGCGTGGGGCAAGCGGCATCTGTATCGAGGACAAAGCCTTTCCGAAAATAGATTCCTTCATCGGCGATCATCCTCCGCTCGCCGACATCAAAGAGTTCTGTGGCCGCTTAAAGGCGGTTAAGGACACCGTTCCTGACCCCGACTTCGTGTTGGTGGCGAGGATAGAGGCTCTCATTACCGGCCA
Source organism: Mesorhizobium sp. M4B.F.Ca.ET.143.01.1.1 (assembly GCF_004792275.1). NCBI lineage: Bacteria > Pseudomonadati > Pseudomonadota > Alphaproteobacteria > Hyphomicrobiales > Phyllobacteriaceae > Mesorhizobium > Mesorhizobium sp. M4B.F.Ca.ET.143.01.1.1. Next base: position 26,966 of record NZ_SRSR01000030.1, read on the forward strand.
TGGTCAGGGCGAGGCACTTGCGCGCGCAAACGCCTATGCCGAGGCCGGTGCCGACGCGATCCTCATCCATTCGCGCAAATCTGATCCGACTGAGGTCCTAGTATTTGCCCGATCCTGGCAGAACCGCCTTCCCGTCGTCATTATACCGACGAATTTTCGCACCCCGATCGCCGAATACCGCGCCGCAGGCATATCGACCGTGATTTGGGCAAATTACAATTTGCGGGCTGCGATCGCTGCCATGTGCGACATCTGCAATCGTATGATTCGCGAGGAAGGTACAGCCGGCATCGAGCCGGATGTCGCCCTGCCGGTGGAGTTCTTGAATTGATGGCCTATAACGAACTCGCCGCTCGCCGAGACACGTCATCTGCGGCCGAAGACCGAAAACGGTGCCGCATAGCAGACCGGAGACGATCAGCCGACTTGAAAGTGCAATTTGTAAACGCAGGAGAGCGCCCCTGCTGGCGCAATGGACACGCTTGCCAAATCCTCGGGAACCGCGGCGGCGCGCGCCGCCGCCAGCCTCGATGCCGCAGAATAATGATGCACTGATCGGGCTGTCAAAGTAGAACACGCCCATCGGTTCCGGGCGGTCAATTAGGCCGTCATCGTGGTTTCAGCTTTCTGGTAACCTCCGCCAGCCACGCGACTGCACCGGGCGTGGCCTGCCAGGCCTGGCCGTTTCCCTCGACGTAGTCAGCTGCCTCATCCTCGCCCCCAAAGTGATATAGCCGTCGATGGAAGCAACCAAAGGCTGCTTGCCGGAAAGGACGCCAGGCACATGGCTGTTCGCGAGCCAGGCCTCCTCGGCAAGCTTGCCGGCGCTCGGATCGTTTTCACG
>NZ_SRSR01000309.1:0-296 GCF_004792275.1 Mesorhizobium sp. M4B.F.Ca.ET.143.01.1.1
ATGCCGATCTGGTAGTCGCCGATATAAGGCGAAGCGCTATCGAGCCCCTGCCAATGCTTCTTGCGCGCCGAATCGTATGTTTCGCTGAACAGGTAGAATTCGAGCTCGGAGGCGAAATAGCCGATATAGCCACGCTCCTGCAGGCGCTTGACCTGCTTCTTCAGGATCGCGCGGGGTGAGTGTCCAAGATCCTCATGCGTGTGATGATCGAGCACGTCGCAGATGACCAGCGCCGTCTTCTCCAGCCACGGAACGCGGCGCAGCGTCGACAGGTCCGGCTTCATGACGAAGTCGCC
>NZ_SRSR01000310.1:0-295 GCF_004792275.1 Mesorhizobium sp. M4B.F.Ca.ET.143.01.1.1
CGAAGACGCGGTGCTCATAGAGGGCGATCAACCGGCCCAGCGTGCGCGGGTCGAGCTTGCGGTAGAGGATGGTCATCGACGGCCGGTTACCGGAGAAGACGCGGTGCGGCGCTATCTTGTCGACATCGGCCGGCTTCATGCCCTTGGCCAGCATCTGGGCGCGCGCTTCCTCCAGCGTGCGGCCCTTCATCAAGGCTTCCGACTGCGCCAGGCAGTTGGCCAGCAGTAGATCATGCTGATGCTTGAGATCAGGCTCGTGGCCAACGGCCGCGGCCAGGAACTCGACCGGAATGAG
>NZ_SRSR01000311.1:0-295 GCF_004792275.1 Mesorhizobium sp. M4B.F.Ca.ET.143.01.1.1
ATAGGACGCATCGACGTCGTACTGCACCAATGAAAAATCACCATCGCGGAACAGATAGGTGCCCGCGTCGGATGCATCGCCGACGCCTCGCCATTTGTTGAAGGTGGTGATTGTGTGGGTGTCCGGGTCATAGTCGGAATTGACGGCCCAGCCTGTCGTATCAAAGCCGACGATGCTCATGCCCAGCAATTTGCCATCGCTGTCATTTTTCTCGTAGCGGATATCCATCTTGGGTTCGGCGAACTGCAATTGCTGCACTTCCGACAGTCCGTCAGTCATGTAGTAGACCGAACTC
>NZ_SRSR01000312.1:0-295 GCF_004792275.1 Mesorhizobium sp. M4B.F.Ca.ET.143.01.1.1
CGCCGACAATGTGTGAAGGCTGAGCGTCGCGACCATTGCCTGGATCAGGACGACCGCGACGAAGGGCCAGACCAGCCCGATCAGTCGCGGATTGGCACCCGCCGATGAGAGTTTCATCTCATACCCTCGGAGCCTGCCGCGACCCCGTCGGTGTCTGTCCGACTGGTTCATCCGTCGGTTGAGACGATGTTGTTCCCCACATGTCGTCCGGTTACTGGCGACATCAATTCAGATAAAGCGCCTGGCTTAACAGCCGATAAATTTGTCCAGTATTTGTTTCACGAGTTATTGGATC
>NZ_SRSR01000313.1:0-295 GCF_004792275.1 Mesorhizobium sp. M4B.F.Ca.ET.143.01.1.1
TTGACGTCCGCATGGCCTCGGCCATACGGGGGGCCAAAATCGGCGAGATCGACCTTGCCTAGATCGACAAAGAGATATTCGGCCTTCAGCGTCCAGTTCTTGCTGAACGCATGCTCAATGCCGGCGCCGGCCGTCCAGCCGACCAGCGTATCCTTACCGCCGTAGCCGGCGATATCCGGATTGGCTTCCGCTTCGCCATAGGCCAGGCCGCCGGTGAAGTAGGGAATGTGCTGTCGATCGCATAGCCCAGGCGACCACGTAGCGTGCCGAACCAGTCGACCCTGGTCTGGCATCT
>NZ_SRSR01000314.1:0-295 GCF_004792275.1 Mesorhizobium sp. M4B.F.Ca.ET.143.01.1.1
GGCGCATCTATGACAAGCTCGACATCACCACCGAGCGCGAATTGTTCCTACAGTTCTTCCAGCACCGGATGGAAAGCTAGACCCGCAAAACGACGCGCGGGGCTGGGATGGTTCTCAATGAATGGCTTGACGACCGCGCTGTTGGCTAACGAAGATCGGCCGTGGGTTTGGTAGGGCTAAAACTGGCGCATGCAGCCTGAGGTGCTGACCGATTATGCTTTGAGGCTGCGGGAGCGCGGTTATATCTGCCTGCCGCTGCGTGCCGGCGGCAAGCATCTTGACCTCGCGGCCATGG
>NZ_SRSR01000315.1:0-294 GCF_004792275.1 Mesorhizobium sp. M4B.F.Ca.ET.143.01.1.1
CGAGATCTGGCGTGACGAGCCGGTGGCCGAGCGGATCGCGGTCTTGAGCGCGAGGCAGGCCGCCGGGCTGCAACGCTTCCGGGTCAATCCATATTTCACCGACTGCCGACAACCGGCACCATCGCGGCACTCGACCTACGCACCGGCTCAGCCGGTTATCTGGCCGAGATCGGGCCAAAACTGCGCGCTTTTTTCCTTGAGCGGGGGCTACTTGTGCGCCCGCTCGGCAATGTCCTCTATCTTCTACCGCCCAATTCGTCGCTGGTGATGCAATAGGGCGGTAGATCGGAAGAG
>NZ_SRSR01000316.1:0-294 GCF_004792275.1 Mesorhizobium sp. M4B.F.Ca.ET.143.01.1.1
GTCGCTGTCGCGGCATGCATTCTTTTGACTACATCATTTCCGTCAGCGCCTTTGCGGCGCCCAAGGCGCACTTCGTTTGGCCGGCTGTGGCGGACGCCGTACGCAAAACCGGCACAGGACAGCGGTTGCTTCAGTTTGGGTATGCATCGCTTCCCGTTTGGCCCCCAAGCACAAACGAACTTACACAATTCGACAGCAGCGTTTGCGGACGCCCAATTTCCCCGGGCGTGAGCATCCCGTGCCTGAACAAGGTGACCACGCGACACCTCAAACCGATGCTGCTTTAGAAGCAAC
>NZ_SRSR01000317.1:0-293 GCF_004792275.1 Mesorhizobium sp. M4B.F.Ca.ET.143.01.1.1
CTCGTCCTGCCTTCAGTGTGCCTATAACATACAAAACAGCGGTTCAAATAGTGAACCAAATGGGAACGGTTAAGCGCCCCGGAATTTTGCGCGCCAGGGAGAGTTCAGCGCCGTGACGGCCGCCAGCAAGATTGCTTCGCACCCCGCAACGATCGACGGCCTGCTCGACCGCGAGCAGGCGCGGTTCCTCGCCACGCATCCGCGCTCGGCGGCGGCATGGGAGGAGGGCAGGACACATTACCTCTATGGCGGACCGTCGCACTGGATGCGCCGCTGGGCCGGCGGCTTCCCGG
>NZ_SRSR01000318.1:0-292 GCF_004792275.1 Mesorhizobium sp. M4B.F.Ca.ET.143.01.1.1
GATGCCTTCGGCCCAGGCGAAATGCTGGTGGCCGGTGCACACGCCGCTGGTCTCAAGACGCAGCCAGAGCGGCCTGACCGCTTCAAGACGGGTGTGCAGCTGCGCCACGTAGGCGCCGCTGACGGCATGCGGTGCCGCCTCCTCCTCGGCCAGGCCGGTCGTCATCGCGGCTATCGGCATTGCCTGGCTTGCCACATCATTCTCCTATCGTCTCTGCACGGCGAGCGTCGCCGCGCGGCGCCAGGCGCCGATCACCGTGGGGCGCTGTTCGTTCGGATGCTTGAGATTCCAC
>NZ_SRSR01000031.1:0-23324 GCF_004792275.1 Mesorhizobium sp. M4B.F.Ca.ET.143.01.1.1
TGCTTCGTGGATGGCACCAAGGAGATTCTCGGCATTTGGATCGAGCAGACCCAGGGCGCCAAGTTCTGGCTGCGCGTCATGAACGAACTGAAGAGCCGTGGCGCCGGCGACATCCTGATCGCCGTCGAGCCGGCGCTGCGCGCGATCTACCGGGCCAAGGACGCGGAAGCCGGCCTGGCCGCACTCCTCTCCGGGATCGGCGCTCTCCCTGCCCTGTATGGGGATTCAGAAGAATGGGGTGGATCAATCTGTCTGGCGCCTTTGATTGCCGATGAGGGCAATCGAGCCAAGCCAGTCGACGAACTCACCTCATCCTCGTCCCGCGAAGGACAGCTTTTCCACCGGTGGGTGGAACTGGTGTCGTTCCCGTCGGGGGCAATGTTTTGTAAATTGTTCAGCCGGCGACCGGCATCATTTCCTTCCTGGTCCAGCGGAACTGTGTGCCGTCGCTCCAGATGCGATGCATGATCACCGCCAGCCGGCGGGCGAGCGCAACGACGGCTTTCCGCTGGCCGCGCCGCTTGGCGACGTCCCTCGCCCAGGCCTTCAGCGAGGACCATTTAGTCACCCGCGTGAGCAAGGTCTGCGCGGCCTCGTAGAGCAACGTTCGTACCATGCTGCCGCATAACTAGATCCCGCCCACCCGGCGGCTTTCGCTCGATTCATGGAGCGCTGGCGTCAGGCTCAAAATCGGACCGACCGCCCTTGGAGTTGCGGAAGCGGGTGGGGATATCGATCGTCGCGGTGTAGGCCAGCGACACGACGGGGCCGACACCGGAGATAGACATCAGTTGGCGGCAAACCTCATCATCCCGGGCGATCGCCAGAAGCTTGCGGTGCAGGGCGGCATAATTCTGGCGCAGCTTGCGGCGCGCGTCGAGCAGCGGTTCGACGATCTCGGCCAGATCGGGGCATGCTTCGGTGAGCTCGCGGATCCGCTCCTCAAACTTGATCCCACTGACGTTGCCGACTTTGAGCCCGAAGTTGCGCAACAGCCCGCGGATGTCGTTCTGGATGACAATCGCCTTGTCCTCTAAGAGCTTGCGCGCCGTCAGTAGCGCTCGGCACTTCTAACACCAAGGGTCATGAAGCTCGACCGACGTGAGCCCACTCTCGCATTCCGATTGATGTGATTGTTTCGTGTTGGGCGATGAGCTTCTGCCAAGCTTCGCAGGCGGGCGTCGATGATGGCGTCGTGGCCGTCGAAGACGCGGTTGGAGAGCCAGTTGGCGCGCAGATATTGCCAGACGTTCTCGACCGGGTTGAGTTCCGGGGCTCGCGACGGCAGCAGCACCGGCGTGATGTTTTTCGGCACCTTCAGCTTGGCGGTCGTGTGCCAGCCTGCCCGGTCGAGTAGCAGCACGGCGTGCGCGCCGCGCGCCACATGGCGGCTGATCTCGTCGAGGTGAAGCTGCATGGCCGCAGTGTCGGCAAACGGCAGCGCCATGGCTGCTCCCTTGCCGCGCGCTGGGCAGATGGCGCCGAACAGGTATGCGCTTTGATAGCGCTGGTCGGCGGGCTGTCTAGGCCGCGTGCCACGGCGCGCCCATTGCCGCACGACACCGTTCTTCTGGCCAATTCTGGCTTCACACCTCTACGGGCTTGCCCTTCGGCAGATCGGCGAGGTGGGCGCTTAGCGTGCGCGGAAAGTTTTTTTGAACTCTTCCACGATCCAGGCATCCTGCGCCGGATGGCGCGGCCGCGCGCTCATGTGCGAGAAGCCGAGTTCCTTCAGCAGCTTGCCCACATAACGCTCGTGATAGGCGACGCCGAAACGATCCGCGATGACGCGCTGCGTATCGATGCGCCGCCAACGCACCACGCCGTAAACCGCCAGGTCCGGTCCCGTCTCGACGATTTGCGCCAGTTCGGCCTTCTGTTCCGGCGACAAGCGCGGCGTGGGTCCGCCATACTAGGCATCCTTCAGTCCGTCAGGACCATCCTCGTGAAGCGATGCACCCAGTCCCGCAGCGTCTGGCGGTCCATGCCGCCGATCCGTGCAGCATCTTCCCGGCTCATCCCGTCCTTGATCCCAGCCAGCGACAACAAGCGCCTGCTCTGGTTGACGTCCTTCGCCGCCTTCGCCAGTCGCCGAAGCGCCACAGCCGAATAGTCCGTCCGCATCTTCACCGCTGATCCCATCGCCCGAATCCTCCTCGCGACAAGGAATCACGGATCAATCGAGGCGGGAACCCCAAGAGAGTCAGCCTTCAGAGCCTTTGCTATAATTCGTCAGGGTCTTGACATGCGGAACAGATTGACCCGCATCATCTGCGCGATCCTGCGCGATCCTGCGCGATCCTGCGCGATCCTGCGCGATCCTGCGCGATCCTGCGCGCATCTTGCGGTCGGTCTTGTTCGGCTGAGCCTTCAGGAATGCGTTGACGTGACGCGTCTCAATGCAACCACTGGCAAGCTGGCTTTAGCAAGCCCCTCGAACAGCCACTGCGACAAAGGTCCGGCCTCAAGCCCGACGCGTCCAACCGCCAGGCGGGATCCTTGAGCACCCGCGCAAGATCCTCGGGATGGGTCGGCACCTTCACCTCGCGGCACGCCGTGCCCGTTTCGTCGACGATGCAAATTGCGGTCTCTTCCAACGAGACGTCCAACCCTGGATAATGTTTCATGCTGCGCTTCTCCTTCCTGATGGGCTTGTGGCTGTTCCAGGGAACCGACCACGTTTTATCATCAGCTCGAAGCGCAGCACCTTGATGGCATCACCGCCAAACGATGAGGCTCAAGCCGAATACCGTCAATACCGGGTGAAATTTCCCCAAAAGTGCCGAAGTGAAATTCCCCGATTATGCCGCCCCGGACGACACGGAGAATTGGCTATTTTTCGGCGGTCGCCCTCGGGGGCGTGACGGTGGGGCGAAGGACGGTGGCTGATCAATGCTTTCGAACGGACGTGTTCAGGCATCAATTCGGCATACTGGCGCAGCCTGTAGCTTGATCCTTCGATCTGAACGACGACGGCATGATGCAAAAGCCTGTCGAGAAGCGCGGTGGCGACGCCCCACTCTGCAAAGCCGCGATTGGACGTCAGGATCATTGCCCCTTTCTCGTAGCGGGCGTTGACGAGCTGGAAGAACAGGTTGCCGCCGCCGGCGATGACCGGGAGATAACCGATCTCATCGACGATCAGCAGACCTGGCCTGCAGAAGAAGCGGATGCGTTCTTGCAGCCGTCCCTCGCGCTCGGCCCTGGACAGCGCTGCGATGAGGTCGGCAAGCGTACAGAAGTACACGCTCTTGCCCGCTTTGACAGCCTCGACGCCGAGCGCCACGGCGAGATGGCTTTTGCCGGTTCCCGGCGGCCCGAGGAAATTGACGGCCTCGTGCCTTTCGACGAAACCCAGTTGCGCGAGCGTGAAGATCCGATCGCGATCGAGGGAGGGCTGGAAAGTGAAATCGAAGCCGGCGAGCGTTTTGATGGTTGCCAGCCGACCCATCCGCAAGGCCGTCTTTATCCGACTGTTCTCGCGCAGGGTCAGCTCTTCGGAAAGGAGAATATCGATGGCTTCGAGTGCCGACAGTTCGCCATGCTCGAGGCGGCGGACAATATGGTCGAGTGCTTCAAGGGCACGTGGCATCTTCAGGCCGACAAGGTCATGGCGAATGCGGTCGATCATCGACGGCACGGAATCGAGCGCGGCGCTCATGGGCGGTTCTCCTGTGCCATAGCTCTGGCGACGGCGTCGTAGAAGGCGAGCGGCCGCTGTGTGACCCGGTCTCCGGATCCATGAAGAATGATCTCGTCATTGTTGACGGCCGATCGCGATCGCGGCGGTGCGCGAAGAGTTCTGTGTCCTGGTTCGACGCGGCGCTGATGGCGACCTTCCAACACCGGATGCACAGCAATCAGCGCACCGTCTTCGAAGATTCGAACCTCATTGGCCAAGGTGTGAACTTCGACGAGCCGCCTTCTGGTGGCGTCGGGCACGCTGTAGGCGTTTCCACCAACGCTCACCATGCTCTCTCGGGAGATCCTGCGCTCAAGCCGCAGAACCGATCGGAACGGAGCCAGCGGCAAGGGACGCAGATGAAAGCGCTCTTCCGCGAAGGCCTCGACGACGACGCGCCGCGTTGTGGCGTGCACGCGGGGATTGGCAACGACATCCAGCCATTGCCGCAGTTGGGTGTTAAGATCATCAAGGTTGCGAAACGAGCGCGCCAGGAAGAAGTCTTCACGAATATAGCGGAATGGTCGCTCGACCTTTCCCTTCGTCTTGGCCCGATATGGTTTGCAGGCCTTTGGATGAAAACCAAAATGGCGGGCGAGATCGAGCAGAGCGCGGTTATAAACAATGCCGGCCGTTTCGCCTTCGCCGATGACCGCAGTCTTCATTCGGTCGTAGAGGATCTCGCGCGGGACGCCGCCGATCGCATCGAACGCCGCCGCGTGGCATCGCAGCACTGTCGGCAGATCCTGATGCATAGCAAAGCGCGCCCAGATGAGACGGCTATAGCCCAGCACCATAGAAAACAGCCAGACGATCCTGGGGGTTGCCGGCTCATCGGTGAAGACGACATGGAATTGGGCGAAATCCACCTGGGCCTGTTCGCCGGGAGCTGTTTCGAACCGAACTTCAAAGCCGGCTTCTGAGGTTGGACGAACGTCTCTGAGAAAGTCCGTGACGGTAGTGTAGCCACCGACGTACCCACGATCCTTCAGTTCTCGCAGGAGCCGCCGACCGCTAAGGCCGGGATAGGCAGCAACCCGTTCACGCAGATAGGCGGTGAATGGATCAATCACCGTCGCCCGCGGCTTCCTTGGTCCGTAGGCAGGGGCCTCAAGGCCACGCTCGATGTATTTGCGGATTGTCTTTCGATCGACGCCGGTCTGCCTGGCGATTGCTGACACCGACAGCCCCTGCCGGTGCATATCCAAGATCATGACTATCTCCCCGAGTTTGATCACCGCCATTCCCCTCTCGATCATCGAGAGCAGTATCGGTGATGACGTGCCGCCGGTCCTCCGGGGCGCGCCCCGGAAGACCGGCGGCAACGCTAAACTGGGGAAGATTCAAACGGCACTTCTGGGGAGTATTGATCCGGTATCGATTACGCCAGCCGTGGGAGTGGCCTCGCGCCTGGCTCGCTCGCGATCCAGCATCAGCGCGACGTCGTGGATAGTCTGGAACAGAAAGCGCCGCGCCAACTCGCGGAACCAGCCGTAGACCGTCTGCAGGGGCCGAATGGATCGGCAGCATCCGCCAACCGCAACCGGAGCGGACCAGGTAGCGCACGGCGTTGACCACCTCCCGGAATCAACCTCGCGGGGACGGCTGCGACGCCCAGGCTTAGGCATCAGCGGTGCGAACTGGCTCCCATTCCTCGTCCGTCAGGTCAGACGGGCAGCGCTTGGTCTTCTTGGCGATTAGTCGGCGGTCGGGTCAGGCGTCAGCGGGTGGGCGCCGCCAAAAGAAGACGGCACTGGGCGAGCTTGGCGACGCGGTGGCCGTTGGCGAGGAGGCCGTAATGGCGGATGCGATGGAATCCGTCTGGAAGGGCGTGCAGCAGGAAGCGCCGGATGCCATGGCGCATCGTATCCGACGATCTCGACACCCACAGGTCGGAAGGCGTCGTGCGGCTGGTGGCGCGCCAGTGCGCCATCGATGAAGCAACGGTCGGCCGCAAAAGGGCACGACGGAGTCCTTGTAAGGAAGGCCAGCCGCGCGGCGGTCCTCAGCGATCAGAGCCATCGCATCACCTTCCACTTTGCCCCCAGGCACGCCTCTGGCTCAACCAGATCGAAATCTGGTTCTCCATCCTGGTGCGCAAGCTGCTGCGCCGCGCCAGCTTCACCTCCACCGCCGATCTCAAAGACCGGATCGAGCGCTTCATCGACTCCTTCAGCAAGACATGGCAAAGCCATTCAAATGGACTTGGGCCGGCAAACCCTTGACCGCCTAACCAATGCGTCAAAACTTCCACCGAGGTGTACTAGATGTTGCTTCGAACCAGCGCAGCATTGCAAATTACCAGATTCGTGGCGAGCACAGGTGGCCACAACTATGCAATGGCCACCGCGATGCGGCGGCGGCGATGTGTTTCCCCCCGTGCTCGGAGTACTATTCGCTGTATACTTGTCTAAGAGAGCGAGAAATACCTTCGGTAACAAGCTCATTCATCCGAGCAAGTTTCCTATCGCGCTGACGCCGCAGATTGGCGACTGCAGCCGTCACATCTTGGCGCTCCAATGTACCGACGAGGTCAGACATGTCCGCCGTGATTTCTTGAAAGTTGCTCTCCATCTCCAAATCGATCAAGCGCACAAAACGCGTCTGGTTGTTGAACTTGCGGATGGAATCAACCATGACCTGACTGTCGGCGAGAGCTGAAATATAGATATAGAGTCTCTCGATCAATTTAACCTGCGATTCAACAGATTGTTCTATCTTATTTTTGATGAGATCATTACGGCTCACGCGTGTCTCTTCCGGCAATGCTATCTTGCCCGTGCCAAATTGGCTATATCCACGTTCAATTGCATAAACCGCAATCTGAAACGCGAATTCATAATGATCCCTCATGCTTTTGGCATTGAGTGTCTTTGCGAAGAACCCGCGATTTGGCACTGACCCAACGAGATCTTCGCCGTGAAGACGCGCCAATGCTTCTCGCACTGGCGTCGCGCTAACCTGCAGTCGATCGGCAATGCTGATAGGGCTTAGCGGCTCTCCGGGTCGGAACCGATAGTTAAGGACGAGCTCCTTCAATTGGCGGTAGGTCGAATCGGCCTTGAGGAATGGCTGCCATAGTGTTGTTGTCTCCGCCGTTCGCGCGCGGCAAGTGCTGTAGGCGAAAGTCCCATCTCCTCGCCTGCCGTTCCGTTTGCCGTCCCCCGTCGTCATGACACCTCCTTATTTGCGCCGCGAAGCGGCGGGTGACGAATCAAGCGCTCCGCCATTTCAGCAGCAGCGGCTAGATGCGCGAGCCTGCCTGCCTGATCAGACGAGGTACTAGCCTCGATCCGGCGATGAACCCGGCCTCCTCGGCAGCAGACAAGAGTGTACAGCGGACAAATCTCCTCGGACTCTCCAGCCGGCCAACGGGGATTTGCGCCAAGGACCGCAAGGCTTGCCGACCTCGATACCCAAAGGCACCTGGCCACCACCGTCGGATATCCCCGTTGATCTCAACTGCATCATCAAGTGGCAGGCGCACGCGCCCCTTCAGGCAAATTGAAAATCTAGAAAGCGATTATGTCACAGTTTTTCTAAAATATAACCTCGTTTTTCTAAAACTAGAGTTAACAATTATAACGACCCGTCGCAACATTCGAAACATAATGGCATCAATTCGTCACAATCGTTATCAAACTCGTGACGATGGTCACTTGGCTTTTTTGTTGAATGCATTGGAATGCAGCAGATCGGAGTGTCTGAACCGGAATTACCGCCGTGTTTTCAGGTACTTGCGAGCCGTCGGGTGAGCATGCGAAGGTCCGCTCGACGACCCATCGGCGCGGCAGGACTTCGAAGCCTTTGGAGCTGTCCGACCGCTTGACGATCTCCATCGTGAACTTGCCGATCTTTTGCAGAGCGCTCCGCAGTTTCGGCCCTGCATAGCCGCCATGGGCAAAGACATGGCGCAGCCGCGGCCAGCGCTCGAGTATGGATTTCAGGACGGCCGGCGCGCCGTCGCGGTCCTGGATGTCGGCGGCCTGAACGACGACGCCGACCACTAGGCCCAGCGTGTCGACGACGATGTGCCGCTTGCGGCCCTTGACCTTCTTGCCGGCGTCGAAGCCACGAACTCCGCCGCCTTCGGTGGTCTTGACCGACTGGCTGTCGATGACGCCGGCGCACGGGCTTGCCTCCTGGCCTTCCCGTTCGCGCGCCGCCATGACGAGTTCATTGTTGATGGGGCGCGCAGCAATTCTTCGTCCCGCCAGCGCCAGAAGTACTTCTGCACCGTCGAGAACGGTGCGAAGTCCTTCGGCAGAAGCCGCCATGCTCCGGCCGACGAAGCCATGTAAAGCAGCGTGTTCACGACCTCGCGCTGGTCCGTCTTTCGCGGCCGGCCGATCCGGTTCGGCGCCGGCATCAGCGGCTCGATCAGCGCCCACTCCGCGTCCGTGAGGTCGCTTGCGTAGCCCGGGCGACGCCGTTCATAGTGAGGGCGAGTGGTTTCGGTCAACGCATCATGATCTCCGTCGAACCTCAGCAATCCGACAGAATCACTCACTTCTTTTTTGGAGCGGACACTAATACCGTGGCTGAGCCCTGTGCAATTGCAAGGTAGTGAGCCGATCGCCACGTTACGTACTGCGGAAGAGTAACTGCGATGGCATAAGGACGTCCCTTTGCAATCTGGTATTGTCCCGGTCGGGACATGAGTAGTGAAATGTGTCTATGGTTCTGCACGCTCACGTTCCCGAGCTTCCTTGATCAGATCCGCAAGGCATCGAGGTGTGGAATCGGATGCATGCAGGCGCATACGATACGATCGAAGCAGCGGGGACTGTCAGGAATTCCGTGTGCGGGCGGGCATAATGGGTAAAAAGGAATCCCACTATGACCCGACGCAAAGAACCTGCGATACCGAATGATCTTCTCGACCAGCTTCTGGCAGGAGGTGCAGCGAGTGCTGCCTTCGAACAGGGCGGCCTGCTTGATACGCTCAAGAAGGCTCTGACCGAGCGCGCGCTGAACGCGGAGATGGACTATCATCTGGCGAGCGGCGAAGACGCTGGCAATACGCGCAACGGTTATGGCCGCAAGACGGTGACGACCGAGACCGGCAAGCTGGAGATCGATGTTCCGCGTGACCGCCAGTCGAGTTTCGATCCGCAGCTGATCGCCAAGTATCAGCGCCGTTTTCCCGGCTTTGATGACAAGATCGTATCGATGTACGCGCGCGGCATGAGCACCCGGGAGATCACCGGGCACCTGCGCGATCTGTACGGTATCGATGTGTCGGCGGACCTGATCTCAACGGTGACGGACGCCGTGCTCGACGAAGTCGCCACCTGGCAACAAAGGCCGCTCGATCCGATTTACCCGCTCGTCTTCTTCGACGCCATCCGGGTCAAGATTCGCGATGAGGGGATGGTTCGCAACAAAGCCATCCATATCGCGCTTGGCGTGCGCGCCGACGGCGCCAAGGAGGTGCTCGGCCTGTGGCTCGAGCAGAATGAAGGCGCCAAGTTCTGGCTGCGGGTGATGAACGAGCTTAAGAATCGCGGCACGGAGGATATCCTTCTGGCCGTCGTCGATGGCCTGAAAGGCTTTCCGGACGCGATCGTCCAGACATGCATAGTCCACCTGCTGCGCAACTCCATGGACTTCGTGTCCTGGAAAGACCGCAAGAGCCTCGCCAGCGCACTCAAGGAAATCTACCGCGCCGTCGATGCTGAGGCAGCGGAAAAGGCATTGGCGTTCGAGATCGGCCCCTGGGGCATGCGCTATCCCGCCATCGGCCAGAGCTGGCGGCGCGCCTGGGGCGAGGTCATTCCTTTCTTTGCGTTCCCTGACGAGGTGCGCCGGATCATCTACACCACAAACTCAATAGAGGCGTTGAACTCGAAACTTCGACGGGCTGTCAGTGCCAGGGGCCATTTCCCCAGCGACGATGCGGCTACCAAGCTGCTCTATCTGATCTTGAACCGATCCGAGAAAGAGTGGAAAATGCCGCCACGTGAGTGGACCATGGCCAAGGCCCAGTTCGCCGTCATCTTTGGCGAACGCTTCATCAGGGCAATGGCGGCATAATGTTCAACCGCCCGCCCGCACACGGAATTCCTGACAGTCCCAAGCAGCGAGTGTCAGCTCCAGGCTGCGAGCACAATGACGATCTGGCTGTGATAATTCGCGCATGAGGACGTAAGCGCGTAGGTCACCCCACGTAGCGGCTGGTTCGCTGATCTGGGAGTCTCCTGGATGATTTATCCTGGGAGGCTCTCGTGAGCGCACACATGTCTGATAGCAAGAACTTCGAAGTTCTCACGGCCGAGCCGGTCCGGCTTGCGCACAGTCCGGCCCGACGCGTTCGGACCTGGTCGCGGGAGGAGAAGACCAGGATCGTGACGGAGACGTTTGCGCCGGGGGCGAACGTTTCGGCGATTGCGCGTTCTCACGGCCTTGATCCCTCACAGGTCTATGCGTGGCGTCGCAAGGCGTTGGAATCGGGCATGGTCGCGCCGTTGGCGGAGGCGCGGATCAAGCCGGTCAAATTCGCGCGGTTCGACGCGGTAGCCAGCGACATGGTGGAGATTATCGTTGGCGATGTGGTGGTGCGTGCCGGTGGCGATGTCGCGGCGGATCGGCTTGCCGCGGTGATCCGGGCGGTGCGGGCGGCATGATCCCGGCGGGCGTTCAGGTTTACGTGGCGGCGACGCCGGTCGACTTCCGCAAGGGTGCGAACGGCTTGATGGCGCTGGTGCGGGACGGCGGAGTCGATCCGTTCAACGGCGCGCTTTACGTGTTCCGCTCGAAAAGAGCGGACAGAATCAAGGCGGTCTGGTGGGACGGGTCCGGGGTATGCCTATTTGCCAAGACGCTCGAGGAAACGAAGTTCTGCTGGCCACGCATCGGGCCCTCGCGTGTTCAGCTGAACCACGCTCAGCTCTTGGCGCTGGTTGACGGGCTGGACTGGAAGAAGGTCCGGCCGGCGGTGGTGAGGCGGCCGCAATCGGTAGGCTGAAGAGCCTGTGGCAAGTTGAATCAGGCCCTTGAAAGCGTTGGGAAAACGGCTGCGAACATGCTGTGATGCCAGTCATGGCGATGGCTGCCGAAGAGCTTCCGGACGACGTTGATGCGCTGAAGGCGATTGTCGTGGCGCTCGCCGAAAAGGCCGCCCTTCTGGAGGATCAGGCGGCACGAAACATGCGCCTCACGGCCGAGCGGATCGAGGCTGCCGATACGCGGGTGGAGGTGATTGAAGCGCGCATTAAGGCTGCCGACGAACGCATTGCCACACTGACGGCGATCGTGAAGATGCTGGAGCGATCGCGCTATGGCAGGCGTTCTGAGCGACTGGGCATCCCCGGGCTCACGGATGAGCAATGTGCCTTCGTGTTCGAGGAGATCGAGAGCGGCGTCGGCGAGGCGGTTGCCGATCTGGAAGCTGTGGCCCCCGATCGTGCGAAGCGCGCGCCGCGCCCGCGCAAGGGGTTTGCCGCCCATCTTGAGCGGGTGGAGCAGATCATCGAGCCGGAGGTGCCCGAGGGCTACGAAGGTCTGGATCGGTTGCTGATCGGCGAGGATGTGTCGGAACGTCTGGACGTCACGCCGGCGAGGTTCCGGGTGATTGTCACCCGCCGCCCGAAATATGCCTACAGAAACCGTGACGGCGTATTCCAGGCGCCTGCGCCTGCCCATATTGTCGAGAGCGGCATTCCCACCGAGCGGCTCCTGGCCCAGATTGCCGTCTCCAAATACGCCGACGGCTTGCCGCTTTACCGCCAGGAGGCGATCTATGCGCGCGACAAGGTCGAACTCAGCCGCTCGCTGATGGCGCAATGGATGGGCAAGGTCGGCTTCGAGCTCCAGCCGCTGGCCGATTACGTTCTGGAACGGATCAAGCAGGGCGAGCGGGTCTTTGCCGACGAGACCACCTTGCCGACATTGGCACCGGGAACCGGAAAGGTTCGGAAAGCTTGGCTATGGGCCTACGCGCGCGACGATAGGCCATTCGGCAGCGCCAGCCCGCCCATGGTCGCCTATCGCTTCGAGGACGGTCGGGGCGGCGACTGCGTTGCGCGCCACATGGCGGGCTTCACCGGCATCCTGCAGGTCGATGGATACTCGGCCTACACGCAACTCGCCAAAGCAAAAGCGAGATCCAACGAGGCCGTCGCTCTCGCGGGCTGCTGGGCTCACTTGCGCCGCCGATTTTACGAATTGCACATCAGCGGCAGTTCTCAGATCGCGACGCAGAGCGTCACGACCATGGCCGAGCTCTGGTCCATTGAAGAGGAGGTTCGTGGCCAGGTTCCTGCCGCACGTGCGGCCGCCCGTCAGGACCGCTCCGTCGCCATCGTCGCGGATCTGTTCAAGCTCTGGGAAAAGGAACTGCCGCGGATCTCAGGAAAATCGAAGCTGGCCGAGGCGATCCGCTACGCCGCGTCCAGGCGGGCTGTCCTCGAGCGCTTCCTGGCCGACGGCCGCGTCGAGATCGACTCCAATATCGTTGAGCGGGCAATCAGGCCCCAGACAATCGTCAGAAAGAATGCGCTTTTTGCAGGCAGCGACGGCGGCGGAAACACGTGGGCGACTGTCGCGACCCTTCTGCAAACCGCCAAAATGAACAGTGTCGATCCGCTCGCCTGGCTCACCCAGACCCTCGAGCGTATCGCTGATCGCTGGCCAATCTCCCAAATCGACCAGCTCATGCCCTGGAACTACAGCTCCTGAACGGCTTCAGCTACGTGCTTACATGAGGACGACAGTGACGTCCAGTTTACGAAACTATAGCAACAACTTAATCAAAACATCACCCCGATTTTCCGATTGATCGCCCATACTGCCGCCAATTCGACGTCACGGCGAGAGCCGAGAATCGCTGCTTAGGATGGAGTCCGCTATCATGGCAATTCTTAGCCCTAGTCATACAATCCTGCGTCCGCACGGAGAGCTCCCTCAGCAATATCGTGAATGCAGCAAGGACCATTGTGACAGGACAATGGTCATGCTTGAGCGGGCCAAGGCCATCATCCGGCAGGAGGCTGCCGCGCTGGAGACTCTTTCAAACAGGATCGATACGCATATCTGTATGCTCGCGGATTATATTCTTTCCTCAACTGGAATAGTGGTCGTGTGTGGTATCGGCAAGTCACGACTGGTTGGAGAAAGGATCTCTGCAATTCTCACATCGACTGGCACTCGATCGATCACGCTTGATCCGGTCGACGCCTTGCATGGGGATATTGGGCGCGTGCGTGCCGGGGATGTCATTATTGCACTCTCCAATTCGGGTGAGACTGCTGAACTTATGCAGTTCATACGCGCCGTCCGTCAGCTTCCTGTCATGGTTGCCGCGATCACGGGACGCGCCAACGCGTCACTGGCGCAGTCTGCCGATGTGGTGGTCGACATTGGACCAATGCCGGAAGCGTGCGCACTTGGTCTTGCTCCGACCACCTCGACTATTGCTATGGCGGCAATGGGGGATGCCTTAGCACTTGTCCTGCACGAGCGGCGCGGGTTCACGCGTCAGGATTTCGCTCGTCTTCACCCCGGTGGAAGTCTCGGACGGGAAATGATGCGAGTACGCGACCTCATGTGGCCGCTTGAAGCGATTCCTGTGTTCCGGCCAGATACCCCACTGTCGCTGGCGCTCTTGTCAATGTGCCGAGCCCCCCGAAAGCTAGGCGTCGGCGCAGTGCTCTGCGAGCGAAGCAAGATCGTCGGGATCTTGATCGGGGAGTCCATCGGCCGATTACTCGACCGAGGCGCAACTCCCGATCTGAATGATCCAGTGGAGCGGCACATGCAGACGCCGGTCACCGCAATTTCCGGGCACGCATTTCTCGACCAAGCCGCGGAGCTCTTCCGTCAGCACGAAAGCGATTTGATACCGGTGCACGATGACCAGGAAAGGTTCGTCGGCCTGATATCCCGCCGTGACGTCGTGAAGCCATCCTGAGTGATGATATCTTATGTTAGTGGCGATTATTTTAAGGATCACCTAAGTGGATTGATCGAGACAGAAGAGTCCGGTGTTGGATTCCCATCGGTTTTCGTATGTGGGGTCGGAACAAGGTGCGCCGGGAGACCGGCAAGGAGTAGATAGGAGTAGCGATCCACATTGACCCCGAGTCATGCGCGGTCGGTCGTGAGGCCGGCCGTGAAGCGTTGACGGGGGAGCGTGCAGGCCAGCCATTGAACCACGAAATTGACGCTTCTCGGGTGCCGACGTTCCTCTTGTGTGCGGAAGGCAATATGAGTCGGCGCGACAGCGCGAGTGCCGGCTCAACCCGACGTGGTCTGAGACCCTGGCATGCACGGACGCTCCTTGCGCGGGAACCGGGAGGCCTCGGGATTGGCCAGAGTGGGACACCATTGCTGGTCCGCATCGGGAAGGCGAGGAGCCGAAGCCGATGGTGAACGATCTCGAGGAGTCAGATCCTGCCATAGTAGCTACGAACCTTGCGAACAAAGTCGGAGTACCGATGGCAGAGCGAGGGGAGCCAAGGGCAGGAACCAAGGGAAATGCGGATCAGCAAAGCACGCGCCGGACACAGGACCGGGAAAGTGTGTACCATGCGCTGGACCGCATACGGCAAGCCGCGAGGCAAAGGAAGAAGGAGAAGTGCACCGCGCTCTTCCACCAGATCAATCCAGAGATGCTGAGGACAGCGTTCTACGCACTCAAGCGTAACGCGGCCCCGAACCGGGGCAGGGTTCGGTGATTTCGCCGCTGCTTGCCAATATCTACCTGCACTCTTCGATCTTTGGGCCGATCGTTGGCGACGACGCGAGGCCACCGGCGACGTGATCATCGTGCGTTACGCGGACGATATCGTGGTTGGCTTCCAATACGATGCCGATGCCCGGCGCTTCTGGGACATGATGCGGGAACGGTTGCAGGAGTTTGCGTTGCAACTCCATCCGGACAAGACCCGACTGATCGAGTTTGGCCGCTATGCGGTTCAAGCCCGCCGCAGAAAGGGGCTTGGCAAACCGGAAACGTTCAACTTCCTTGGTTTCACCCACATTTGCGGGAGGACCCGGCAGGGCCGGTTCCAGATCCTTCGGAAAAGCCGGAGGGACCGCAGGGTGGCGAAACTGAAGGAAATCAAGAACGAGTTGCGACAATTATGCGTATAACGCCGTACCGACTACTCCTGGTCGCTCGGTGCCTTTCGTGACCACACCATCCGGCTCTGGGCCCAGACGCTTCGGCGGAGGAGCCAGAGACATCGCTTGATCTGGGAGCGAATGATACGGCTAGCCAATGATTGGCTCCCGCAACCGCGTATCCTTCACCCTTGGCCGCGAGTACGCTTTGCCGTCAAACACCCGAGGTAGGAGCCGGATGCGTAATGTGGCTTTGATAGAGATGTGGCGTCGGCCGCCGCGGGCCAGAGGCGGCAGGCCGGTGAGGATGCCGAGCGCCACATAACAAACTGGATATAGGGGTCAGAAGAAGAGCTGCTCAGAATTTTGCGCGGCCTTTATCAACCAAAGACAGCAATCCCCTTGCTGTACACAGTGTTTCATGGGATTGTTTGGACACGATCCGAAGAAGATGAGAATGCCTGAAACGATGCTTGCCGCGCTTTCCAGTATCCGGACCGTTGAAGAGATGGTCGTGGCCTTCGGGGATGAGCAGCATTGCCGTCGGTTGCTGGAAAGCATGGTTTGGCCGGATGGTCGGATTTGCCCGGCCTGTGGTTACAGGCGTTCGATCGCGCTTGCTGGTCGCGATACCGGCAAGCGGCGTGCGCGATCGGGTCTCTATCAATGCTCCAGCGGCGATTGCCGGTTCCAGTTCACCGTGACGACCCATACCCCGCTGCATTCGACCAAGCTGCCCTTGCGTGTCTGGTTGAAGGCCATGTGGCTGCTGCTGCAATCGGATAAGGGCTTGTCCTCGGTACGGCTCGCCGAGATCCTTGGAGTGAGCCAGCCGACGGCCTGGCGGATGGGTCACGCACTTCGGCTGATGGTGGCGCGGGAAAACATGCTCGACGGCACGGTTGAGATCGACCATTTCCATCTCGGGGGAAGTCCCCGAAAGCGGCCGGATGACCCACCCTCCGGGACGGGGCCGGAAAGGTCAGGCGAACACGGAGAAGGCGCCGGTCATGGCCATGGTGCAGCCGCCGACCGACGTCACGCCCGGCACTCCGGCCGGTGACGCGCGTGCCGCGGTCGTGACCGGTCTCTCAGCGCGAGCAAGCGAACGCGTCATTGAAGCGCAGAGTCATTTGATGAGCGACGAGTGGAAAGCATTTATGGCCATTGGTGAGAGCTTTGCCAAGCACGAGACCGTGAAGCATTCCAATGGTGAGTATGTTCGCGACGCCGTCCACGTCAATTCGGTAGAGGGCTTCAACTCCCGCGTCCGCCGTACCATCGCCGGCGTCTTTCATCATATCAGCCCGCAGCATGCCGATCTATATTTCCACGAGATTGGCTTCCGATGGTCGCAGCGCGTGGTGTCTGGGAGCGCCGTTCGGAAAACCCGGCATGGTCGAGAAGTCTTGAGGACCGTCTGGTCGCGCGTGCCGCCGGCCCTGCAACTACTGAGCGTCTTTCGCGCCGCCACGGGGCGAGAAGCGAAACGCAACAGCCGAAGATCGGCGTGCCGCATTGCTGTCGGCAATCGAGATAGCCTCAACAACAGACGCGGGGGCTTCGATAGCTGGCGCCATTGCAGCGGAGTTCCGCAATCGAAATTCGCTACTCCCGGCTGCCAACATCATTGAGCGGATGGGGATCGCGGCGCGGGCCATTGCCCGGCGACGGGCAGAGAGGGCACTGATCGAAGCGATACCAGCTGATCGGCTTGCATCGTTGGACGGGCTGTTGGAGGTCGACCCGACGATCGGTCAAACGCGCTTTCATTGGTTGAGATCAGCGCCAGAAGCGCCTGGCGCGTCGAACCTGGTCGGACTGACCGAGCGGATCACGTTTCTGCGGACGCTGGAGATCGACCCCGCACTACAGATCCGCATTTCTTCGGGACGTTGGGATCAGATGATCCGCGAAGGCAATGCCACGCCAGCATGGCTGGCCAACGACTTCAACGCCAATCGCCGTCACGCTTTGATCGTGGCTCAAGTCATCAAACTCGGCCAGAAGCTTACCGATGATGCCGTGACGATGTTTATCAAGTTGATGGGGAGGCTGTTCTCGCAAGCCAACAGCCGCAAGAAGCAGCGGCACATGGACTATCGGCCGGACGCCACCAAGGCGCTGCGGATGTTCCTCGACACCATCACAGCGCTGCAATCGGCGAACGATTATGGCCGGAATGCACTGGAGGTTCTCGACCAGAAAGTTGGCTGGCATCGACTGCTTCGGATGAAGCCGGAGCTCGAGTCCTTGGTCGAGGTCAGCGAGGCATCACCCTTGACCGTGGCAGCCGAACAATATCCGACCGTCAACAAGTACGCCGGCGTCTTCCTGCAGGCATTCACGTTCCGCTCGTCGCGCCGCTACGACCCGCTTCTGGCAGCGGTCGGGGTGCTGAAGCGGCTCTATTCGGAGAAGCGTCGGACCTTGCCGGAGACCGTCCCAGTCACTCACCTCAGCCAGACAGATCGGAAGCTGATATTCGGGCAGGATAAGCCCGATCGCCGCCTATATGAGATTGCGACGTTAGCGGCATTGCGAGACAGGCTTCGATCCGCTGACATCTGGGTCGACGGCAGCCGATCCTTCCGGCCGATCGACGAGCATTTGATGCCACGATCAACGTTCATCACAATGAAGGAGCAGGATCGTCTCGGACTGGGCGTACAAGGGGATGCCGCCGTGTGGCTACGGAAGCGCGGCAGATGCTCGACTTCAACCTGAAGCGGCTGGCGCACAGAACGCGTTCCGGAAAGCTTGAAGGTGTTCGTCTTGAAGGGGGAACGTTGATCGTCACGCCGAATGCCGGTGAGGTGCCGGCGGCGGCTGAAGAATTGAACGCCGAGATCAGCGAGCTCTGTCCGTTGGTCGAAGTACCGGATCTCCTGCGAGAGGTGCACGAGTGGACCGGATTTGCGGACTGCTTCACGCATGTTCGAACGGGCGACAGCCCTAGGAATGACGCTTGAGACCATCAGCCAGATGAGCGATGATCCGCTCATCAGCCTGCCGGCAGTGGCGCGCTGATCAGTCCGGCCCATGCCGGAGAGCACGGCGTCCAATGCCGTCAGCTACACCACGCCAGTGGGCACGATCGGTTCTGCGGAGCGAAGGGCAGCGACGGCGCGTTGAACCTGAAGAGCCGCAACAAGCTGAAATGGCTTCAGGAAAGCTTCCCCAACGGATTTATTTATGCTGGGGATGGTGCTGCGGACCTTCCAATCTGGGAAAAGGCTGCCGGAATCATTCTTGTTGGCAACGGAGTAAGGTACGCAAGCCAACTCCGCAACGCGGGCGCTAAGGTTACAACAATTATTCCGGAAAAGCGCGAGCCGCTGAAGGATTGGTTATCTGAACTTAGGATACATCAGTGGTCCAAGAATGTGCTAATCTTCGTTCCGGTGTTTCTTGGCCAGACTTGGGGCGACTTCCGTGTCGTCTTGAAGACCGCAATCGCCTTCCTTGCTTTCGGTCTCGTTGCGTCTTCAAGCTACATCATAAACGATCTGGCTGACTTGAAAGCGGACCGGGCGCATGTGACCAAGCGCTTCAGGGGGATTGCTGCGGGCAGAATGTAAGCGCCCAGCTATGGCCGTTCAGGCGGCGTGGTGGTTGAATGGCAGAAGGTGATCGAGATCGCGGTGGGGCCAGCCGGCGGCGATGCGCTGGAGAGTCTGGGCGAGCCAAGCGAGCGGATCGACGCCATTCATTTTCGCGGTCTGCAGGAGCGTGGCGATCGTGGCCCACGTCTTCCCGCCACCGTCGCTGCCCGCGAACAATGCATTCTTTCTTGTAATTGTCTGGGGCCGGATTGCCCGCTCGACAGCGTTGGAGTCGATGTCGAGACGGCCGTCGTGCAGGAAGCGTTCGAGCGCCTCACGGCGGCTCCTGGCGTAGCGGATTGCCTCGGCGAGTTTCGATTTGCCGGAGATGCGGCCCAGTTCCTTTTCCCAGAACGGCCAGAGCTCGGCGACGATGGAGGCCGACTGCTCCTGGCGTGCGGAACGGCGGACGTCGGGGTCCTGACCGCGGATTTCTTCCTCGACCACCCACAGCTCGGCCATCCGCTCGACGGTTTCGCTCGCCACATGCGAGACGCCGGACACGTGCAATTCATAGAACTTGCGTCTGAGATGCGCCCAGCAGGCCGCCAGCGTCAGCGGACCACCCGCGCGCTTCGCTTCCGCGAGCCGGTTATAGGCCCCCATCCGTCGACCTGGAGCAATCCGGTGTAGCCGCAGAGATGGCGCTCCACGCTCTCGCCACCGCGGCTATCCTCGAAGCGGTAGGCGACCATGGGCGGCGCCGTGCCGCCGAAGGTTCGATCGTCCCGCGCGTAGGTCCATAGCCAGGCCGTCTTCGTCTTGCCGGAGCCCGGCGACAATGTCGGCAGCGTCGTCTCGTCGGCATAGACCCGCTCGCCCTCCTTGATTAGCGCCAGGATGCGAGCGGCGAGCGGGGCGAGATGGAAGCCGACATGGCCCATCCAGTTGGCCATGGAGTTGCGGCTGATCTCGACGCCGTCGCGGGCATAGATGCCCTCCTGGCGATAGAGCGGCAGGCCATCGGCATATTTGGAGACGGCGACATGGGCGAGCAGCGCTTCGCTCGGCACACCGGCTTCGACGAGGTGACCAGGCGCCGGCGCCTGGCTGACGCCCTCCTTGCAATGCGCACAGCCATATTTGGGGCGACGGGTGACGATGACGCGGAACTTCGCCGGCGTCACGTCGAGCCGCTCGGCGACGTCTTCGCCGATCCTGACCGGCTGGCAAGCGCCGCAGGCGCAGGCGACAGTCTCCGGCTCGACGATGATCTCGACGCGCTCCAGATGCGCCGGGAACGCCTTGCGCGGGCGGCTCGCACGTCGCCGCTCGCCTGTCGACCTTGCCGCCTCGAGTTCGGCCTCGATCGCGCCAAGCCCGGTCTGGACCTCGTCGAAGGCGAAGGCCTGCTGGTCGGCATCGAGCCTCTCGGAACTACGGCCGAAGCGGGCGCGCTCCAACTGCTTGATGATCACATGAAGATCGGCGATCCGCTCTTCGGCGCGCTCGTTGAGCGTCGCCATCCGGACGATCTCGGCCTTGAGTTCCGCCGTTTCGCCCCGGAGTTGTCCCGCCGCGGTCTGCAGTTCGGCCTTTTCCGACGCCATGGCGACGAGCATCGCCTTCAGCGTGTCGACGTCGTCGGGAAGGGCCGAAGCGCTATTCGTCATAGGCCAACAGAAGCATATTCGACCCGCTTCCGGGACTGCTTTTGTGCCGCCTGAGTCACTTCGCCACGGCCTATCCGGCAGATGTCGGGCGTCGCCTCCGCTCGGCCCGAACACGCGTCCAATCCATGCCTTCAACGAGCGCCATCAATTGCGGCGCGGCAAGCCGGATCACCCCATTCTCCACCCTTGGCCAGCGGAACTTGTCCTCGTCCAGCCGCTTGGCGAACAGGCATAGACCCGACCCGTCCCACCATACGATCTTCACGCGGTCCGCACGCTTGGCTCGGAACACGTAAAGCGCGCCGGAGAACGGATCAGCGCCTGTGTCGCGCACCAGCGCTGCCAGACCGCCCGGACCTTTTCTGAAGTCGACCGGCCGCGTCGCCACATAGACCTTGGCTCCGGTAGGGATCATGCCGATCGCAACGCACGGATCGCCTCGACCAGAAGGCTCGCTGCTATACCGCTGCCCACGCGGATCGTCGCATCGCCGATGACGATCTCCAGACCGCCCGCACGATCGTCATCCCCAGGCGCCACTTCCACTGGCGCGAAGCTCTGCGTCTGGATCTCCGGCTTTGCCGGCAGGATCGCGATGGCGCCGGAGCGGATCGCCTTCCGCCGCCAGGCAAACACCTGCTGCGGGCTTACCTGGTGCGACCGCGCTACCGCCGAGACATTCGCGCCCGGCCTCATCGCCTCTTCCAGAATCCGCGCCTTTGCTTCATCCGACCAGCGACGGCGCAGCACCGCCGGGCTCGCGTCGAGACGATCAGGAACCGCCTCGATGACTGTAAATGTTCCAGGTCTGGACTTGGGTGCAGACTGCAAACAAACCTCCCGTGAGAATCAATCACGAGAGTGTCGCGTCCTTCATCGGTCCGCGAAACACGGGGCCTGCTTGGCGCTTACGGCAGAATAGGCCTCATGAACGGCTTCCTAGCGAGCATGTTCCTGCTGGTTGCAGGCCTTGGGGTGGCCTTGCTTTTGTGTCCTAGATTCGCACTGGCCGTTGCAGTCTATTTGGTGCTGACGTTAGCCTATTCATTCCGCTTGAAGCGTTACGCCATGCTTGATGTGACGGTGATTGGAACTCTGTTCACATTGAGAATTGTTATGGGACAGGTGCTGAACGATTTCACATTCTCGCCCTGGCTTTTTTCCTTCTCAGCCATGTTCTTCTTTTCGCTGTCGCTGGCAAAACGCCATGTGGAAGTCATGCATGCGCACTCGAAAGGAAAGGACACTATCAAAGGGCGGGGATATTTGCCTAACGATTGGCCGCTCAACCTAGGCTATGGCCTCGCCTCGGCCTCCACTTCGATTGTTATCATGCTGCTTTTCGTAGCGCTTGAAGCCAGAGTGACGGAAGCATATCACAATCCCGTATGGCTCTTTGTCGCGCCGGCCGGCATTTTCATATGGCTGCAAAGGATCTGGATCCTTAGCCATCGCATGGACTTGCATGACGATCCGGTTGTTTTTGCGCTCAAGGACAAGATTAGCTATCTGATCGGCGCCTTCATCGCGTTGGCGTTTGCGCTGGCTTTGTAAAACAAAGGGATTCGCAGATTGCAAGCCACGACCGCCGTTACCCTGGACGCGTCCCTCGTGCTTCTGACAGGAGCCTCCGGCTGGCTGGGCGGGCGCATCGCGGCGGCGCTAACGACTGGTTTGCCGGAAGCAGGGCTTCTTGCAACCGAAGGCTTCCGCGTACGAGCGCTCGTGCTTGCGGGAGAAGACGTGTCGCAACTGCGTGAACAGGGCGTGGAAATCGTGACGGGTGATATTCGGGACGTGCAAACTGTCCGTGCATTCGTGGCCGGTACCGAGGGCGCCTTATTGATCCACATTGCTGGGGTCATTCATCCCAAAAAGGTTGGCCAGTTTGAAGCGATCAACACGCAAGGCACGATCAATCTAGTTGAGGCAGCGCAAAAGGCAGGCGTCCGTCGTGCGGTCATCATGTCGTCGAATTCCCCCATCGGCTGCAATCCACATCCGGACCACCGATTCACGGAAGAAAGCCCCTATAACCCATACATGAGCTATGGCCGCTCCAAGATGCTGATGGAAAAGGCAGTGCGAGCGGAAATTGCCGCTGGTAGCCTAATGGAAATCGTTATCGTCCGCGCGCCTTGGTTTTACGTCAAGGCAAACGCTCTTTTTCAAGATGGTGAAGACCGGCAAGTTCCCCATCGTTGGATCTGGGCGGAACCGCCGCTCCATGGGCTACACAGACAATCTGGCGCAGGGCATCCTGCTCGCCGCAGCCCACAAAAACGCCGCCGGCGAGATCTTCTGGCTTGCGGACGAGGCGTCGTACACTATGAACGAAATTATTGAAACGGTCGGCAAGGTCCTACATGAGGATTTTGGCATGCCGGTCAAGCCCAACAAGATCCGTCTCCCGAGCATTGCGGCCGAAGTAGCAACGAAGGTCGACGCGACTCTTCAGTATGCCGGCATGTATCACCAGAAGATCCATGTTCTTTCCGAAATGAACAAGACAATTGCTTGCGACATCACCAAGGCCAGAAAAGTGCTCGGCTATGCGCCCACAATCGCGTTACGTGAGGGCATGCGCCTTTCGGTCGATTGGTGCTTGAAGAACGGCCAGGCGATTTGATCTAAGGCCTGCAAGAATTCGGAGACCATCTTTGCTAGTGGAAACGTCTTCCGTCATTTCTAGAGCGGGATGAATTGAGTCTGAATCGAAAGGGGATTCCCGAAGGCGATCAAATCTGATTCAACCTGCTGGCTGGGTCAGGAGGCCGGCATGGATGGGCAAGCCTTACTCGATGGATCTTCGCACACGGGTGGTAGCGTCGGTTGAGCAGGAGGGCCTGTCGCGACGTCAGGCGGCGGAGCGCTACGGGGTTGGAATCAGCACGGTCATCCGATGGGTGCGCCGCTTGCGCGAGACGAACAAGCTGACACCCGGCAAGATGGGTGGGCACAGACCGAAGAAGATTGCCGGAGAGCATCGGGAGTGGCTGTTGGTACGCTGCCGGGCGGCGGAGTTCACACTGCGCGGTCTTGTGGCCGAGCTTGGCGATCACGGCCTGAAGGTCGATTACCGCTCGGTATGGGAGTTCGTTCACGCCGAGAAGCTCAGTCACAAAAAAAGACGCTGATCGCCAGTGAGCAGGATCGCCCCGATGTGGCGCGCCGGCGGGTCCAGTGGGCAAAGTATCAGGACCGCATCGATCCTTCCCGCCTGGTGTTCATCGACGAGAGTGTGCTGCAGAGCAGCGGAAAGGAGTTCGCAATGAACTAACACCGTTGCGTAAAGCTGCGTGAATGATGGGGGACGGCCCTCCGGGATCGGCTTTCAGGAGCGGGTCTCAAACCAGTCCG
>NZ_SRSR01000319.1:0-291 GCF_004792275.1 Mesorhizobium sp. M4B.F.Ca.ET.143.01.1.1
CGATCTCAGCGCGGCAAAGCCCAATCCTGCCAGGCAGATCGCATAGCTGTAGACATGAACCGCCACTTCCGGCGACATGCCGATCCTGTACGCGAGCGCCACGGCCGGCATGAACATCCAAGGCGTGAAAGGTGGATTGACTTCGAAAACGTCGACATAAAGCCGTGATCCGGCAAGCATCTGCTCGCACATGGTGATCGCCCAACTCGTGTCGGGTATGATGCCCCATCGCATCTGCCAGGGAATGGCGGCTGCCAGCACCAGCAGGCAAAGGATCACGGTCCATGCCTG
>NZ_SRSR01000320.1:0-291 GCF_004792275.1 Mesorhizobium sp. M4B.F.Ca.ET.143.01.1.1
CAGGAAGGCGTCGAGCTCAGCCTTATCGACGCCTTCCTGGCAAAACGCTTCGCCAAGCTCGACAAGAACGGAGACGGCGTGCTCAGCGACGACGAGAGGCCGGGCCACAAATCCGCTTCCAATGAGGAGCAATGACCAAGAGGCTATGCTGCATAATGACAGTCGCGAGCGCCTTGATTGATGGGCGCCGATCCGGACGAGGAACTGGTACGGCGCATCGGCGCCGGCGACCCCGCCGCCGTGCAGGCGATGGTGGCGCGCAAGCTGCCGCGCGTGCTGGGGCTGGCCAGG
>NZ_SRSR01000321.1:0-291 GCF_004792275.1 Mesorhizobium sp. M4B.F.Ca.ET.143.01.1.1
CACGTCGACCCCGGGCCGCAATTTCGCGGCAATGCCGCGGGCGAGCGGCAGACCCGGCCGGAAATAGGGCACCCAGGCCCATTCGATGCCATCCAGTCGCCTGGCCACCTCGGCCTCGCCATCTGCTTGCACGGCAAGCGAAATCGTGTCGACGCAATGGACATGCAGCACCACGCGTTGCGGCATCAAGGCATGCACGGTGGTCTCGATCGACGGGCGCAGGCCACGCGGATTGAGGTCTTCGATGGCGAAGGCCTGTGGCCTGTCGGCGGTTGGATCGCGCTGTTCGAC
>NZ_SRSR01000322.1:0-291 GCF_004792275.1 Mesorhizobium sp. M4B.F.Ca.ET.143.01.1.1
CAAGTTCAAAGGCGCGCTTTTTCCGGGCGCGCCTTTTAAAATTCGGCCCGGGACGGGCCCTGACCGAACAGGCAAGACCATGAAGATCAAGAATTCGCTCAAGGCGCTCAAGGCGCGTCACCGCGACAACCGGCTGGTTCGCCGCAAGGGACGCATCTACATCATCAACAAGACCGCTCCGCGCTACAAGGCGCGCCAGGGCTGAGTTTTGCGCGCGGTGCATGTCGCCCAAAAGTGCCAAGCGGTTTTGGGACAACGACATGCACAAAGAGACCGCGCCTGTTTGATGTT
>NZ_SRSR01000323.1:0-291 GCF_004792275.1 Mesorhizobium sp. M4B.F.Ca.ET.143.01.1.1
GGACGGAAAGCCCAACGCCTCTCCTGCAAATTACCTGGCCGATCGGACCTTTGCGTTGCCGCATAGGACCTCAGCCAAGATTGCGGGCGCAAGGCGAAACGGACACTGTGTCCCCCGCGCCGGATCCCCCCAAGGAAACCCAAAGCCGGCGCTTTAGCCCGGCTTGTCCGTCAAAGAGCCGTACTCTTTTACCGCCAAGGCAAGACGTGCTACCCACAATTGCTTATCCCGGTGCTCCTTCCCGCTCGACATCGTCTCCAGTCTCGGTGCCAAACGCTTCGAGAGCAATCC
>NZ_SRSR01000324.1:0-291 GCF_004792275.1 Mesorhizobium sp. M4B.F.Ca.ET.143.01.1.1
TTGCCCCGAGCGCGGCGATCAGGGCGACGCGAGGCACCTCGACGTCGCCGATGATGAATGTCGGCACATTGCGCGCGCCGTCCTTGATGATGCTCTCGGACCCGTCGGCCTGCACCAGCACGAGGTTGTGCCCCTCGACCTTGATGTTGTCGATTGAGACATTGGCCGGGAGCTTCACGACATTGCCGGCTTCGGCGTTATATTCATGCGGGACGTTCGTAGCCGCTGCATTCGGCGCCGGTGCATTCGCGGCCGGGGCGTTTGCGGCATTGGACGCCGGGGCGTTGGAGG
>NZ_SRSR01000325.1:0-290 GCF_004792275.1 Mesorhizobium sp. M4B.F.Ca.ET.143.01.1.1
GGACGGAGGGCGTCGTCACCGATGTCAACGGCGTGAAGCTGGGCTTCGCCGTCTGCTACGACCTGCGCTTCCCGCAGCTATTCCGTGCCGAAGCGCTGGCGGGGGCTCAGGTGCTTTCGGTGCCTGCAGCCTTCACCCGCCAGACCGGCGAGGCGCACTGGCACGTGCTGCTCAGGGCACGCGCGATCGAGAACGGCGCCTATCTCATCGCGGCCGCGCAGGGCGGCCTGCACGAGGACGGCCGCGAGACTTACGGCCATTCGCTGATCGTCGATCCGTGGGGACGCATC
>NZ_SRSR01000326.1:0-290 GCF_004792275.1 Mesorhizobium sp. M4B.F.Ca.ET.143.01.1.1
GTCTGGCAGTTCCTTGATGCGGCCGGCGCCGAAGCGGACGGTGGTCGGGTAGTTCCATTTGGAGATGAGCTTGGACATTGCTTGTCTTTCGAAACTAGAGGCCGCGCAACCGGTTGAACATCTTCTCTTCGCCGAGATAGAGGTTCTGCGCCACGGTCATGGACGGCACCAGATTGGTCTCCCGAAACACCATGGCGATGCCGGCGCGAAGCGCCTCGGCGGGGGTGGCGAAAGACACCTCCTTGCCGTCGAAGAACAGCTTGCCCTCGGTCAGCTTGAATACGCCGGCC
>NZ_SRSR01000327.1:0-290 GCF_004792275.1 Mesorhizobium sp. M4B.F.Ca.ET.143.01.1.1
CTGCATGTCGCCAACCACGCGGAGGCAGGTGGACTTTTCTTTGAGCTGTCGATCGTGGCGGCGGCGACCATCGTCGGCACCACATGGCTCACCAGCCGCTCCACCATGCTCGCCGCGCTGGTGCTGATGATCCCGACCGCAGCTTTGATCGTGGCGGCGCAGGTCTATGCCTCGATGGTCCTGATGATCATTGCGACAGAGGTCTGCGGCGTCGCGGGGGCGTTCGGCTATCCCGGCGGCCTGCAAGTGGTGCACCAAATCGCGCCGGCAGACCGTCGTGCCGAAGTGGT
>NZ_SRSR01000328.1:0-290 GCF_004792275.1 Mesorhizobium sp. M4B.F.Ca.ET.143.01.1.1
GGCCCTGCCCTGCCATGAACTCGATGCCATGCGCGATCAGCCGGTCGGCCGGGCCCGTCCAGCCACGTTCCTTGGCAACGGCGAAAGCATAGACCTGCCTGGCCTGGGTGCGCATGCGCTTGGGCTTGACGAGCGGCCTGGTGTCGAAACCCAACGCCTCGTGGAAGCCGCCATGGCGCTCGTCGACGCCTGATGTCGACCATAACGGCAAGGTTTCCTCGAACAGCCAGTGGTGCACGCGCCGCCGCCAGGCGCCGCTCTCGATGACGCGGTCGTGCGCTGGCGTGAAT
>NZ_SRSR01000032.1:0-22417 GCF_004792275.1 Mesorhizobium sp. M4B.F.Ca.ET.143.01.1.1
ATAGCGGCTTGGGTGTTGGGGCCGTCAGTGTTCAAAAGCATGATTGTCTCCAGAGTGGGGATATTGAGCAACCTCACTTTGGCAGAGCTTAGGCCGCTATCCACTCCTCATGGGATCTATGACGGCCGCACGCTCGCAGCGATCATCCCTGACATGGAAAAGATCATCGGCAACGAGATCAGCCGCGTTCTCGCCGACGCCGGCTATCGTGGCCACAACGCACCGCAAAGTTATATGAGGGTCTTCACCGCTGGTCAGAAGCGCCGCGTGACACCGGCCATCAAGCGCCAGATGCGGCGGCGATCGGCCCTCGAGCCGGTGATCGGCCACATCAAGAACGAACACAGAATGGGCCGCAATTACCTCGCTCACACCCAAGGCGATGCGATCAACGCCATCCTGGCCGCAGCCGGTTACAACTTCTCCCTCCTGCTCAGGTGGCTGAAGCAATTTTTGTGGCTCTTGATCGCCGCGTTCCTGAACCGGCCGAAGCAGCTTGCCGCTTAGCGGTCAAGATTGTTCACGGTCGACTTCTTCAACGGTGGCTTTTGGCGCGATGTCGCTGTTGGCCGGCACGGCGAGATAGATCGGTTCATGCCGGCTGGTGGCGAATAGGAACTTGTGTTCAAGCCCGCGCGAGCGGCCAACGATCGCCGGCACGTCGCCGAGCAGGAAGAAATCGAGCTGTTTTGCCGCAACGGATTCGTGGAGCGCAGGACCGGTGCTCCGGAAAAAAGTCCACTCAACCTTGATATTCTTGTTTGCGGCGAAGCCCTTCTCGATGAGTGCCCGGGCCCGCGCATAGGACGTCGCATCCCCTTGCGAATGTTGCCTGTTATCAAAGGCCAGTACCTGGTGCCCGAAACGGATGGTCAATTCCTCGGCTAAGACTGAGCTAAGCGAGGTGATTAGTCCGGCAAGCGCCGCGGCGATCACGAAGTGTCATGATCTTTTCCCCCTTGTTCAGACGGTCAGGCTGCCTTCGCCGACGGCTTGGCTGCCTTGACATGGGTTATACTGCGGCGACCGTCAACGCCGACCGGAACGTCACCGTCAACCGTAGCGCGACGCACGACCCGGTGCTGGTCGCCATAGTCGTTGACCGCATAATGCTGGGTAGCACGGTTGTCCCAGATAGCGACGTCGCCTACTTGCCAGCGCCACCGCACGGTATTTTCCGGGGCAGTGACGTAGGACTGGAACACCTCGTAGAGTTTGGCGGAATCGCTCTTGGAAAGGCCGACGAGGCGCTGCACGAAATTGCCGAGCAGCAGCGACTTCTCCCCGGTTTCCGGATGGACGCGCACGACCGGATGCTCGGTCTCGTAGATCGTCGATGTGAAGATTTCCTCGAAGTGCTTCTTCTCTTCGGCTGTGGCGCGCGGGCGCACGGCTGCGTAATCGTAGGCATTGCTATGAATAGCCCACAGATTGTCCGCCAATATTTTGAGCGGCGCCGGCAGATTCTCGTACGCGGCGTGCGTGTTGGACCAGATCGTGTCGCCCCCCGCTGCCGGAATGACGACGCCACGTAGGACCGAGAATTTTGGATAGGCATCGACGAAAGTCACGTCGGTATGCCACTGGTCTGCCCTGCCACCGCCACGGCCGGAATCGAGATTGAGGATTGAGGCCGTGCCGGCTGCCGGCCCCTGCGTGGGATGAGGTACAAGGTCACCCAGACGCCGCGCGAACAATTCCTGCTCCGCATCGTCGAGATGCTCCTGGTCGCGGAAGAAGATCACCTTGTGTTTTAGAAGAAGCTGGTTGATGGCTGCTATCGCTGCGTCCGAAAGGTCTCCGCCAAGGCGGACGCCTCTGATTTCAGCTCCAACACGGCTGGTCAGCGGTACAACGTCGGAGTCAGGAATGGTCTGGTTGACAAGGACTGGATTGCTCATGGGGATCTCCTGATTGATCTTGGAAGGGGACAGCAAGTCACATCCGGCCAGCGGATGTCGCGCGGCGTTGAAAGTCTCATCGCGAGTCAACAGAGCTATTGAACAAGATAATCGACTTAAACATAGAAATAATGTTCCAAATTAAACTGGCTCGACGAAAGAGCCGTCTCCGTTGCTCCGGTCTCGGTGTTGAGTTCTCTCTGGGCAAGGAAACGGCGCGAGATGGGGGTTTGATGGTGCAAGATCCAGCGCCGGATCAGGGAGGCCATCGCGGAAGCAACGGATCGCCTTGCTAGTGGACGCCTGGACCACTCTGCTGCTGAGGAGCGCGGGGGCTGCCGCCCATTCTCCGTTATCCCGCGAACAATTCTTTGTACCCTGTCGTCACCATCCAGTTCGCCCGATCGAGATGGCTTCGCGCGGCTTTGCGGGCGCGCTCCGGTTCCTGTACCGGATCGATGCCGAGGATCTCCTGCGCCATCTCCTCATAGCTGGCATCATCGGCGGCCGCATCCAGGAACCTCAGGTACAGCGTGTGATGCTGCTTATCGTACGTGGTCAGGCTGTCGGACCATGGCACTTCTTCCTGGATTGCCGGTTTCGTTCCGACTTTCATGGCAGTTCGGTACTCCATCATTATTTCAGTGGGATATTCCTTCGACAGGTTAGCCAAAGCAGACAGCAATCATAGTCCTAAATGACAATCCCTGATCTCTCCGCAAATGTCCCGCCGCGGCCGTGCTTCGGGACAGCTTCAATATTCTGCCGCCCAGCCCAGGCTCAACGGCGGCAGATCCTCGAGTTCCCTCCGTGTGGACGGCGTGCGCGCGATGCGCGGCAAACTTGCAGCGGTGCCGAGATGAACGAAATTCATGAGCGCGCGTCCAAGCTCTCAATCGCTGCGCAGAATCTTTGCTTCGAGCGCGGCTGCCACAAAAGCACGCCGAGCGACTGGTGGATGAGCCTCACCTCGCAACACCTGCAGACAGGCGTCCATTGCTGCCTTGCGCTTCGCGGTCTGACGATGGAGATGCCGCAGCAGGATGTTGGACGCGTCATTGACATCGAACACGACACGCTCCGAACTGTGACGGCTAACTTGAACAACGACTGGCCTTTCAAATCTGCTCGAGCCGGTCATCACTCCCCCTCTACACCCAGCGGCGACAGCCTCGCTCGCATTTATTTCCTTAGCCGAAAGATTCGGCTGCACCCTCGCAGCTAAACTTGGTCGCTGGCGTCCAAGAGATCGTCATGACCGCTGTCTGGTTCATGTCGGGAGGCGCGGGATTGGCTAGCTCAATCTCGACAATGTCGCCTTGCGCCAGTGTCGCAAAGTTTGTGGAAGCCTACGCCTGCGCCTTTCCGCTGCCCGCCTTGCACGCAGCGATCCACTGCATGGCGGAGGTTGGGTCCTCCAATATCGCAACTCGCTTTGCAAAGCCGACAAAGGCATTGCTGGCAGCGCCCGCCGGTATGTGCCCAGCATATGCATCACAACATGCCCTCAGGGCGGTCTCGTAGGTCAGGTCTCTGCGATCCTCGGGCCACTCATTGAGAAAATCAATAGCGTCCGCAAGACTGGCAATCTCCTGCACGATATAGCTGGCTCGCTTCACGAAAATGGGGCTGCTAAAAGCCTCAGCGTTCATTCGTTCCCCTCCACCTGCTCCATAGCCAATTTGCACGACCCGGGCCGCATCGACGCGCGCCGACCATTTGCAGAAATGTGCTGTCAGGGCGATGACGATTCAAGAGGAAGAAGACGCGTGATCTGCATCCTCGGTGAGCAGTTCGGCTGCGCATCACCGCGAAGTCCGGCGAAGCCTGCTCAGGCATCTATCTTCCTTCCTGGCCTGATCTGAGGAGAACATACCCCCCGGGTGCCGTCATTCTCTAACGGCGGATGAACCACACAAATTGAAAGGCCCCGTTTAACTGCCGACCTACAATATGACCGCCTGCGAAGTGAGGGCCCGCATGAACTGCCCGATGACCGCCGACGCAACCTCGCAGCTTCGTGAGATCTGACTGGCTGACAACTATTTGCCAAGACATTCCTGATGCGGCGGCTATGTACGGAACTGAGCATCTGTTCAGGGCCACGGTGTGCTATACGGCTTTGATGGCTACTGGTTCGATGTTGCGCCGGCGCTGGCTGCCGGAAAAGAGCTTTCCATCGTATGCGTATCTGCCGGGCAGGCAACCGCATCCCGTGCGCGACCCCGCGGGACATAGCTACAATAGCGAAGCCATGCCGTTGGCGGCGGAGGC
Source organism: Mesorhizobium sp. M4B.F.Ca.ET.143.01.1.1 (assembly GCF_004792275.1). Lineage (NCBI taxonomy): Bacteria > Pseudomonadati > Pseudomonadota > Alphaproteobacteria > Hyphomicrobiales > Phyllobacteriaceae > Mesorhizobium > Mesorhizobium sp. M4B.F.Ca.ET.143.01.1.1. Next base: position 4,176 of record NZ_SRSR01000032.1, read on the forward strand.
GTCGCTGGACTCAGACATATTCCTTTGGGGTCTCGACCTCTTCAACCATGGTTATTACTGGGAAGCCCATGAGGCCTGGGAGGGTCTGTGGCAAGTTGCAAACCGAGGCGTTCCGCTTCGGACGCTCTTCAAGGGATTGATCCTGTTATCGGCGGCCGGCGTGAAGATCCGCGAGGGCAAGCAGGCGGCGGCGATGCGTCATGCCGGACGCGCGGCGCTCTTCGTCGGCTGAACACGGCGGATCATACCTTCGAGCGTGCGCTCGGCATGTCACCCGCAGCGCTCGCCGAATACGCAGAAGCCGCCGAACGGATCCCGGCAGCCTTGCAGGCGACAGCGGTCGGTCAGCCCCAACCCGTGTTTGAATTCATTCTCGGACCAAGCTCCGGCGAAAGGCCGATCAGCTCGCAAAAAAAAGTCATCCGTAGAAGTCGCCGGGAATAGACCGGACCCGTTGGGCCAACGTCACTGACGAACGACGAAAGCCAGGTTTCGTTCACCTGGCCGTATTTTCGTGTAGCGCGGAATTTCGTCACGTTGCTTTCGGAATTACAAAAGCTCAAAACGGCATGGCTGCATACCGGTTCCGGCGCCTTGGCAGCCGAAACGATTTCCGGGGGGAACGCCTATTAGCAATAGCTTATGGCGATACTTATGCTGCCGAGACATTTATTGCCTTCAGCCACAACCATCACTATGTAGCGAGGCTTCGCCTGCTGTCTTCAAGCCAACCGGAGAATTTCATGACGGAAGAAGCCGATCACAACCTCGACGCCCTCATCGAGCTTACCGCCGATGTCGTCTCAGCCTATGTCTCGAACAATCCGGTCCCGGTGGGCGATCTCCCCGCCCTGATCGGCCAAGTACATGCAGCACTGAAAGGAACGGCCGGCAGCGTTTCCGCAGAACAGCCGCAGGCTCTCAAGCCTGCTGTTCCGATAAAGAAGTCGGTGATGGCGGACTACATCATCTGCCTTGACGATGGAAAGAAGTTCAAATCGCTAAAGCGCCATCTGTCGACCCACTATGGCCTCACGCCGGACGAATATCGCGCCAAATGGGGCCTGCCGGCGGACTATCCCATGGTCGCGCCGAATTACGCCGCTGCGCGCTCGGCCTTGGCCAAGACCATGGGTCTCGGCCGCAAACCGAAAGAGTCGGAAACGCCGGCGCCGGCGAAGCGGACCGGCAAGAAGGTCGCAGCTTGACTTTATCTCTCGAGGGTCGTTCTGGAGCGCGCAGCTGCTATCGGCATGATCCGCGCAGAATAGGAAATGGGGGGACCAAACCACGCCTTACCCGCGTTCATTCGCTCTTGCCGGGACGCAGGAGAAAATTTCAGCCAGTCTTCGCACAACCCACGCATCTACAAGGATCGCATCGTTGGCGACTACGCAGTCAATGGCACGCCACCACCATATCAGTGGCGGATCGGCCGCAGCCCGGCATGAAGCTGCAAGCAAGGCTAATCGGTTCCGTCACCGCGTACTCCAGCTGAACATCGACGTCATGTGCGCCAACAGCCCGCAGGCCAAGGGCTGCCTCGAACGCGCCAACCTGGCGCTGCCGTCTTGTGAAGAAGCTACGCCTGGCGACATCAGCACGATCGACGCGGCGAACGCCTACGCGGCCGAGTTCGCTATCCCTTCGCCTCCCTCAATCCGCGCCATCGCGTCCGCCGCATCTCGACCGAAGCCGCAATCGTCAGCGGCCTCTCGCGCGAAAGGCCCGAGGAGCGCATGTTCCGGCTTCTTGTTCGCGCCGGGCTTAGCTGCAGTGCGGCCGATCGATGCCCGCACGCTTTTTCGGGAGGCCAAAGGCAGCGCATCGGCCTGGCACGCGCGCGCGCTCATGCTGCAGCCGGATCTGCTTGTCGCCGACGAGCGCCAGCGCTCGACGTATCGATCCAGGCGCAGATCTGCCCTCCTTGCGACAACGCAAAGGAGAGCAAAATGACCAGCACCAATAACCTCTACAGCCGCCAGCTATGGCAACGATTTGGTGGGGGGATCTTTCGAGACAATGTCGATGCATACGCCCAGGTAACGCTTTCGCACGTGCGATATGCTTAATTTGTGCATTGCAATATCTGCGGCGATCGATATGATCCTGTTGTCGGCCATCTACTCCTCCCAGATGCGATGCCGGCGCTGAATGCGGTGCACCTCCTCCCGCGCTGCATTTCAAATCGAGCCCACTGCCACCTCCTCCCGGCAGTGGGCTTTTTCTTGTATGAGCGGCAAGTTGGCCCTTGGCCAACGTATTGGCTTCTAGGCGAGGCGAACTCCGGACTTCCAAGCCTTGCCCTGCCCGCATTCAAAAACACTTTCTGTCCCCACCCAGCACGCTGAGCCCTGAGCGGTTTAGCGCGGTGGCATGAACGAAAACGTCCTTTGCGCCAGACCGCGAGACCCGCAGCGGCTGATCACCTGAAACGCCTCTGAGGCGCGAAGCATCATCGAATGCGTGCTTGTCGCGATAGAGTCGCTAGGCTTGCTCGGCCGCGACGATGCCGACCCTGAGGCGGAAGTAGCTGAACAGGGAGAAGTTTTCGAAATCGAAGGGGCCGGACATCGGCTGCAATGCCGCTATCGCTACCCCCCGTTTGGAGCGGGAGGTGACGTGGAGGCGCCCCGCAACAGTCCAGATGAAACTTGTTATTGTGCAGTGCGGCAACGATATTGCTGCAGTTGCGTTCTGCGCAGCGTCGTGGCCATCTTAGCGGCCGACCACAAGGAATACTGATTTGCGAAAAATCTCTATCACCCGCCTTGCGGCATTCCGACTGGGCCCGATATCGCGCCCTATCATGACAGGCAGGTTATCCTCGATCGCAGCGCGTGGGCGGACTGGCTCGACCCTTCGGTGTCGGCGAAGTCGCTGATCAAGGCCCTTCCACCCAGCACACTGCAGGTAAAGCAAGTCGGGTGACTTGAAACGAAACGGCGCCCGATGTCGATCAGGCATGGGGCGGGGAGCGCACCACCTGCCGGGCTGGCTTGTCCTGACGCTCGCCTTGGTACGAGACCTGGCGAAGGAGATTGTCTTCCGTCCAGGTGAGATATGGGAGAGCGCCGTTCCCTGCGCTCGGTTGCGTCGTTGCTTGCGGCGCTTGACCAGGCCGTGGCGGTCAGAACTGGGATGCATCGTTGAGATCGCTGGGGTGTGGACGTCCGGGTAGAGCCGGGCCAGCCGCTCCCTGATCTTCGGCGTGCCCCAGCTGGGCTTGTCCTGCTTGGCACGCACAATCAGCTTCTCGATTTGGAAAGGAAGCTGATTGGCGTGCCGGTAAGGTCGGCGCGAGCGATCCGTCAGCCCTTCCAGCCCGCTGTCATTGTAGCGCTTGAGGATCTTATAGCCGGTCTTGCGCGAGATGCCGAAATCCCGGCACAGCACCGCCATCTTCCCTCCATCCAGAACCCGCGCGACGAACTTCAGCCGCTCATCCATTTGGCTACGCTCCTTCCAAGGCACCCTTGCTCTCCTTGCAAAAGGCCAAAAGTGTCACCATGTCTCCGGAATGAACTGTAGTGCACCCCGATTCTGAGACACGAGAAGGGTAACAGTTCTCCATTAAGGAGAGCTGATGAGGAAAGAAGATCCGGGGCGGCGGTTCAGTCGCGAATTCAAGATAGCTGCGGTGCAACGCATGGCTGCGGGCGCCAACGTGAGCAAGTTGGCGCGGGAGCTCGGCATCTCTCGCAAGGGTCTCTATCAATGGCAGAAGCAGTTTCGTGCAGGCGGGCCAGCAGCTCTGCGCGGTGGCGTGGGTCCGCCGCGAGCGGTACGCCGGCTGGGTGAGGCGCATGACCCGGGCGGTGCAGCGCCGGCATTGTCGTCGGAAGCGCTTGACGAGCTTTCGAAGGCATTGGCTCGGATCGGCGAACTGGAGCGTCTCGTCGGACAGCAGGCGGCCGACCTCGATTTTTTTCAAGAAGCCTTGCAGCACGTCGGGAAAGCGCACCAGCGGAGCGGCGCGCCTGGCGGGACGACATCTACGCGGTCATCCAGTCGATGATGGTGTCCGGGCTGCAAGGCATGATCGCGCTCGAGCGGATGTGCGGGCTGGCTGGCGTGAGCCGGTCAGGCTATTACCGGTACTGGCAGGCCTCGTCGCCACGCCGCGAGGAAGCGGGCTTGCGCGATGCCATTCAACGCCTGGCGCTGGCGAACCCACACTATGGCTATCGCCGGATTGCCGTGCTGCTGGGCCGGGAAGCCTGGCATGTGAACCACAAGCGCGTGCTGCGCCTGATGCGGGAGGACAACCTGCTTTGCCTGCGCAGGGCCGCTTTCGTGCCGATGACGACGAATTCCAGGCATGGCTGGCGGATCGTGCCCAATCTGGCAAGAGGCCTCGAACTGGCGGACATCGACCAACTCTGGGTCGCCGACATCACCTATGTCCACCTCGCCGAGGAATTCGCCTATCTGGCTGTCGTGCTCGATGCGTTCAGTCGCAAAGTCATCGGTTGGGCACTGGCGATCCATCTCAGGGCTGAACTGGCGATCGAGGCGCTCGACCAAGCGATTGCGGTGCGCAGGCCGGCACCGGGATCCATCATCCATCACAGCGATCGCGGCGTGCAATATGCCTGTGCCGAGTACGCCGCCCGACTTGCGGCACACGACATCCAGCCGAGCATGAGCCGGGTGGGCGCTTCATGCGAACGCTGAAGGAGGAGGAAGCCGACGGCAGAGCCTATCGCGACATCGACGATGCAAGGAACAGGATCGGCGAATTCATCGACGCCGTGTACAACAAGCAGCGCCTACATTCCGCGATCGATTATCAATCGCCGGATGAATATGAAGCCGGCCTAATGCGATTGCGGCGGGAAGCCCCTGCGGCAATCTCAGAAACGGAGAACTGTTACTGATCTCTGTCTCACCCGAGGGGTGCACTTCAGAACTGTCACCCATCTCTCGGGAAGGGCACAACCGCTTATACAGAATTTTGGCAGTTTGCCGGCCCCGTCCCACACAGCTTTCCCACATAGCCGCGAATAACCATTGCTTGTCGCAGCTAGCCCGCACGCGGCGTGGGCGCCATCGACTTACAGTCGTTCGTGGAACGCCGTCCTGCAGACGGCAAACGTGCAGGCCGTGACACTCGACGAGCTGCGACACAGCTACGCCAGCACCATGGTCCGCAACGGCGCGCCGCTGATCATTGTCGCGCAAGCGCTCGGCCATAGCGACACCCGGACGGCTGAGAAGCGTTACGCGCAGCTAGCGCCGTCTTATGTGGCCGACACCATCAGGCGACTTGCACCTGACATTCGAAGAGATTGAATGAAACGTAATGTTCTATATGTGTCTTAATGATTAGCATAGATTCTTCGTGACTCTTAAGCATTCGTCCGTTATCAGCTCGGAAAGATCCCCGTCTTTTAGTTCGCCTCCGGCGGGCGGCCGGGAACTTTGCGGAAAGAAAAATGAGCCAAACAGGTATCTTCATTGCTGGCGCAGATTTTCAGGAATGGCCCGAGAATCTGAAATCCCAGGTACTCGAGCAGATCCTAGGCGGTGCTCATCGCATCGAAGGAGCAGACCAACTCGACCGATCGGGGGCGGTTGAACACGACGAAGATTATGATGAACACTTTGCCGAATTGTCGCCCGGTCAAGTGCGAGATTTTCTCAGCGGATGCAGCTCAAAAACCAAGACTGCTCTCAGGGCGATGGTGCAAGGTGAAAGCCGTTTCTTCCAGCTAAAGGATGTTGCGGCAGAAGTTGGTGTACCAGCGTCAAAGCTCACCGGAGTTTGGTCCGGCCTGACGCGGCGTACCAAAACTGTGACTGGCGACAGCGAAGCATACCTCATCGACTGGTCAGGCGGAGAGGCTATTTGGGAGCGGGAGGAGTACGTTGATCATCGCGGTGAACTTACGGAGATGACGCGCGCCTCGTTTCGCAAGGTTCTTGGTGTTGGCTAATCCGGCAACTCGCGTCTTGAGCAGTGTTCCCGCGAATGAGGGCCGGATCGATCCGGCCTTTTTCGTTTCCGCGGGCAGCACCGGGACAGCACAACACCTATCGGCGGTACCAGCGGCTAGCAATTTAATCAGACCCCTCGCCCCTGTAGGGACACCGTGAAAACGTCGCGTCGTGCATAAAAGATGTCCTGAGTTCCGTTGCCATGATGATAATCAATGTCGAGACGGCAATACGATCGCAGCCTGCGTCAATCGCCCGCTGGGCAGCAAATGCTGCATTATTGACATAACAGTAGCCCCATACGAGTCTCTTCCGGCGTGGTGGCCAGGGGGGCGGCACAAAGCGAACGCTATAGGTTCGATTCCATCAAGCACCTGATTTTCCGCGTCAAGTGCGCTAGCGGCCGAAGCCAGCGCGGCTCTGAAGGTTCCTTCTCCGATCGGGGCAGCTGCATCCGCGGCATAGTAAGCGAGTTGCCCGTCAATTGTTTGCGGAATAGTAAGATGGCAGGAGGTCCGAGTGGCCCAAGCAGAAGGCAATGCATCCCCCTGCCTTCCTTCCGCACTCCAGCGATCCAAAGCTGCTTCTAAAAACTGGATGAAGCCTGGATCGTGAACTGTCTGCAGGGCGCTGGACGTAATCGGCTTCGGCGGTAGAATCCGTTCGAACCCCACATTGCAAAGCCAGCGATTATTCGTTTCGGCCGTTCTGGTGTGTCGAAGCAGGGCACCATCTGTCCGCGCCATAACCCGCCCGCGCTTTCATGAGCATATTGGTCCTCGGAAAAGATAATAAGCACGTTGCCCTAATCCTCTTCGCCAATTGGGCGTACTTGCATAGAGACGGCGCGGCGCTCTGGCATGGATGTAGTCAACGCACCGACGATAATGGCCAATGCTGCAAACATTCCTGGACCTGTCAGCCATTCGCCGAAGAGCGCGGCTGCGAAGAGCGCAGAAAAGAACGGCTCGCTCGATTCGATGACCTGCGTCTTGTATGCCTCGATATGCTGAAGAGCGAGAATTGTGCAGTAGAACCCAAAGAACGAGGGGATAACCCCCAGTGATAGCAAGCTTGGCAGCGCGTTCACTGACGGGATTGGTGCTCCGCTCCAAGCATAGGGAACAGCGAGCATAACGAGGCCATAAGCCAGGAACCACCAGAAGGTTTCTAGGGATGAGCGCAGCTTAAAGAACTTCCAGGCGAAGATAAAGCTGGCGTAGCCTAGACCCGCGATAAGGGCGAGGCTAACACCGATAATGCTTCCGGTCATCAGGCCGTCCCCAGCAATCACGAAGTAGCCTCCAAGAAAGACCATGGTCATGGCGAACGCCTTTCGCGTCGTTACCCTTTCCTTCAAGATGAGGATGTCGAGCGCGATTGCACCAAGGCCGCCAGCGAAAACAAGGATGGCGACAAGCGGGATCGGTGCATACGTGAAAGCTTGGGTTTCGAAATGGTAAAGTGTGAAGATGCCAAGCGCGGAGCAGACGGCGATCTTCCACGATCCCGTGAACACTGAGACTAGTCGAGCTAAACCTCCAGACCTTAAAAGGATGATGATCGAGAGCAGCGAAAACGCAATGGCGCAACGCCAAAATGCAACTGCAGTGTGATCGAGGCCTTCCTTGAAAGCGGACCGCGAAAGCACGCCGACGGTTCCATTGGACAGAGCTGCAAGAAGAGCGAAACCGGCCCCAAGGATTGATGAAAAATAAGCATTTCTCATGGCGGTCACTTTGTTTCTATCATATGCGAGCGGCAGGCCTCGCCGAATGCACGAAAGATTTCGACGCTGAGCGAATCCTCAACGTGAAACCATTCAGGATGCCATTGTACGGCGGCAGCAAAAGTTGCCGTGTCCTTTACCGATATGGCTTCAATAACGCCGTCCACGCATCGCGCATCAACCGCAAGGCCATCCGCCAAACGCGCGATCCCCTGCCGATGCAGGGTATTGACCAAGACTGGATTCTTTTGCGAGCGGCGGATGCATTGGGCGATGTGGCCGTGGCCTTCGGCTAGAATTGCATGAAAGGGGGCGTATTGAAGGTCGCGTGGGCGAGAGAGGTCTTCCACATGAGTGATCCGACCTTCACCTTCCGAGATGTTGCTTGAGAGGCTGCCACCAAGTGCGACATTGAGTTCTTGCAGCCCACGGCAGATTCCGAACAGGGGAATGCCCGATGATAATGCAATTTCGATCGCAGCAAAGCTTGTCCTGTCCCGGTCAAGATCAAGCGTCTTTGGACAAGCCTCTGGGCCCCCGTAAAATGAGGGCGAGACGTTCGACTCCGCCCCGGTCAGCAGTACGCCATTGAGGACTGACAAACAGACTCGCAAATCCCCTTCCACCAGTCCGCCCGGGATCACTAGCGGTAAGACACCTGCGGTCGTACGCAGGGCTTCAAGATAACGAACGCGTACGGTCTCATAACCGACGCCGTCCTCTGTCCGGCGGTCGGAAATGACACCAACGCAGGGCCGCTGTTTATCAGCGCGGCCACAATCAGGTGCCCTCAAGAGCTTGCCCGATATCGGCGATGATATCCTCAATATGCTCAAGTCCTACGGAAATCCGGATTGTTCCATCGCGAACTCCGGCAGCAAGGCGCGCCTCGCGCGGGACCGAAGCATGTGTCGTCGAGGCTGGATGCGTGGCGAGTGTTCTCGCGTCGCCAATATTTGAGACGTGATAGGCGAGTCGCAACCGCTCGATAAAACGGCGCCCAGCCTCAATGCCGCCAGCGATCTCGAACACGAGCATCGGGCCACCATGATCACCCATGTTCTGCTCGGCGCGATGCCGTTCAACAATCCCGCCAAAAGTCGGATATGTTACGTCGAGAACGCCAGGATGCGCCATGAGAAACTCGGCTAGCTGGCGGGCATTGGAGCAATGTCGAGGCATTCGCAAAGGTAACGTTTCCAGACCTTGGATACAGAGAAAAGATGCGAATGGCGACGGGCAGGGACCGAAATCGCGCATGAGCGTATTGCGCATCTTGAGCAGAAACGGGCTGGCTCCGTAGGGGCCGGGCAGATTGCGCGCGGCATCGAGCCAAAGAATGTTACCGTGCGAGATGTCAGGACGTGTCATCAACGAAAAGCGTTCGGAATAGGCAGCCCAGTCGAAGGTGCCCCCATCCACAATAATGCCGCCAATCGTCGTGCCGTGGCCGCTGATATATTTGGAAGTGGAGTGCACGGTAATGTGGGCGCCAAGCTCGAGAGGGCGGGAGATAAGAGGGGTCAGCGTGTTGTCGATGATCAGCGGAATTCCGAGTTCCTGCCCGATCGCCCCGACCTCGACGATCGGGAAAGGGCTGAGCTTGGGGTTGGGAAGCGCTTCGCCGAACCAACAGCGCGTTCGGTGATCTGAGGCTTCGCGGAAACGTTCGGGATCGCTTGGATCGACGAAGCGGGTTTCAATCCCGAGCCGTTGAAACGTACTGGCCAGCAAATTGATTGTGCCACCATACAGGTGCGTGGAGCTTACGATATTGTCCCCGGCTACGGTGATGTTTAGGATTGCAAGCATAATTGCGGCTTGCCCCGACGAGGTTGCCAAGGCGGCGACGCCACCATCCAGAGCCGCAACGCGTTGCTCGAAAATATCCGTTGTCGGGTTCATCAACCGCGAATAGGTGCGCCCCTCGCGTCGGAGATCGAAGACGTCAGATGCGTGATCAATTGATTCGAATGCATAAGCATTCGAGAGATAGATCGGTACAGTTGTAGCAAGGGTCGCCGGATCATAGCGATAGCCGCCATGCAACACTGCCGTTTCCGGATGCAGGTGTGGCGTTGGCGCCAATCGTGCTGAAGGGTCATTTTTCTCTGGTTTGGTCAACGTTGGATCTCTCCGGGAGTTGGATACTTCTCGGCGCGGCATTCAGACTGGGCGAAACGCTTCCGGTTCTGGTCGCGGATCAGTTTCAGGATCGAAGGCTCACCATTTGGGCCAGGCTGGAATATCCCACCCGTTTCGGAGCAGTGCGCCGCATAGACGGGGTCCCCCATGCGGATGGCATGTGCTTCGGGTAAGCGCCAGAACGGGGTTGTCGGGTCGAGATGATGATCGAGATGGTAGTTGTCGTTATTAATCGCGGTCAGCCACTTCTCGATATTACAGCTGCGGCGGTTCCTAGCCATGTGCAGGTTCACGGTCTGATTTTCGATGGAGCTGCAATGCTCAGACATCTCGATAAACCAGCCGATAATGTGGAATGAGGTGAGGTAGGGAACGACCCAGAGAAGGACGACTTCCGAGAAGTAGCCATAGATCAAAGCGTACACGACGATACAAGCCCAGAACGCGTAGAACCCCCAGCGATCGAACTCGTAACGCCAATTTTCTCCGCGCTTCACCCGCACTGAACTCTCCTTGCCGGAGAGGGAATTGAGGATCATTTGATATCTGTTGCGGACCAGATACTTCAGATAGGCGTAGGTTTTCGATCCAAGCAGGGGCAGGATGATGAGCTTCCAGACGAAGGAACGATCCGTTCGGGGTGTGAAGACACCTTCCGCGATGAAGAACTCCAGGTCAGGATCGGCGTCGGCTCTTCCCAGAAAGGGATGATGGCTGTGGACGTGTGATTCCTTGTAGGCAAAGTGGCGTTGAAAGATGGGCCAAGCCGTTGGCAATGTGCCGAGCAGGAAGTTCAGCAGACGGTTCTTTGTCAGCACACCGTGCGCAGAATCGTGCAGAATGGTGGAGATCCCTCGCTGATGGGCTCCGATCATTATCACTGCGAGAGGATAGAACCACCAGCTGACCCCAATGACCAGCCACGCGAAGGCAGCGATCACCGCATAATCCTTCACGATATAAAGCGGGCCATGCCAATTGTCAGTTGTAAGAGCTTTGATGTCACTAGTGATGCATCGATCAAAACGATGGTGAACGTAGCGGCCGGGCGCTTCGATGCCGTTGTAGAGCGGCCGCGCGTGAGCGTTCATGAAGACACCTTTTGCCGAGAATTGCAGCGCCACTCTGCGGTATAGGCACCGACGAAGCGGTCAATGAGATCAGCTTTGACGTTTGGCATAACGATCGCGTGGGCGGAGTTGTCATGGCATGCGAGCTGGTATTCGCTGACGAGCCTCTCGGATGGCTCGGAAATACAAGGACCATGGATTGAGCAACACCGGGATGCCCGCTGAACGAAATGCTGCTGCGAGGCCTTCCGCACGCTCGATGCAGGTTCGGGCATTATGGCGGAAACCGGCTATGCCAAGCCGCATCAGCCGGTTCCAGATCGCGAGAACGGCGTGGCCGTTGCGCGATCCCATCAGAGCGTCGGCTCGGATCGATCCCGACGCGGTCCAGAACGCTGACGCAGGACGTGATATCGGCGTGTGCGCCTTTCATCGTCGTTCCAGACGTCAGTGCGAGAATGATGCTGCGATGACGATTTGCGTGGATAACCTCAGAAAGAGCATCTGGAGAGATGGCACCGGAACAATCGGCCCCGCACGTCAAAGCCTCGATCCGGAGGATTTTTGCAGCCTTTGGAAGCGAGTAGTGCGCCTCTGTGGAGTATATCAGAACAGGATTATCAAGGGTCTCGCGCGCAAGGTATATGGCCCATAGATTGCCTTCAGTTCCGCTCGCGCCCACAGTCCCCCAATATTTTTCTGGATCGGCGCACTCCCATACCCGCATGATCCAGTCGACCACCTCTCGCTCTAAGTCACAGACCTCGGTCGCATAGTGTGAACCGACATATGGATCACCTAAATTATTAATTAACAATTTGTCGAATTGAGAGATTGGCTCTAGGTCAAAATCGAGATTGTAAGGATATCCCAGATGGTTATCACGCTTGTCGGAAAATTTCTTGCTAAGACTATGCAGTCTCGCATCAATATCTCCCTGTTTGCTTGAAAGATGGCCCTCATCTTGGTTGCATATAAGCTTCACGCATATGACCCACTATTAAATTCGGCTGCATATTATCTACACGATGAGACACTTATTATGCTATCATTATTATGTAACGTGACACTTTTGGATGCCAGATGCAGTTGAAATCGCCTTGGGAACCACGACTCGCCGTAGGTAGTGAGCCGATCTACCAGCGCCTCGCAGCCGCGATCGCGGAGGATCTGAGCAGTGGCAAAATCCCACCTGGCGCCAGGCTCCCAGCGCATAGGGACTTGAGCTATCAACTAGGCGTGGGCTTGGGAACGGTCACCAAGGCCTATGGCCTGCTGGAGCGCCAAGGCCTCGCCTCATCTGTCCATGGTCGCGGCATGTTCGCGACCAAAAAAAATCTCACGATCACCAAGGCTATTGATCTGAGCGTGAACGTGCCTCCGAACATTATGTCGGACCGGTTGCTAAGTGGGACATTGGCTTCGCTAGCGTCGGCGATTGATGCCAAGACCTTCGGAGCATATACGCCTCCGCAGGGAATCTTTCAGCATCGTCTGGCACTCGCAGGATGGCTGCAACGTTACTGTGCCTCCGTCGACGCCGAGCGGATGATCCTCTGTAATGGTGGCCAGCAAGCACTTTCAATTGTGCTTGCAGCGCTGCTCGCGCCGGACCTTTGCATAGCGACAGACGATCTTCCGTTCCCTGGCCTCCAGATGATCGCGGGGCTATTGAGCCTTCAATTATTCGGCATAAAAACTGATTTTGAGGGCATTCTACCGTCTGCATTCGATAAGATTGCACACGAGATCGCGGCGAAGGGGAAGCGTCTAATATTATTCACGAACCCGACGGCGCAGAATCCAACCGGCAAGACGATGTCGCGATCGCGCCTCAAGGATATTGCGGAAATTTGCAGGCACCGAGATGTATTGATCATTGAAGACGACGTATACTCTGCCTTCTCCGCTCGCGAGCACCTCTGTTTTCTCGATCTTGTGCCTGAAAGAACCTACTATATCAACAGTTTAGCTAAGATTCTAACGCCTGGAATGCGACTCGGTATTCTCATCGCACCGTCTGACCAACTAGGTAATCTCCTGCGCGTGATCCACGCGCAGGGTTCCACTGTTTCTCCGATCGCAAGTCTTGTCATGTACAGATGGGTCGTGGATGGAGTCGCATCCCATATCGCGACGATGACACAGTCAGAAGCGGTCGCGAGGAATAAACTAGCGGCTTCAGTCTTTAGCTCCATAACTGATGCCTGGATTGGCAGCGGGTTCCATATGTTCCTCCCGACACGCCGCGCGGCGGCCATCGCTCTTGCCAGCGCCGCCCGCGAAATCGGTATACTGGTCACCGAGCCTGCACTTTCCTTATCAGAGGAAAGCGATGAAAGTGGAATTCGCCTTTGTCTTGGTGGACCGACCTATGACGAGCTCAGCATCGCACTGAGAAAGGTTGCAGCTCTGCATGTTCAGGGATCGGCTCTGGCTGGGGGCGAAAAACCACTCTAGCGAATTAGGCCACAATTGTCACACTGCACTAAATTAGGTTCTTCCTCAATTTGTGTGGTTCATCCGCTGTTAGCGACCCAATTGTCACTTGGCAGTTAATTATGAGAATGGCTTGCCAATGATTCCAGTTGCTTAGCCCAGCACTTAATTTGAGAATGAGCAGTTAATTTGATAATCGGCCTTGGCGTTTGTCAGTTAATGTGAGAATCAGGCTCTTCGGTGTTTTTTCCTCGCGAGCCTGCCATGAACGATCCCTTCCCCGACGAGATTGACGAGGCGCTTTGGGATGAAGCGTGCCGACGCGCCGATGCGCTTCGGGATTTCCTGAGGCGACACCCCGGCCGCACAACGGCCGGAGATGTTGCGGGGCTCGCAGCCAAACTCGGCCTGAGCCAGGCGACAGCCTACCGCCTGATCAAGCTGTTCCGCGGCGGCGGGACCGTCCTGTCGCTGGTGGATCGCAAGCGCGGGCGGCCGGAGGGTCACCGGGTCGTGGATGACAAGCGGGAGGAGATCATCCGCGCGACGATCAACGCATACTACCTGAAGCGAAACCGGCCAACAGTCTCGCAGCTGGTCCGGGACGTGCAGACGAATTGCATGTCAGCGGGACTAAAGCCGCCGCATCGGCGGACGATCATCGCTCGCCTTCAGGACATCGACCTTCAAAAGCGTGCCAAGCGGCGCGGAGAAACGAAGATTATAAAAGCGACGACGGCCGTTCCTGGAGCGTTCGGCGCGGCCCGCCCCCTGGAAGTGGTGCAGATCGACCATACCAAGGCCGACGTCTTCGTCGTCGACGAGGAGACCCGGCAGCCGATCGGCCGGCCGTGGCTGACGTTGGCGATGGACGTGTGCAGCCGCATGGTCACCGGGTTCTACCTTACGATGGAGGCGCCGTCTCGGCTGTCCACCAGCCTGTGCCTGCTGCACTCCGTCTTCGACAAATCGGCGTGGTTGAGGGAGCGCGAGGTCAGGGAGCCGTGGCCCGTCGCCGGCCTGCCGAACATGGCGCACGTCGACAACGGCCCCGATTTCCGCAGCCGGGCGTTCAAAAGAGGATGCCAGGACGCCGGCATCGCGATCGAGTGGCGGCCGCCGAGCGAGCCGCGCTTCGGCGGGCACATCGAGCGCCTGATCGGCACGCAGATGGGCAGGCTGCACCTGCTGCCCGGCACAACGTTCAGCAACGCGCAAGAGCTTGGCCAATACGATTCCAAGCGGCACGCGGCCCTGACCCTGCGGGAACTCGAGCGCTACATCGCCCTCGACATTGTCGGCTCCTATCATCAGTCGATCCACAGCAGTCTGGGTCGGCCGCCGATCGCGGTCTGGCGGGAGCACGAGGGCGAGATTCCGCTTCGACTCCCTCAAGATCGGCTTCGCTTCTGGCTCACCTTCCTGCCTGAACAGGAGCGCACCTTGCGGCCGACCGGCATTCATCTGTTCGGTCTGCGTTATTGGTCGGCGGCGCTCAGCGCCGACGTCGGGCGTTCGGACCGGCGCCTGCTGGTCAAATATGATCCGCGCGACATGGCGCGCATCTTCGTTCGACGGCCATCAGGCAACTTCGTGGAAGCCCGCTATGCCGATGTGACGTTGCCTTCGATTACGCTCCACGAAGCGCTGACCGCACGGCGCACACTGCTGGCGAAAGGCCGACGTGAAGTCGACACCGGCGCCATCGTCCGCACGGCAATCGCGCAGCGCGAACTGGTCGACGCGGCGACCAGAAAGACGGCGGCTGCGCGACGCGGAAAGGCCAGCAGATCGAAATCGAAGGTGGATGATGGCGGATGGGGCTCGCTTCGCGGCGTCGATTCCAGCAAACCTGTACCCTTTGTCGAGGATACGGATTGAGCTGGCATGAACGATGAAATCGCCCACCTGACCGCCCGTGCCGCGGCGCTGCTTGCCGAAACGGACGAGCGGCGCATTCGCGCGATACGATCACGCCGCTGGGTGCTCTACCCGCGCGCCAAGCAGGCCCTCGATCGGCTGAGCCGGCTGCTTGATCATCCAAGAGGCACGCGCATGCCTTCCATAGCAATCTATGGCGACAGCGGCATGGGCAAGACCATGATCATGAAGCGGTTCCGGGACGAGCACCCGCCGAGCTTCAATCCGGTGACGGGCGCGCTGAATACGCCGGTTCTTGCCATGGAAATGACCAGCCGCCCGGGCGAGCGGCGCTTCTACGCCGAACTGCTCACCCTTCTCGGCGCGCCACAGCGTCCACGCGCCGATATCGCCCAGATGGAACAGGCCGCGCTGCGCATTATGGAGGCCATCGGCGTGCAAGTTCTGGTCATCGACGAGGTGCACAACATCCTCGCCGGAACCTATCGCGAGCAACGCATTGTCCTGAACACTTTGCGCTTCCTCAGCAACCGCCTCCAGATCTCGCTCGTCTGCTTCGGCGTGAACGAGGCGCGGGAGGCCATCAGCGGCGACGTTCAGCTTGCGCGCCGGTTCGAGCAGTTCACCTTGAGCCGGTGGGCCGCGAACGAACAGTTCGAGACCCTGGTGGCATCGATCCTGCGCAACACACCGCTGCGTCGGCCTTCGGTGCTTACGCCGAAATCGCTGCGACGGATTCTGCAGATCACCGAGGGTATCACGGCAAACATCTTCCACATGATCAACAGCCTTGCGGTTGACGCCATCGAGAGCGACCGCGAGCACATCACCGACGAGATGGTTGAGGATTGGGAGCCGGAGTTTGATGCCGAGGCGGCATTCGCGTGATCCGGAGACAGTCGCCTCAGCGGCTCCCGGTGATTATACCGCCCCATTCTGATGAACTCCTGTCGTCCTGGATCGGCCGGCACGCTGCCTTTTACGCGGTTCCGCCACTTGTCATGCTTCGACATTGCTTGCCGGAGCTATCCTTATTACGGGCAGCTGATCTCCACCTGAACGGTAATCAGGAAATCCGCCTTGCGAGCATGGGGTCGGAACAAGAGCAGTGCGAAATCGTACGCTAAGGTTGAACGGAGCGGGAACGTTATGCGGCACGCCTTAGCCCTGCCGGGAGGCGAAGCGACCTGAACCCTTCCGGGAGATGTTGCTCGCTGTCCCAGGTGTAGATGCCCGTCAGGTTGATGTGCTCCCAACTCAGCGGCGAGATATGCTTCAACAGCGTATCTGGGATGTTCCTTCCCGCTCGTTTGAGCTCTGTGACCGCGCGGTCGAGATAGACCGTGTTCCAGTGGACGATCGCGCTGACGACAAGATTGAGGCCCGATGCGCGGAATGCCTGACTTTCGAACGACCGGTCGCGGAGTTCGCCACGCTCATGAAAGAAGACTGCGCGTTTGAGTTTGTGCGCTGCCTCGCCCTTGTTGAGGCCGGCTTGGCAGCGCCGGCGCAATGTCGAGCTCGAGTACCATTCGATCATGAAAAGCGATCGCTCGATGCGGCCGAGTTCCCGAAGAGCCTTGGCCAGTTGGCTTTCCTTCGGTGATGCCGAGAGCTTCTTCAAGATCGTCGAGGGCACAACGGCACGGGTAGTGATCGATGCCGCCAGATGAAGCAGATCATCCCAGTGATCGAGGATCAGGGTGGTGTTGATCGGCGCCCCGATGTGGTTCGACAGCGCCGGGTATGCATCGCCTTTCTCGAACGTGTGGAACTTCCGATCTTTGAGATTGCGCAGTCGCGGTGCGAACCGCTTGCCGATCAGAGCGAATAGCCCAAAGACGTGATCGCTCGCGCCGCCGGTGTCGGTGAAGTGCTCCTGTATTTCGAGGATTGTGTCCTGATCGAATAGTCCGTCGAGCACAAAGGCAGCCTCGCTTTCGGTCGGGCTGATGGGCAAGATGCTGAAGTAGCCGTACTGATCTGACAGATGGCTGTAGAACTTTGATCCGGGTTCACTGCCGTAATGTAGATTGATATCTCCGCGCTTTGCGGCGCGGTCGCTTGCTCGGAAGAATTGGCCATCAGATGATGACGTCGTGCCATTGCCCCAAAGGCGAGAATGCGGATGGCGGGTGTGTGCGTCCGTCACGCAGGCCTGGGCTGCTCGGTAGGTCTCCGACCGGGCGTGGAACGTGCGCATCCAACTGATCTGGTGAGCGCTGATGCCTTTGGATGCGCTGGCCATCCGTTTCGGACCGAGGTTGGTTGCATCGGCCAGTACGCCAGCCAGCATGGCCGAGACATTCCTCGGAGTGTCACCCGTGCGAACATGGGTGAAGCAATCCGCAAAGCCGGTCCATTCATGCACCTCCCTCAAGAGATCTGGCACCTCGATCAACGGATAGAGCTCGCTGATCTCGGCATTCAGGTCCTCGGCTGCTGCGGGAACTTCGCCAGCTGCTGGCGTGACGATAAGCGTTCCACCTTCGAGACGAACACCGTCGAGCTTCCCGGATCGTGCCCTATGCGCCAGGCGCTTCAGGTTGAAGTCGAGCATCTGTCGCGCTTCGGTAAGCCACGCCGCGCCGTCTTCTTGGACACCAAGTCCGAGGCGATCTTCATCTTTCAGGGTGGTGAACGTTGACCACGGCATCAGGTGCTCGTCGATCGGTCGGAAGGATCGGCTGCCATCGACCCAAATGTCCGCAGATCTAAGCCGGTCTCGCAAAGCCGCGAGCGTTGCAATCTCATAGAGACGGCGATCGGGCTTCTCCTGCCCGAGAATTAGCCGTCGATCAGCTTGGCTGAGGTGGGTGACCGGGACGCGATCCGGAAGGGTGCGCCGCTTCTCGGCATAGAGCCGTTTCAGCAGCGAAATCGCCGCAAGAAGGGGATCGTGGCGGCGCGCTGAGCGGAATGTGAACGCCTCCAGGAACGCACCGGCGTACTTGTTGACGGTCGCATATTGCTCAGCCGCTAAGGTCAAAGGCGACGCCTCGTTGTCCTCGACCATCGACTCAAGCTCAGGCTTCATC
>NZ_SRSR01000329.1:0-290 GCF_004792275.1 Mesorhizobium sp. M4B.F.Ca.ET.143.01.1.1
GGCGGCGTCTATCGGATGGCGAGCGCCGATGGGGAGGCGCTGGACTCGACGCTTGTCGAGACCGTGACCGGTGACGGTTTGACCGGCTGGGGCGAGACCTGCCCGGTCGGACCGGTCTACCAGCCGCATCACGCGCTGGGCGCTCGCGCCGCGATCGCCGAAATCGCTCCCGGGCTCATCGGTTGCGAGATCGCCTCGATCAGGCTTCTGGCCAGACAAATGGGCGAGCGGCTGAACGGGCACGGCTACGCCAAGGCGGCGTTCGACATGGCCTTCCTCGACCTGCTCGG
>NZ_SRSR01000330.1:0-290 GCF_004792275.1 Mesorhizobium sp. M4B.F.Ca.ET.143.01.1.1
AGACCTTGCACAAGGGATGATGCGCAATTGCCTACGCCGACGATGCCGATACGAACTTTCTTCGATGTCACGAAACGACGACCTCTTTGGTTGGAGGTAAGTTCCTCGGCGCCGAACCGGGAGCGGCCTCGAATGTTCCTTCACGCCGCGAAAAATTGCTGAGCCTGATGCGGATCAAACAGTCGCCGCTTCGCGTTGGCGGCCAGACAGCCAGGCAGGAGCCGTATGATCGTCTTCGGCGACCACAAGCGAACGCATAGCGCAGAACAGCTCCGGGAGGCTGTCTTGGC
>NZ_SRSR01000331.1:0-289 GCF_004792275.1 Mesorhizobium sp. M4B.F.Ca.ET.143.01.1.1
TTTGTCGTCGGCGGCGTAGTCCTCCGGCCGGTCGCCCGTGCTCTCCGAGGCGGGAAAGATCCTGCACAGCATCGATCTGCCGGATCGCGGCCATGACGTCACCTTCGATCCGGTGTCGAAACGCTCGGTCGTTTTTGCCCGCCAGCCCGGCACCTTCGCTGTCGTCTTCGACCATGCCGGCCGCGACAAGCCGCTCACCATTGCCAGCATCACCGGCCGGCATTTCTTCGGCCATGGCGTGTTTTCGCCCGACGGCGCCTTGCTCTATGCGACGGAGAACGACTTCGAC
>NZ_SRSR01000332.1:0-289 GCF_004792275.1 Mesorhizobium sp. M4B.F.Ca.ET.143.01.1.1
GGCGCGCCGATGGTCGAGATGGGCTTCGGCACGGTCGGTCCGCATGAAGAGGCGGAAGTGCTCGACCCGACGCTGATGCTGGTGCCGCTCGCCGCCTTCGACGCCCGCGGCCACCGCATCGGCTATGGCGCCGGCTATTACGACCGGGCGATCGCCAGGCTGGCGGAAAAGGGCATCACGCCGAGGCTGATCGGGATCGCCTTCGACTGCCAGGAAGTCGAGCGGGTGCCGGAAGAGAACCATGACGTCATCATTGTGGAAATACTGACCGAGAGCGGGTTGCGCCGCT
>NZ_SRSR01000333.1:0-289 GCF_004792275.1 Mesorhizobium sp. M4B.F.Ca.ET.143.01.1.1
GTGCAAGAGTATAGCTAGCGTCCGGTGGTATTCGCGCAACTTTGTGTGACGGCCAGTGCCTCCGCCGCGTTGCGCTTCCCCAGGGGCGGCGCCATCAGGCCCTCTGCGGCACGTACCCGCCCTGTCGCGTCGATGAACTGGTTGAACATCGGCAGGATCAGGCCGCCTTCGTCGCGCACCATGACAGCCATGTCGTGGTACATCGCCTTGCGCTTGGCCTCGTCGAGCTCGGCGCGCGCCGCCAGCACCATCTTGTCGAAGTCCGGACGCTTGAAGCGCGTGTCGTTCC
>NZ_SRSR01000334.1:0-289 GCF_004792275.1 Mesorhizobium sp. M4B.F.Ca.ET.143.01.1.1
GTGATCATCAGCCCGGCGAACAGAATGCCGGCGAAAGGCGCGCCAAGCTCGGCCATGCCGCGCATGGTCGGCTCGATGATTTCGCGCATGGTGCGCTCGATCATGTCAGGCGTCATTACAGGGGCCGGCGAATAGGCGCCCATGCCGCCGGTGTTGGGCCCGACATCGCCATCACCGACGCGCTTGTGGTCCTGGGCCGTGCCGAAAGGAAGTGCCGTGGTGCCGTCGCAGAGGCAGAAGAAACTCGCCTCCTCGCCGGTCATGAATTCCTCGATCACCACCTCCGCGC
>NZ_SRSR01000335.1:0-289 GCF_004792275.1 Mesorhizobium sp. M4B.F.Ca.ET.143.01.1.1
GCTGCCAGGTCTCGCATGTCGGCTATGTCGTGTCCGGGTCGATCACCGTGCGGATGAACGATGGCACGCAAAAGACCTTCGAGGCCGGCACCTCCTACACCATTCCGCCTGGCCACGAGGCCTGGGTGGAAGGGAACCAGCCGTTCCAGTGCATCGAGGTGCTGAGCGCCGAACAATACGCCAAGCCGGCGTAGCACAAACAGTCGCCCCGACCAGAAAGCGACCGGAGGGGTCGTCTCGAATTGCCGCCCTTGAGAGGCGAAGACGGGTCGCCACGCGCGGCCTGTCC
>NZ_SRSR01000336.1:0-288 GCF_004792275.1 Mesorhizobium sp. M4B.F.Ca.ET.143.01.1.1
GCTTTACGAAGCCAAGAAGAACGGCCGGGGCCGGCACCAGGTCTTCGCCGGCGACATGGACGACCTGCTCTTGCGCAAGCGCACAGTCGAGACCGAGCTTCGCAAGGCTCTCGACGGCGGCTCCGGCATCAGGCTCGCCTACCAGCCGGTGTTCGCGGCGAACGGCAAGACGATCCTCGGCGCGGAGGCGCTGATCCGCTGGGGGCATGACGTGCATGGCGCATTGCCGGCGGCGCAATTCATCGCCATCGCCGAAGAGCGCGGCATGATCGGCCAACTCGGCGCGTG
>NZ_SRSR01000337.1:0-288 GCF_004792275.1 Mesorhizobium sp. M4B.F.Ca.ET.143.01.1.1
TTCGGAATAGTGGGCCTGGAAGATGGCATCGGTGGCGAGCGTAGCCGCCAGCGGGATCACGCCGCCGGTCAGGCCCTTCGACGTGCACAGGATGTCCGGCGAGACGGATGCCTGCTCGCAGGCGAACATGGTTCCGGTTCGCCCCCAGCCGGTCATGACTTCGTCGGCGATCACGAGCGTGCCGGAGGCTTCGGCAATCTTCTTCAATTCGGTCAGAACCCAGGCCGCATACATCAGCATGCCGCCGGCGCCAAGAACCAGCGGCTCGACCATCACGCCGGCGGCGCG
>NZ_SRSR01000338.1:0-287 GCF_004792275.1 Mesorhizobium sp. M4B.F.Ca.ET.143.01.1.1
GTCGAGCGGCTGCGCCAGATCATGGCGGATGATGCGATGACCGGCAGCTTCGAGCGCGGCGCAGCGTTCGTCGTCGCGGCCGAGCCCGAGCGCCAGCATGCCGGACGCGGCCAGCCGCTCGAGCACATGGGCGCCGAGGAAGCCGCTTGCGCCGGTTACGAGGACGGCCATCGATTAGACCTCCAGCGCCATGCCGCCGAAGGAGACGCCGGCCGAGGTACCGAGGAAGAGCAGCTTCATGCCCGGCGCCACGCGGCCCTCACGGCGCGCGACGTCCAGCGCGAAGG
>NZ_SRSR01000033.1:0-22370 GCF_004792275.1 Mesorhizobium sp. M4B.F.Ca.ET.143.01.1.1
TGATGCCTGGCGACAACATCACGGTCGACGTCGAGCTGATCGTGCCGATCGCCATGGAAGAGAAGCTGCGCTTCGCCATCCGTGAAGGCGGCCGCACCGTCGGTGCCGGCATCGTCGTCACCATCAAGGAATAATCGAAGCCGGCATCCGCCGGATCGACAAGGAAAGGGCGGCCCTCGGGCTGCCCTTTTTTCTTTTCCAATCGGAAAAGCGTCCATTGTTCGTTCTATTGCTTCAAGCCTGTTGCAAGCCTCGGCGCTGCAACTAGTATAGGTTGCATCAAGGGGCTTGCAGGACGTGGTTTCAGGGCGCCGTTTCAACAGTCGGACATGGTGGTCACTGGGGCTGGTCTGCCTGGCGCTGCTTGCCATGGGCAATGCCAGCCTCGCCGCGGCGACGGCCGATTCCGGCCCGACGATGCGTTTTGTTGTGGTGCGCAGCAACGCCGCGGGGTGTGAGCCCAACTGCCCGGAGTGGATTTCGGCGGAAGGCACGATCGAGGCCGGCACGCCGGCGCTGCTCAAGCGCATGCTCAAGCGGCTTGGCGGGCGAAAGCTGCCGATCGTGGTGGATTCGCCAGGCGGCAATGTCGACGCGGCGCTGACGCTCGGCCGGCTGATCCGCAAGAGCGGGCTGGACATCGCCGTCGGCAAGACCTGGTTCGACGGCTGCATGCCGGACGACAAGGATTGCACGGCCAACAAGGGCAGGGACGCCGACTATTTCGGCGAACCCTATGCCAGCGGCGCCATCTGCAATTCGGCCTGTCCGCTGATGTTTGCCGGCGGCGTACGCCGCGTGGTCGGCGAATGGGCGTATCTCGGCGTCCATCAGATCACCACGACCTACATCAAGACGAAACTGCTCTACCGGACGACATACAAGGTGGTGAACGGCAAGAAGAAGGTCATCAACACGAAGGTCGTCAGCCGCAAGAATGCCGGCAGCTACAAGACCTACGAGATGAGCAAGGCGGTGGAGAAAAGGCTGGCCGCCTATTTCCGGGAAATGGGCGTCGGCGAGGGCGTGCTCGCAACGATGAAGAACACGCCGGCCAGTGATATCCATCAGCTGGTCCTGGAAAACATGCTGCGGATGAATCTCGTCACCAGCATGGATTCGGTCGATCTGTTCACCGCTGCCACGATCTGCAAGGCATGGCCGGCGCCGGCGAATTGCCGGGAGATACCGGCGAACAAGGATGCGACGCCGGCCGCTACCTTGGCTGCCAGGGCCGAGCCCGCACCTGCGGCAACAGCCAGGCCGGAGATCGTCAAGCGCGACGAGGACATGCGCTTCGTCGTCGTTCGCGGCAGCAATCCGCTCTGCAATCCCGATTGCCCGGAATGGATCTCGGCCGAAGGCACGATCACCGCCTACACGCCGGAGCGGCTGCGTGACATGCTGGATAGCATTGGCGGGCGCAGGCTGCCCCTGGTGGTCAGCTCGCCGGGCGGCGACGTGCTTGGGGCGCTCGCGGCTGGCCGGCTGATCCGCGAGCACAAGCTCGACGTCGCCATTGCCCGGACCGATTTCGTCGGCTGCGATTTGGCGGCGCTGGATTGCGCGGCCGACAGCGAGGCTCGCGCCGGATTGACCGTCGATGCTGACGGCGTGTGCGATTCAGCCTGCGCGATCCTGCTTGCCGGCGGTGTCCGCCGGCTTGTCGGTCCGCGGGCACGGCTCAGCGTGCATTCGCTGGGGATGGAGAAAGAGGTCAAGACCTACCTCGAAGACATGGCGATCGGAAGCGGCCTGTTCGCTGCGATGCAGTCCGTGCTCTATTCGAGCCATCGCCAGCTTGAGCCGGACATGATGCTGAAGGTCGGGCTGACGACTGGACCGCAATCGGTCGACGCGCTGACCGGCGCCACCATTTGCGGCGTCATACCGAAACCTGACAACTGCCGCGTGGCACCGTCGCCAAACGCCCAGGCAGAGGCGCCCGCCAAATTATAGGCGCGAACTGGCCATCGAGGCAGGTTGAGCCGTCTTCGATCTTTCCGCTATCGTCCGCGGCAAGCGACAGGCGAGGATCAATGATGAATGAGGATATTCCGACGCTGTTCGAATGGGCCGGCGGCGCCGAGGCGCTCAGCCGCCTGACGCAGACCTTCTACGACAAGGTGGCGCGCGATCCGATCGTCGGTCCGGTGTTCAGGCACATGTCGCCGGACCATCCCGCCCATGTCG
Source organism: Mesorhizobium sp. M4B.F.Ca.ET.143.01.1.1 (assembly GCF_004792275.1). Lineage (NCBI taxonomy): Bacteria > Pseudomonadati > Pseudomonadota > Alphaproteobacteria > Hyphomicrobiales > Phyllobacteriaceae > Mesorhizobium > Mesorhizobium sp. M4B.F.Ca.ET.143.01.1.1. The sequence continues at coordinate 2,194 of NZ_SRSR01000033.1, forward strand.
CGGCCTTTATCGGCGAGGTGTTCGGCGGACCGAAGACCTATAGCGAAAAGCATGGCGGCCACCGCGAGATGGTGGTGCATCATCTCGGCAAGCACCTCAGCGAGGAACAGCGGCGGCGCTGGATCAACCTTCTCGCCGACGCCGCCGACGAGGTCGGCCTGCCCGACGACCCCGAATTCCGCTCCGCCTTCATGGGCTATGTCGAATGGGGATCGCGGCTGGCGAAGATGAATTCCAATCTCGGCGAGACGTGCGATCCGGAAACAGAGCCGATGCCCGCCTGGGGCTGGGGCGTGCCCGGCGGGCCTTACAAGCCGCCGGCGGGGAAATCGTAGCAGTGGAGCCTCGGGGCACGCTCGTTCGATGGCGGCAATGGCAGGGCCCTGGCATCGAACACCTTGTCCTGAGGCAGGATTCCGGCGGCATATCGGCCGAGTCCGTGGCGATCTCGGCCGACCAGGCGCCTTTCGCCGTTCACTACCGTATTGCTTGCGGACCTGACTGGCGTACCAGGGAGGTCGAGGTCGGCATCGTCGGCGGAGCGCGCTTCCTGGCCGAGACTGATGGAATGGGCAACTGGTCGAAGGACGGCGTTCCGCTCCCGGAACTGAAGGGGGCGCTCGACCCCGATCTCACTGTCACGCCCTTCACCAACACGCTGCCGATCCGCCGGTTGCGGCTCAAGCCCGGCGAAAGCGCCGAGATTGCCGCAGCCTTCATCGAACTTCCGGAACTGACCATCGTCAAAAGCCCGCAGCGCTACACGCGCCTCGACGAAGGCAGGCGCTATCTCTACGAGTCGCTGAAGAGTGGCTTCCGGCGGGAAATCGAGGTCGATCAGGAGGGGCTGGTGACCACCTACCCGGATTTCTGGCAAAGGATATGATCCGGCCGTTGCGACGCGCTCTGCAAGATGCGGAATATCTGCAAATCTCTGTAAAAATGGCGCCACGATGGGCGTGCACATTGGAGCATCCGAAACGGGCTTGCCACGTAATGCTCATAGCTCATCTGCCATCGGGTTACATTCTGGGGAGCTTCGCGCGCAGACAATGGCGCGAAATGTCCGGCGTCGTGACGGCTGCGATGATCGGCAGCGTGATCCCCGACGTTGACATGCTGTACTTCCACTTCATCGACGGTGGACACATCCACCACCACGCCTACATCACGCACTGGCCATTGTTTTGGGCCGCAACCGGAATATTGAGCCTATCCGCCGCCAGACTGCTCGGCTGGCCCCGTCCGGCGCTGATCGGCATCTTCTTCGCGGGTGCCATGCTGCATATGGTCCTGGACACGGTGGCGTCGCCCATATCGTGGCTGATGCCATTTGATCGGCACGCCTTCGAATTCGTGGCGGTTCCCGCCACCTATGGCAATTGGGTCTTGAGTTTCGTCCTGCACTGGACTTTCGGGCTCGAACTTCTCATCTGCGCCTGGGCGTTGTGGCTTGTCACTGCGCGATCGGCGGCGCGGATCGCCGCGCCTCAAAAGGGCACTTGAGTTCTCATCCGCTTTATGAAATAGCAGCGCGCGTGTACGGGCATAGCTCAGTTGGTAGAGCGGCGGTCTCCAAAACCGCAGGTCGTAGGTTCGAGCCCTGCTGCCCGTGCCATTTTCCCGAAATGGCCGATTTCAATATCGTCGATGGCCCACCAGGTCCTTGAAAACCCATGGGTGGCTTGCCATATGGCGATAATTCGGGCATAAGGCGCGCATAGCCGGGACGGAACGACTGGATGGTTCCGAGGCGGCGTTTGGCCATAAAGCGGACACTTGCCACTTGCGTGGATCAAGAATCGGTTTTATGTAGACAGAACAGACACGCGACGCGTGGAGCTGGGAAGCCGGCTTTACGCGTCCGATTTGCATGGGCGAAATGGATGCGCTGATTCGGCGCCGACATGAAGCCCAGGCGGCACGTCCCGGCCTGCGGGATCATCCAGGAGACCCGGCCAACGGGTCTTGAAGACAGAGCGGCATATGGCTTCGAAAACCACAAATCCTTTCACCTTTCTCCAGCAGGTTCGCTCGGAGACCGCCAAGGTGACCTGGCCGTCGCGTCGCGAAACGATGATCTCGACGGTGATGGTCCTGGTTTTCGCGGTCATCGCGATGATCTTTTTCTTCACCGCCGACATAGCCATGGGCTATGCGATCGAGTTCATTCTGGGCCTCGGACGTTAAGTTCGGCGATTACGGAGACGTCGTGAAATGACTGCGCGCTGGTACATTGTCCACGCCTATTCGAACTTCGAGAAGAAGGTCGCCGAGGACATCGAGAACAAGGCCAAGCAGAAGGGCCTGTCCGGCGAGATCGAGCAGATCGTGGTGCCGACCGAGAAGGTCGTGGAGATACGCCGTGGCCGCAAGGTAGACGCTGAGCGCAAGTTCTTCCCGGGCTATGTGCTGTTGAAGGCCAACCTGACCGACGCTGTGTTCTCGCTGGTCAAGAACACGCCGAAGGTGACCGGTTTCCTGGGCGACTCCAAGCCCGTGCCGATCACCGAGACCGAGGCGCAGCGCATCCTGAACCAGGTGCAGGAAGGCGTCGAGCGTCCGAAGCCCTCGGTCACCTTCGAGATCGGCGAGGCGATCCGCGTCTCGGACGGTCCGTTCGCGTCGTTCAACGGTTTCGTCCAGGAAGTGGACGAGGAGCGGGCGCGGCTCAAGGTGGAAGTTTCGATCTTCGGGCGCGCGGTGCCCGTCGATCTGGAATTCGGACAGGTCGAAAAGGGCTGATCCGAATACCCACGCCGAAAGGCGTCGGGTTGCCCTGCGCCGGTTCGGTGGTGGGGAGGCGGCGCGAAGGTCGCGCGGCCATGAACGGGTGGGAGGCGAACGCGGCTTAGCCGGCCGCGGGAACCGCACCACCAGACTGCAACCGCCGGTGTTTCCCAGAAAGTGGGGCCGGCATGAGAAAAGGCAGGAATAGAGATGGCTAAGAAAGTTGCAGGCCAGCTCAAGCTCCAGGTTGCCGCGGGTTCGGCCACGCCGTCGCCCCCGATCGGCCCGGCGCTTGGTCAGCGCGGCATCAACATCATGGAGTTCTGCAAGGCGTTCAACGCGCAGACCCAGGAACTGGAGAAGGGTTCGCCGATCCCGGTCGTCATCACCTACTACCAGGACAAGTCGTTCACCTTCGTCATGAAGACGCCGCCGGTGAGCTACTTCCTGAAGAAGGCCGCGAACCTGAAGTCGGGCTCGAAGGAGCCGGGCAAGGTCAAGGCCGGCACGATCAGCCGCGACAAGGTGCGCGCGATCGCCGAGCAGAAGATGAAGGACCTGAACGCAAACGACGTCGAAGCGGCCATGCGCATGGTCGAGGGCTCCGCCCGCTCGATGGGCCTGGAAGTGGTGGGCTGAGATCATGGCAAAGATTGCAAAGCGTATCGCCAAGACCCGCGAAGGCATCGATCCGAACAAGTCCTACGCGCTCACTGAAGCGCTGAAACTGCTCAAGGAGCGGTCTTCGGTCAAGTTCGACGAGACCATCGAAGTCGCGATGAATCTCGGCGTCGACCCGCGCCATGCCGACCAGATGGTCCGCGGCGTGGTCAACCTGCCGAACGGCACCGGCCGCTCGGTGCGCGTTGCCGTGTTCGCGCGCGGTGACAAGGCCGAGGAAGCCAAGGCCGCCGGTGCTGACATCGTCGGCGCCGAGGATCTGGTCGACATCGTCCAGAAGGGCACGATCGATTTCGATCGCTGCATCGCGACGCCGGACATGATGCCGCTCGTCGGCCGTCTGGGTAAGGTGCTCGGCCCGCGCGGCATGATGCCGAACCCGAAGGTAGGCACGGTGACCCCCGATGTCGCCGCGGCCGTCAAGGCCTCGAAGGGTGGCGCCGTCGAGTTCCGCGTCGAGAAGGCCGGCATCGTCCAGGCCGGCGTCGGCAAGGTCTCGTTCGACGTCAAGGCGCTGGAAGAGAATGTGCGTGCCTTCGCCGATGCGGTGAACAAGGCCAAGCCGTCCGGCGCCAAGGGCAACTACGTCAAAAAGGTGTCGGTCACCTCGACGATGGGCCCTGGCCTCAAGCTCGACATCGCGACGCTCGCCGCGTCCTGATACGAACCCTTCCGATCGGCCGCTAACCGGCTGATCCGCAAAGAATTCCGGGCCTCCGACTGGTTGGCGGCCCGGTACCGGAAGCCGAAAGGCTTCCGGACATCCTGTCCGAGATTGCAGGCGGCCCAACAGCCTTAATTCATGTGGGCCTGCATGAGACGGGTGAAGACCCGACAAAGGAGCCAAGGCTCCGATGAAAGGTTCGAACCGTGTTTGCCTTTTGTCTGCGCACCGTCGGCTTGCCGTCGGTGTGGCGAAAGGGGGCAGGATCCTCGAGCGTCGTTCGGGAGATCCGTTACTGGATGGCCCGGCCGGCAAAAAGGCAACCCGACGCCTGTCCTCTAAATGGGAATGTTCCCATCGATGGGGCAGGGGTCAACTGGAGATAGGCAGTGGACAGAGCGGAAAAACGCGAACTCGTCACGGGCCTGAATGATGCGTTTTCGAGCGCTGGTTCAGTCGTCGTGGCCCACTACGCCGGTATCACCGTCGCGCAAATGAACGACCTTCGGTCGAAAATGCGCGCCGCCGGTGGCACCGTCAAAGTCGCGAAGAACCGTCTCGCCAAAATCGCTCTTCAGGGCACGGACTCCGCATCGATCATCGACCTGTTCAAGGGACAGACGCTGATCGCCTATTCGGAGGATCCGATTGCGGCGCCGAAGGTCGCGTCCGATTTCGCCAAGGGAAATGACAAGCTCGTCATTCTCGGCGGCGCAATGGGCACCACCTCGCTCAACGCCGACGGTGTGAAGGCACTCGCTACACTTCCGTCGCTCGACGAGCTGCGCGCCAAGCTGGTTGGCATGATCGCCACGCCGGCAACCCGGATCGCCCAGATCGTCAATGCACCCGCGGCTTCGGTCGCGCGCGTCATCGGCGCTTACGCCCGGAAGGACGAGGCGGCATGAGGCCGTTCCTCGCTATCACAAACACACGTTCGAACCTTACGAAGGAATATGCAAATGGCTGATCTCGCAAAGATCGTAGACGACCTTTCGAAGCTGACCGTCCTCGAGGCGGCCGAGCTGTCGAAGCTCCTGGAAGAGAAGTGGGGCGTTTCGGCTGCCGCTCCGGTGGCGGTTGCCGCTGCTGGCGGCGCTGGTGCCGCTGCCGCTGCTCCGGCCGAAGAGAAGACGGAATTCGACGTCGTTCTCGCCGACGCCGGCGCCCAGAAGATCAACGTCATCAAGGAAGTCCGCGCCATCACCGGCCTTGGCCTCAAGGAAGCCAAGGACCTGGTCGAAGCGGCTCCGAAGCCGGTCAAGGAAGGCGTTTCCAAGGCCGACGCCGACAAGTTCAAGGCCCAGCTGGAAGCAGCCGGCGCCAAGGTTGAGCTGAAGTAAGCTTTGGCTGCGGCGGGCGGCCTCGCGCCGCCCGCCACTCCCTTGACGTCAAGGGAGCCACAGAGCGCGAGAAGCACGAGAACCTCTTTCCTGATGGCCGCGAACCGGCCTTCAGGAAACGGGTTTTCTCCCGTTTTAACCGGCTGCCGCCAGGCGGCGGGAAAAACAGATCAGGGGCTGCCGCCGAGGCGGCCCGGAATGCAAGGCGAGCCGCGGCGAGGTTCGTCCCGAGAATCGAGCTAAGGAGCGACGATGGCCCAGACCCAGACTTTCAATGGCCGCAGACGCGTACGCAAGTTCTTCGGAAAGATCCCGGAAGTTGCGGAGATGCCGAACCTGATCGAGGTTCAGAAGGCATCCTATGACCAGTTCCTGATGGTGGACGAGCCGAAGGGCGGCCGTCCCGACGAAGGACTGCAGGCCGTTTTCAAGTCGGTCTTCCCGATCTCCGATTTTTCCGGCTCCTCGATGCTGGAGTTCGTGAAGTACGAGTTCGAAGGACCGAAATTCGACGTTGACGAATGCCGTCAGCGCGACCTGACCTATGCCGCGCCGCTGAAGGTGACGCTGCGCCTCATCGTGTTCGATATCGATGAGGATACCGGCGCGAAGTCGATCAAGGACATCAAGGAACAGGACGTCTACATGGGCGACATGCCGCTCATGACGTCGAACGGCACCTTCATCGTCAACGGCACCGAGCGCGTCATCGTCTCGCAAATGCACCGCTCGCCGGGCGTTTTCTTCGACCACGACAAGGGCAAGTCGCACTCGTCGGGCAAGCTCTTGTTCGCCGCGCGCGTCATCCCCTATCGCGGCTCGTGGCTCGACATCGAGTTCGACAGCAAGGACGTCGTGCACGCCCGCATCGACCGCCGCCGCAAGATTCCGGTGACGTCGCTCTTGATGGCGCTCGGCATGGACGGCGAGGAGATCCTGTCGACCTTCTACAACAAGATCACCTACAAGCGCGCCGGCGACCACTGGCGCATTCCCTTCAACGTCGAGCGCTTCCGCGGCCTCAAGGCCGTCGGCGACTTGGTCGATGCCGATACCGGCGAGATCGTCGTCGAGGCCGGAAAGAAGATCACCGCGCGCCAGGCCCGCCAGCTCGGCGAAAAGGGTCTGAAGGCGATCAAGGCGACCGACGAGGACCTGCTCGGCAACTACCTCGCCGAGGATATCGTCAACTACGCCACCGGCGAGATCTTCCTCGAGGCCGGCGACGAGATCGACGACAAGACGCTGAAGGTGCTGCTCGGCACCGGCGAGGGCGAGATCCAGATCCTCGACATCGACCACGTCAATGTCGGCGCCTATATCCGCAACACGCTCGCCGTCGACAAGAACGAGAGCCGCCAGGACGCGCTGTTCGACATCTACCGTGTCATGCGCCCGGGCGAGCCGCCGACGCTCGAAACTGCCGAAGCCATGTTCAACTCGCTGTTCTTCGACAGCGAGCGCTATGACCTGTCGGCCGTCGGCCGCGTCAAGATGAACATGCGCCTCGAGCTCAAGGCAGAGGACACCGTGCGCGTGCTGCGCAAGGAAGACATCCTGGCCGTGGTCAAGACGCTGGTGGAACTGCGCGACGGCAAGGGCGAGATCGACGACATCGACAATCTCGGCAACCGCCGCGTGCGCTCGGTCGGCGAGCTGATGGAAAACCAGTACCGCGTCGGCCTGCTGCGCATGGAGCGCGCGATCAAGGAACGCATGTCCTCGATCGAGATCGACACGGTGATGCCGCAGGACCTGATCAACGCCAAGCCGGCGGCGGCCGCCGTGCGCGAGTTCTTCGGTTCCTCGCAGCTGTCGCAGTTCATGGACCAGACCAACCCGCTGTCGGAGATCACCCACAAGCGCCGCCTCTCGGCGCTTGGGCCGGGCGGTCTGACCCGCGAGCGCGCCGGCTTCGAGGTGCGCGACGTGCACCCGACGCACTACGGCCGCATCTGCCCGATCGAGACGCCGGAAGGCCCGAATATCGGTCTGATCAACTCGCTGGCGACCTTCGCGCGCGTCAACAAGTACGGCTTCATCGAGAGCCCGTACCGCAAGATCGTCAACGGCAAGCTGACCAACGAGGTCGTCTACCTGTCGGCCATGGAAGAAGCCAAGCACCATGTCGCGCAGGCCAATGCCGAGCTCGACAAGAATGGCGGCTTCGTCGATGAGTTCGTCATCTGCCGCAACGCCGGCGAAGTGATGATGGCGCCGCGCGAGAACGTCGACCTGATGGACGTGTCGCCGAAGCAGATGGTTTCGGTGGCGGCAGCGCTCATCCCGTTCCTCGAGAACGACGACGCCAACCGCGCGCTGATGGGCTCGAACATGCAGCGTCAGGCCGTGCCGCTGGTGCGCGCCGAGGCGCCGTTCGTCGGCACCGGCATGGAGCCGATCGTCGCCCGTGACTCCGGCGCCGCCATCGGCGCCCGCCGCGGCGGCATCGTCGACCAGGTCGACGCGACGCGTATCGTCATCCGCGCCACGGAAGATCTCGATCCCGGCAAGTCGGGCGTCGACATCTACCGGCTGATGAAGTTCCAGCGTTCGAACCAGAACACCTGCATCAACCAGCGTCCGCTGGTGCGCATGGGCGACCGCGTCAACAAGGGCGACATCATCGCCGACGGTCCGTCGACGGAGCTCGGCGATCTGGCGCTCGGCCGCAACGTGCTGGTCGCGTTCATGCCGTGGAACGGCTACAACTACGAGGACTCGATCCTCTTGTCGGAGCGCATCGTCGCCGACGACGTCTTCACCTCGATCCATATCGAGGAGTTCGAGGTCATGGCGCGCGATACCAAGCTCGGGCCGGAGGAAATCACGCGCGACATTCCGAACGTCTCGGAAGAAGCGCTGAAGAACCTCGACGAAGCCGGCATCGTCTACATCGGCGCCGAAGTGCAGCCGGGCGACATCCTGGTCGGCAAGATCACGCCGAAGGGTGAAAGCCCGATGACGCCGGAAGAGAAGCTTCTGCGCGCCATCTTCGGCGAAAAGGCCTCCGACGTGCGCGATACCTCCATGCGCATGCCTCCGGGCACCTTCGGCACGGTCGTCGAAGTGCGCGTCTTCAACCGCCACGGCGTGGAGAAGGACGAGCGCGCCATGGCGATCGAGCGCGAGGAGATCGAACGCCTGGCCAAGGACCGCGACGACGAGCAGGCGATCCTCGACCGCAACGTCTATTCGCGCCTGTCCGACATGCTGGTCGGCAAGGATGCGATTGCCGGACCGAAGGGCTTCAAGAAGGGCTCGAAGCTGGCGAAGGATACGCTGGACGACTATCCGCGCTCGCAGTGGTGGCAGTTCGCGGTGGAGAACGAAAAGCTCCAAAGCGAACTGGAAGCCCTGCGCGGCCAGTACGACGATTCCAAGAAGGCGCTGGAACAGCGCTTCATGGACAAGGTCGAGAAGGTGCAGCGCGGCGACGAAATGCCTCCGGGCGTCATGAAGATGGTCAAGGTCTTCGTGGCCGTGAAGCGCAAGATGCAGCCGGGCGACAAGATGGCCGGCCGGCACGGCAACAAGGGTGTCGTGTCGCGCATCGTTCCGGTCGAGGACATGCCTTTCCTCGAGGACGGCACGCATGCCGATATCGTGCTCAACCCGCTGGGTGTGCCGAGCCGCATGAACGTCGGCCAGATCCTGGAAACGCATCTGGGCTGGGCCTGCGCCGGCATGGGCAGGAAGATCGGCGAACTGATCGAGGCGTACAAGGCGGGCGGCGACATCAAGCCGCTGCGCAAGACGATCGAGAGCTTCATGCCGGCCAATGACCGCAACGAGCCGGTCCGCGAGTACGACGACGAAAGCATCATTCGCCTCGGCGAGCAGATGCGCCGCGGCGTCTCCATCGCGACCCCGGTGTTCGACGGCGCGCATGAGGGCGACATCAACATCATGCTGGAGCAGGCGGGCCTGCACACCAGCGGTCAGTCGCAGCTCTATGACGGACGCACCGGCGAGCCGTTCGATCGCAAGGTGACGATGGGCTATATCTATATGCTCAAGCTTCACCACCTGGTGGACGACAAGATCCACGCGCGTTCGATCGGCCCGTACTCGCTGGTCACCCAGCAGCCGCTGGGCGGCAAGGCGCAGTTCGGCGGCCAGCGCTTCGGCGAAATGGAGGTCTGGGCGCTCGAAGCGTACGGCGCCGCCTACACGCTGCAGGAGATGCTGACGGTGAAGTCGGACGACGTCGCCGGACGCACCAAGGTCTACGAAGCTATCGTCCGTGGCGACGACACGTTCGAGGCTGGCATTCCCGAGAGCTTCAACGTTCTCGTCAAGGAAATGCGGTCCCTCGGCCTCAATGTCGAGCTGGAGAACACCAAGCTCGACGACGCTCCGGTGCGGCTGCCCGATGCTGCCGAATAGGGGCGCAGCCGAATAAGGCAACGGCGCGCCGCGCTAGATCGCGGCGCGCCAATCAAATTCCTCGGCCGGTGGGCCGACCACTCAGCGGGCATTCGGCCCGCGTCAGATGCAAGGGGTTTTCGAGGACCCCGAAAAGGAGAACGGCATGAACCAAGAGGTCATGAATCTCTTCAATCCCCAGGCGCCGGCGCAGGTGTTCGATTCCATCCGGATTTCGCTCGCCAGCCCTGAGAAGATTCTGTCCTGGTCGTTCGGCGAGATCAAGAAGCCGGAGACCATCAACTACCGCACCTTCAAGCCGGAGCGTGACGGCCTGTTCTGCGCGCGCATTTTCGGACCGATCAAGGACTACGAGTGCCTGTGCGGCAAGTACAAGCGTATGAAGTACAAGGGCGTCATCTGCGAGAAGTGCGGCGTCGAAGTCACGCTGTCGCGGGTGCGGCGCGAGCGCATGGGCCATATCGAGCTCGCCGCGCCGGTCGCCCATATCTGGTTCCTGAAGTCGCTGCCGTCGCGCATCGGCACGCTGCTCGACATGACGCTGAAGGACATCGAGCGCGTCCTCTACTTCGAGAACTACATCGTCACCGAGCCCGGCCTCACCGCGCTGAAGGAGCACCAGCTGCTCAGCGAGGAAGAGTACATGCTGGCCGTCGATGAGTATGGCGAGGATTCGTTCACCGCCATGATCGGCGCCGAGGCCATTCACGACCTCCTGGCCGGCATGGACCTGGAGAAGATCGCCGGCGACCTGCGTTCGGAACTGGCTTCGACCACCTCCGAGCTGAAGCAGAAGAAGTATCTGAAGCGGCTCAAGGTCGTCGAGAACTTCATGGAGTCCGGCAACCGTCCGGAATGGATGATCATGAAGGTGGTGCCGGTGATCCCGCCGGACCTGCGCCCGCTCGTCCCGCTCGACGGCGGCCGTTTCGCCACGTCCGACCTCAACGACCTCTATCGCCGCGTCATCAACCGCAACAACCGCCTGAAGCGGCTGATCGAGCTGCGCGCGCCCGGCATCATCGTGCGCAATGAAAAGCGCATGCTGCAGGAAGCGGTCGACGCCCTGTTCGACAACGGCCGTCGCGGCCGCGTCATCACCGGCGCCAACAAGCGTCCGCTGAAGTCGCTGTCCGACATGCTGAAGGGCAAGCAGGGCCGGTTCCGCCAGAACCTGCTCGGCAAGCGCGTCGACTATTCCGGCCGCTCGGTCATCGTGACCGGTCCGGAGCTCAAGCTGCACCAGTGCGGCCTGCCGAAGAAGATGGCGCTCGAGCTGTTCAAGCCCTTCATCTACGCCCGCCTCGACGCCAAGGGTTTCTCCTCGACCGTCAAGCAGGCCAAGAAGCTGGTCGAGAAGGAGCGTCCGGAGGTCTGGGATATCCTGGACGAGGTCATCCGCGAGCACCCGGTGCTGTTGAACCGCGCGCCGACGCTGCACCGCCTCGGCATCCAGGCGTTCGAGCCGATCCTGATCGAAGGCAAGGCGATCCAGCTGCATCCGCTGGTCTGCACGGCCTTCAACGCCGACTTCGACGGCGACCAGATGGCCGTCCACGTGCCGCTGTCGCTGGAAGCGCAGCTCGAAGCCCGCGTGCTGATGATGTCGACCAACAACATCCTGCACCCGGCTTCCGGCGCGCCGATCATCGTGCCGTCGCAGGACATGGTTCTCGGTCTCTACTATCTCTCGATCGTCAACCAGAACGAGCCGGGCGAGGGCATGGTGTTCGCCGACATGGGCGAGCTGCAGCATGCGCTCGAGACCAAGGCGGTGACGCTGCACGCCAAGATCAAGGGCCGCTTCCGCTCGGTCGACGCCGAAGGCAATGTCGTGTCGAAGATCTACGACACCACCCCTGGCCGCATGATCATCGGCGAGCTGCTGCCGAAGAACGTCAACGTGCCTTACGAGACCGCCAACCAGGAGATGACCAAGAAGAACATCTCCAAGATGATCGACACCGTCTACCGCCATTGCGGTCAGAAGGAGACGGTTATCTTCTGCGACCGCATCATGGCGCTCGGCTTCGCGCATGCCTGCCGTGCCGGCATTTCGTTCGGCAAGGACGACATGCTGATCCCGGACACCAAGATCAAGCTGGTGTCCGAGACCGAGGCTTTGGCCAAGGAATACGAGCAGCAGTACAATGACGGCCTGATCACCCAGGGCGAGAAGTACAACAAGGTCGTCGACGCCTGGGCCAAGTGCTCGGAAAAGGTCGCCGACGAGATGATGGCCCGCATCAAGGCCGTCGAGTTCGAGGACAACGGCCGTCAGAAGCCGATGAACTCGATCTACATGATGTCGCATTCGGGTGCGCGTGGTTCGCCCACCCAGATGCGTCAGCTCGCCGGCATGCGCGGCCTGATGGCCAAGCCGTCGGGTGAAATCATCGAGACGCCGATCATCTCGAACTTCAAGGAAGGCCTCACCGTGCTCGAGTACTTCAACTCGACCCACGGCGCCCGCAAGGGTCTGGCCGACACCGCTCTGAAGACGGCGAACTCGGGTTACCTCACCCGTCGTCTTGTCGACGTGGCGCAGGACTGCATCGTCAACTCGCTCGACTGCGGCACCGACAAGGGCCTCACCATGCAGCCGATCGTCGATGCCGGCCAGATCGTCGCCTCGATCGGCCAGCGTGTTCTCGGCCGCACGTCGCTCGACGACATCAACCATCCGGTGTCGGGCGAGGTTCTGGTCAAGGCCGGAACGCTGATGGACGAACGCGACGTCGAACAGATCGAAAAGGCCGGCGTCCAGTCGGTGCGCATCCGCTCGGCGCTGACCTGCGAGGTCAGGACCGGCGTCTGCGCGGTCTGCTACGGTCGCGACCTCGCCCGCGGCACGCCTGTCAACCAGGGCGAAGCCGTCGGCGTCATCGCGGCGCAGTCGATCGGCGAGCCGGGCACCCAGCTCACCATGCGTACCTTCCACATGGGCGGTACGGCGCAGGTGGTGGACTCCTCGTTCCTCGAAGCCTCGTATGAGGGCAAGGTCGAGATCCGCAACCGCAACGTGGTGCGCAACTCGGACGGCCAGCAGATGGTCATGGGCCGCAACATGGCGGTGCTGATCCTCGACGAGACCGGCAAGGAACGCGCCACGCACCGCGTCACGTATGGTTCGCGCATTTTCGTGGACGATGGCGACAAGGTGAAGCGCGGCCAGCGCATCGCCGAGTGGGATCCCTACACCCGCCCGATCCTCACCGAAATCGAGGGCAAGGTGCAGTTCGAGGATCTGGTCGACGGCATTTCCGTGCAGGAAACGGCCGACGAATCGACCGGCATCACCAAGCGCGAGGTCATCGACTGGCGCTCGACGCCGCGCGGCAACGACCTGAAGCCGGCGATCGTCGTGCATGACGCCAAGGGCAAGGTCGGCAAGCTGTCGAAGGGCGGCGATGCCCGCTTCCTGCTCTCGGTCGAGGCCATCCTCTCGGTCGAGCCGGGCGCGCATGTCCGTCCCGGCGACGTGCTGGCGCGTATCCCGATGGAAAGCGCCAAGACCAAGGACATCACCGGCGGTCTGCCGCGTGTTGCCGAGCTGTTCGAGGCACGTCGTCCGAAGGATCACGCCATCATCGCCGAGATCGACGGCACGGTCCGCTTCGGCCGCGACTACAAGAACAAGCGCCGCATCATCATCGAGCCGCATGACTCGACGCTCGAGCCGGTCGAATACCTGATCCCGAAGGGCAAGCCGTTCCATCTGCAGGACGGCGACGTCATCGAGAAGGGCGACTACATCCTCGACGGCAATCCGGCGCCGCACGACATCCTGGCGATCAAGGGCGTGGAGGCGCTTGCGTCCTACCTCGTCAACGAGATCCAGGAGGTCTACCGCCTGCAGGGCGTGTCGATCAACGACAAGCACATCGAGGTGATCGTTCGCCAGATGCTGCAGAAGGTCGAGATCACCACGCAGGGCGACTCGACCTACATTCCGGGCGACCACGTCGACGTGATCGAGCTGGAAGAGGTCAACGAGCGGCTGATCGAGGACGGCAAGAAGCCGGCCGAAGGCCAGCCGGTGCTGCTCGGCATCACCAAGGCCTCGCTGCAGACGCCGTCCTTCATCTCGGCCGCCTCCTTCCAGGAGACGACGAGGGTGCTGACCGAAGCGGCGGTTGCCGGCAAGACCGACATGCTGCAGGGCCTGAAGGAAAACGTCATCGTCGGCCGGCTGATCCCGGCCGGCACGGGCGGCACGATGAGCCAGATCCGGCGCATCGCCACCTCGCGCGACGAGCTGATCATCGACGAGCGTCGCAAGGCGTCTGGCGTCGAGGTCGCCGAGCCGATGCTGACCGACATGGTCACCGCCGCGCAGTAAGCGCGGGACGACAAGAGAAGAAGGAAAGGGGCCCGCGTGGCCCCTTTCGCGTTTTCAGAGCCACGAGGAACCATCATGAGCAAGAAGACCTGGACGGCCGTCGACGACTACATCGTTTCCTCGCTGTTCGCGGCGGATCCCGTGCTTGACGCAGTGCTCGCGGCCAATCGCGATCAGGGCCTGCCGGCGATCGACGTCTCGGCCGCGCAAGGCAAGCTGCTGTCGCTGCTGGTGCGCATCCGCGGCGCGAGAAGGGTGCTGGAAATCGGAACCCTTGGCGGCTACTCGACCATCTGGATGGCGCGGGGACTGCCCGCCGATGGAAAGGTCGTGACGCTGGAGCTCGATGCGCACCATGCCAGGGTCGCACGCTCGAATTTCGAGCGGGCAGGGGTGTCAGACCGGATCGATCTGCGCATCGGTCCGGCGCTTCAATCGCTCGCCGTGCTGAGTGGCGAAAACGCGGGTCTGTTCGATCTGGTCTTCATCGACGCCGACAAGCCGAACAATCCGAATTATCTCGACTGGGCCATGAAGCTGTCACGGCCTGGAACGGTCATCGTCTGCGACAACGTCATTCGTGACGGAGCGGTAGTGGACGAAGATGGCGGCGACGCCAATGTCGAAGGCGCACGCGCGGCGTTCTCGTTCATCGGCGGCGACAAGCGGCTCGACGGCACGGCCATCCAGACCGTCGGCGCCAAGGGCTATGACGGCTTTGCGATAGCGATCGTCGAGTGACATTACACCGTGAATGATGATGATCAGACCAACTTGGTCGTGCTCACTTTGTCATCGGCTGTTCATTTGACGACCGGCTTCCCCCAATCCGTCGCTGCTTCGCAGCGCCACCTTTCCCCCTCCGGAGGGAAAGGAAGGCGCGTTGGACGAGCGTCGGCGGCAATAGGCTCGCGCCCTTCCTCTCCCCCGTCGATCGGGGGAGAGGTGGCTCGGCGTAGCCGAGACGGAGGAGCGTGCATTCCAGCCAGGTCCGCGAGCCAATCGCATGCACAAATCAGTCCAAGAACGCCTCGACGACGTTGCGCTTCCCGAGCATGAAAGCGTCGGCGACATGTTGCAGCGGCGCCAGGTCGACGTCGGAGACGCCGGCGCGCACGATCTCGGCGAAGCGCCTGTAGAGCATCGGATATTCTGCTTCCGGCTCGTCATGGACGACTTTGCCATCGATGGCGAGCTTCGCGCCCCCGCCCGAAAGCACCATCTTGCCCTTGTCCGTCTCGGCCACGATGTCCCAGCTTTGCGGGCCGGTCTGCAGCCAGTCGAGCTCCATCGTCACCGGCACTCCGTTCGAGGTGCGGAAGGCGACATGCGCGGCAACGGGGGAGGCGCGATTCTCCGGAAAATCGAGAGCCGCCGAGGTGATGAACATCGCCGGCAGGATGTGTGTGGCGATTGACAGCGCATTGATACCCGGATCGAAGACGCCGAAGCCTCCCGGCGCCCAGATCCATTCCTGGTTCGGGTGCCAGCGGCGCACATCTTCCTTCCAGATGATGGCGGCGGAACTGATCCTGGCCGAGGCCAGGAATGCGCGCCCGGCCTCGACCGCCGGCGCATAGCGTGAGTGCCAGCTGGCGAAGAGAGAAACGCCATGCTTGCCGGCAATTCGCTTCAGGTCCTCGACCTCGCTGACGGTGGCGCCCGGCGGCTTTTCCAGGAAGACATGCTTGCCGGCTTCGAGCGCTGCGCGCGCGGCGTCATAGCGGAACTGCGGCGGCATGCAGAGCGAAACGGCCTCGAGGTCCGGCACGGCGTCGAGCATTGCCTCGATTGTCGGAAAGTTCGGGATGCCGTCGACCTTGCCGTGCCGGCTGGCGGCGGCGACGAACTGGTAGTCGCTGTCCTTCGCCAGAGCCGGAAGATGCTGGTCGCGGACGATCTTCCCGACGCCGACGATGCCGAGCTTGATGGGACCTTTGTTCGAGGGCATGGGAACTCCGAGGATTTGGAAAGGTGGGTGTTTCTACGCAGGGAAGCGATGCGGGGCAAGCCGACGCCTGCGAGTCGTGGGCCCCTCCAAGCTCAACGCTGATTCAGATCGGCTCGTCGAACGTGATGATCGACACTTCGCCTTCGAGCGCGCCCTGGTAGGCCGACAGATGCGGCTCGTCGTCGGGCGCGCCGTCCATGTCGCCGATCTGATCGAGCTCGGCCTCGGCATAGCCTTCCGCGGCGAGCGAATCGAGCGCCTTGCGCACCGCCGAATCGTCGTCGGGCGCCACAAGCATCACATGGACGCCTTCCGGCTTGCCGCCTTTCTTCTTCCAGACACGGCCGGTGATGATGGTGACCGGGCGTTCCTCATTGTCGTTCACGGGCTGATTCCTCTCGGCAAAGGGCGGGCGAGGGCGTTTCTGCTGCTCATGCCGCCTTTTGGCATGAAGCATGGGCTGGCGACAGCCAAAAGCCGGTCACTTTCTTCTTCGCGCTTGCAAAAAGACGCAAGAAAATTACATGCGTTTTTCGCATGGCTGCCAAGCCCCGGTTCGCGCGCAATATTTGCCAGCGCGGGGTTGACGGTTCGAAGGGTTGCGAGTAGAAGCCGCCCAGTCAGAACCGATGTGAGGCTTTCCTTTTCGAGGCGACACGCCTTGGAGTTTGCCTCAAACAGGGTTCGTTTTACGAGCGAAAAGACATTTCCGGCGCGCATGAAGCGGTTTCCGCTTCCTCTGCAATTTGTTCGGGCAGGACCGCGAGGCGCGGTGTGTTGCCCGAATTTGCGTATGGAAACGACGCTTTGAGCGGCCCTGACCGGGCAAGACACGGAATTGAGAGACAAGAGGGTTTAATGCCTACCGTCAACCAGCTGATCCGCAAGCCGCGCCTGGCGCCGGTGAAGCGCAACAAGGTCCCGGCCATGCAGCAGAACCCGCAGAAGCGGGGCGTCTGCACGCGCGTCTACACCACGACGCCGAAGAAGCCGAACTCGGCGCTGCGCAAGGTGGCCAAGATCCGCCTGACCAATGGTTTCGAGGTGATCGGCTACATCCCGGGCGAAGGCCACAACCTGCAGGAACACTCCGTGGTCATGATCCGCGGCGGCCGCGTCAAGGACCTTCCGGGCGTGCGCTACCACATCATCCGCGGCGTGCTCGATACCCAGGGCGTCAAGAACCGCAAGCAGCGCCGTTCGAAATACGGTGCCAAGCGTCCGAAGTAAGGTTTTCCGGCTTCGGCGCTTTTTTTGACTGCGCCGGGCTATGAGAGATTGAGAGACAAAAGCCATGTCCCGTCGTCACAGTGCAGAAAAGCGTGAGATCAATCCGGACCCGAAGTTCGGCGACCTGATCGTCACCAAGTTCATGAACGCCGTCATGTATGACGGCAAGAAGTCGGTTGCCGAGACCATCGTCTACGGCGCGCTGGACCAGGTCCAGGCCAAGACCAAGCAGGAGCCGGTCACCGTCTTCCACCAGGCGCTCGACAATGTCGCGCCGCATGTGGAAGTGCGTTCGCGCCGCGTCGGCGGCGCCACCTACCAGGTTCCGGTCGACGTGCGCCCCGAGCGCCGCCAGGCGCTGGCTATCCGCTGGCTGATCACCGCGGCGCGCAACCGCAACGAGACCACCATGATCGACCGCCTCTCGGGCGAGCTGATGGACGCGGCCAACAACCGCGGCACGGCCGTCAAGAAGCGTGAAGACACCCACAAGATGGCGGAAGCCAACCGCGCCTTCGCGCACTACCGCTGGTAAAGCGCGAACGAGACTGAGAGGCACCTTCCATGGCCCGCGAATACAAAATCGAAGACTACCGCAATTTCGGTATCATGGCGCATATCGACGCCGGCAAGACGACGACGACCGAGCGCGTCCTGTACTACACGGGCAAGTCGCACAAGATCGGCGAAGTCCATGACGGCGCTGCCACCATGGACTGGATGGAGCAGGAGCAGGAACGTGGCATCACCATCACGTCGGCCGCGACCACGACCTTCTGGAAGGGTCGTGACGGCAAGATGCACCGCTTCAACATCATCGACACTCCCGGACACGTCGACTTCACCATCGAAGTCGAGCGTTCGCTGCGCGTGCTCGACGGCGCCATCGCGCTGCTCGACGCCAATGCCGGTGTCGAGCCGCAGACGGAGACCGTCTGGCGCCAGGCCGACAAGTACCACGTGCCGCGCATGATCTTCTGCAACAAGATGGACAAGATCGGCGCCGACTTCTACCGCTCGGAAGAAATGATCGGCTCGCGCCTCGGCGCGCAGGCTGTCGTCATGCAGCTGCCGATCGGCGCCGAGACCGAGTTCAAGGGCGTCGTCGACCTCGTCGAGATGAACGCGCTGGTCTGGCGCGACGAGACGCTGGGCGCCGCCTGGGACGTCGTCGAGATCCCGGCCGACCTCAAGGAGAAGGCCGAGCAGTATCGCGAGAAGATGATCGAGGCCGCCGTCGAAATGGACGAGACCGCGCTCGAGAATTATCTCGAAGGCAAGATGCCGTCGAATGACGAGATCCGCGCGCTGATCCGCAAGGGTACCATCGCGGTCAAGTTCTTCCCGATGTTCTGCGGCTCGGCCTTCAAGAACAAGGGCGTGCAGCCGCTGCTCGACGCCGTCGTCGAATACCTGCCGTCGCCGGCCGACGTTCCCGCCATCAAGGGCGTCGATGCCAAGACCGACGCCGAGATCGAGCGTCACGCGGACGACAGCGAGCCGCTGTCGATGCTGGCCTTCAAGATCATGAACGACCCGTTCGTCGGCTCGCTCACCTTCGCCCGCATCTATTCGGGCAAGCTGGCCAAGGGCGTCTCGCTCGACAACACCGTCAAGGGCAAGAAGGAGCGCATCGGCCGCATGCTGCAGATGCATGCGAATTCGCGCGCCGACATCGAAGAGGCCTTCGCCGGCGACATCGTCGCTCTGGCTGGCCTCAAGGACACCACCACCGGCGACACGCTCTGCGATCCGCTGCACCCGGTCATCCTCGAGCGCATGGAATTCCCTGATCCGGTCATCCAGATCGCCATCGAGCCGAAGACCAAGAACGACCAGGAGAAGATGGGCCTCGCGCTGCATCGCCTGGCTGCCGAGGATCCGTCCTTCCGCGTCAAGACCGACGAGGAAAGCGGCCAGACCATCATCGCCGGCATGGGCGAATTGCACCTCGACATCATCGTCGACCGCATGCGTCGCGAGTTCAAGGTCGAGGCCAATATCGGCGCGCCGCAGGTGGCCTATCGCGAGACGATCACCCGCACGCACGAGCAGGACTACACGCACAAGAAGCAGACCGGCGGTACCGGTCAGTTCGCCCGCGTCAAGATCCTGTTCGAGCCGGATGCCGAAGGCGGCGAGTTCAAGTTCGAGTCGAAGATCGTCGGCGGCGCGGTGCCGAAGGAATACGTCCCCGGCGTCGAGAAGGGCATCAACAGCGTGTTGTCGTCCGGTCCGTTCGCCGGCTTCCCGATGATCGGCGTCAAGGCGACGCTCATCGACGGCGCCTTCCACGACGTCGACTCCTCGGTGCTGGCCTTCGAAATCGCTGGCCGCGCCTGTTTCCGTGAAGCGGCGCCGAAGCTCGGCGTGCAGCTGCTCGAGCCGATCATGAAGGTCGAGGTGGTGACGCCGGAAGACTACGTCGGCAACGTCATTGGCGATCTCAACGGCCGCCGTGGCCAGATCCAGGGTCAGGAGACCCGCGGTGTCGCCGTCGTCGTCAACGCGATGGTGCCGCTGGCCAACATGTTCAAGTACGTCGACAATCTGCGTTCGATGTCGCAGGGCCGCGCCCAGTACACGATGCAGTTCGACCACTACGAGCCGGTGCCGACCGCGGTCGCCCAGGAAGTTCAAAAGAAATACGCGTAACTCGAGCGGGTTGCACGACACATTAATTCAAGCCCCGCACGGGCAAGCAGGAACGGAGACATCACATGGCAAAAGGTAAATTCGAGCGCACCAAGCCGCATGTGAACATTGGCACGATCGGCCACGTCGATCATGGCAAGACGTCGCTGACGGCGGCGATCACGAAGTATTTTGGCGAATACAAGCGCTATG
>NZ_SRSR01000339.1:0-287 GCF_004792275.1 Mesorhizobium sp. M4B.F.Ca.ET.143.01.1.1
TCGCCAACACGGCGGAGGAGATCCATTTCGCGCTGTTGTCCGACTGGCCGGATTCCAAGACCGAGATCGACGCCGCCGACATCGAGATCCTGCAATATGCCCGCGACGAGATCGCCAGGCTCAACGCCCGCTATCCGTCGGAAGGCTCGCCGCGCTTCTATCTCCTGCACCGCCGCCGGCTCTACAACCAGGCGCAGGGCTGCTGGATGGGCTGGGAGCGCAAGCGCGGCAAGCTGCACGAGCTGAACCTTCTGCTGCGTGGCGACAGCGACACCACCTTCCTGCCG
>NZ_SRSR01000340.1:0-287 GCF_004792275.1 Mesorhizobium sp. M4B.F.Ca.ET.143.01.1.1
GCAAGCCGGGCTCGCGCCGGGTGCTGCGATCGGCGCGGTCTCGATCGCCAGCAAGGTCAACGCCTCGGCGGGGCGCGTGAAGTTCGAGAACACCACGGTCACCCTCAACAACAATCCGGGCATGGGGGCGCTTGATTTCTCCGTCGCGGACGGGCGGCCGGTGGTTGCCGGCACGCTCGCTTTCGACACGCTCGATCTCAGGTCTTTCCTGTCGGCCTTCACGCCGGTCGCGCCGACCGGCGAGGTGGGCCCCGGCGACATCGACACCAGTTTCGCCGATCGAATAA
>NZ_SRSR01000341.1:0-287 GCF_004792275.1 Mesorhizobium sp. M4B.F.Ca.ET.143.01.1.1
CATCAGCAGGATGAGCGCACAGCGCGACATTCTCAATCAGATCTGCCCCGAGGTGGCGAAGATGGAGGGGCCGGTGCTCGAGCTGGGCCTCGGCAATGGCCGCACGTTCCACCATCTGCGTGAGCTCCTGCCCGGGCGCCGGATCCTGGTTTTCGACCGTGAGGTTGGCGCGCACGCCAGTTCGATTCCAGACGCTGAGAATCTCGTGCTCGGCGAGATCCGCGAGACAGCGGTCAGGTTCGTCGGCATCGACGCCGCTCTGGTTCATGCTGACATCGGCACCGGCT
>NZ_SRSR01000342.1:0-287 GCF_004792275.1 Mesorhizobium sp. M4B.F.Ca.ET.143.01.1.1
ATCTCCTGCCCTATTTCAAAGCGTTGCCGCTTTGCCTGATCGGTATTGAGGCCTGTGCAACTGCCCATAACTGGGCCCGTCAGTTGCAAGGGCTCGGGCATGACGTGCGCCTGATTCCTCCAAGCTACGTCAAACCTTTCGTGCGTCGCGGCGCGAAGAATGACGCCACTGACGCGGCGGCAATTTGTGAAGCGGTGACCCGACCCAACATGCGCTTTGTTCCGATCAAATCGCGTGAAGATCAGGCGCTCCTGATGCTGCACAGGGCCCGAGGCCTTTTGGTTAGG
>NZ_SRSR01000343.1:0-287 GCF_004792275.1 Mesorhizobium sp. M4B.F.Ca.ET.143.01.1.1
GCCGCGGCGCTGGGCATCGAAGGCAAATGGGCGATCCATCCTTCGCAGATCGCTTTGGCCAACGACGTCTTCTCGCCGCCTGAGAAAGAGGTCACGCGCGCCCGCCGCATCCTCGAAGTGCTGAAGGAGGCCGAGGCGCTCGGCAAGGGTGCCGCCGCGCTCGACGGCAAGATGATCGATGCAGCTTCGGAGCGCATGGCCCGCAACGTGCTGGTGGTCAACGAGGCGATCGAGCGCGCCAGCCAGGCGCATGCCGCGCAATAGAACTACGGGAGGACAAGATGGAC
>NZ_SRSR01000344.1:0-286 GCF_004792275.1 Mesorhizobium sp. M4B.F.Ca.ET.143.01.1.1
AGAAAGAACAGCGCTAGTATCGTTTTTCGATACCAAATCGCACGAATGAGGCGCAGTCCATGAACGGTCCGATCTTCGAGGCACTGAAACGGACGCTGAAGGCCAAGGGGCTGACCTATCGCACGCTCGCCGAGCGCATGGGTATTTCCGAGCCGACGGTGAAGCGCATCTTCCACGAACAGAATTGCAAGCTCGACCGGCTGATGGAGATCTGCGCCGCGGCCGAAGTCGAGCTGGAAAACGTGCTCGGCGCGATGAACCGCGGGCCGGGACCGGCCAACCGCGT
>NZ_SRSR01000345.1:0-286 GCF_004792275.1 Mesorhizobium sp. M4B.F.Ca.ET.143.01.1.1
CGATCTGGCGTGGTTCCAGACGGAACCCGCTGCACATCTTCAGTGTCCGGTCAGGCGATCGGCAAAGGCCGCAAGGCGTGAGGTCCGGCCCAGGCCGTTTGCTTCACGCCGGTCGGCGATGCGATAGAGCTGGTACATGGTGTGCACACCGAGCCAGCGCAGCGGTTCCGGCTCCCATTTCTTGACCGTACGGTTGACCCAGGGCAGCCGGGTCAACTCGGTGTCGTGGCCGAGCACCAGGTCGCACAAGGTGCGGCCCGACAGGTTGGAGCTCGACACACCGAGC
>NZ_SRSR01000346.1:0-286 GCF_004792275.1 Mesorhizobium sp. M4B.F.Ca.ET.143.01.1.1
GATCGCCGCAACCGGCCGGGCATCGCGCTCGCCGCCGAAGGCGCAATCGTCACGCTCGAGGTCCGCATCGACCGTCACCAGCCGCCGCCGCGCGGCAACAGATCGGTGCCGTACCGTGTCTTCGCCCATGACGACACCGGCGAGATCGCGCTGACCTTCTTCCATGCTCACGCTTCCTATCTCGAAAAATCGATGCCGGTGGGCGAGCGCGATATGGTCGGGGTGGACCATGGTCGGGCGGCCGTTGAACCACTCCATGCGGCCCGAGATGACGACGTGCTCGCCC
>NZ_SRSR01000347.1:0-286 GCF_004792275.1 Mesorhizobium sp. M4B.F.Ca.ET.143.01.1.1
TGGCCTTCTACATGCTGCTCGACTGGGACCGCATGGTGGCGGTCATCGACAGCTGGGTGCCGCGCGACAACGTCGCGACGGTGCGCGCCATCGCGCGCGACATCAACACCGCCACTGCCGGCTTCGTGCGCGGGCAGGGCACGCTCTGCCTGGTGCTGGGCGCCATGTACGCCACCGGCTTGACGCTGACGGGGCTGAACTTCGCCGTCCTCATCGGCCTGTTCGCCGGGCTGATCTCCTTCATCCCCTATGTCGGCTCATTGACCGGGCTGGTGCATGAGGACAT
>NZ_SRSR01000348.1:0-286 GCF_004792275.1 Mesorhizobium sp. M4B.F.Ca.ET.143.01.1.1
ATCGACGATCGCCGCCACGTTGACGCCGGCCTTCTTCAGGTCGATCGCGGCCGCATAGGCCGAATCATTGGCGGTGTAGACGCCGACATTCCGTCCTACCGCGACACCGTAGTGGTTTAGGAAGGTGCGCGCCGCGCCCGCCAGCATGATGCCGGGCCGGTCGTTGTTGGCAAACACCATGTGGCGCTCGATGGCGCCGGAGGCCAGCACCACGCGCTTGGCGCGGACCTGCCAGAGCCGCTCGCGCGGCAGGTCGTGGCCGGGGGCCTTCAAATGATCGCTGACG
>NZ_SRSR01000034.1:0-19334 GCF_004792275.1 Mesorhizobium sp. M4B.F.Ca.ET.143.01.1.1
CTTAGCGGTCGCGCCGAACACCGGGATTCCGTTCTGACCGAGGAGGAGAAGACAGCACACACCGTTCTCATGGTCTGTTGCTCGCGCGCGGCCACAAAGCGCCTGAAGCTCGATCTGTAGTGTCGCGTTCGCAGCTATGCACCGTCCTGCTTTAGGCCAAGGCGTAAAACCTTAGATCTAGTGTCTGAATCAAAACGACTGTTGCAATTTCAATATCTTGCGAGGCGACGCGTAACCGACGCCAGCTAAGCTACGCCAGAAGGTTCGGTATTCCTGAGCAAAGTCGGCAAGCCGCTGACGCGATTCGGCCTGCACAAGCTTGTCCGGCGGTCATGGTTCGAGTATTCGGGACAACTGCCGGACCAGCCATACGCTTTGGGCTGGAAGCGGTGCCGCGTCGCGCCCGACTATCATGTCGAGGTCGACGGGCACTGGTATCCCACGCCCTACCGCCTCATCCGCAAACTCGTCGATGTGCGCATCGCCGACAACACCGTCGAGATCTTCCACAAGTGTCAGCGGATCGCCAGCCACGCCCGCGCGCCCAACCTGCGCGGCCATACGACCGTTGCCGATCACATGCCGAGCGCGCATCGCCGCTACGGCAAGTGGACGCCGGGAGGTCTGGTCGCCGCCGGCGACAAGATTGGCCCCTCCACCGCCGCCTTCTTCGTAAGCGCCCGGTAACGACCGCCTTCCCGGGCGGGGTTCGGATCGGATAGCGATCGCGCTCTGGACGCTGAGGATAGTGTCCACGAGCGAGGCTTAATGGACACGATCGCGACGGATGCAGTGGCTGGCCAAGTTTCTGGGATGGCGCGCGCCCGCCGGCGCAAGTCATACACTCTCGAGGAGAAGCAGCGGCTGGTTGCCGAGAGCTGTGAGTCAGGGTCGTCTGTGTCGCTGGTGGCGCGGCGGCACGACATCAATGCGAACCTGTTGTTCACGTGGCGCCGGCAGATGCGCCCGCCGGCGTCGGCGGCTTCGCGGCTGGAATTGATCCCGGTCGAGGTCATCAGCAGCGCACCGGCAGCCTCACCAGCCGCGGCGGTTGGGGCGGAACAGCACGGTGTGATCGAGATCGTCCTGGTCGGCGGCGTGCGCGTGCGGGTGGACGCCGAGGTCAGCGAGGCGGCACTGCGGCGGGTGCTGTCGGCTCTGAAGGCGGCGGCATGATCGCGCCCGGGTCTGGGGTGCGGGTCTACCTGGCGACGCAGCCATGCGATATGCGCAAAGGGATGGATGGCTTGGCCGCCCAGGTTCAGAACGTGCTGGCCACCGATCCCTTCTCCGGGGCGCTGTTCGTGTTCCGGGGCAAGCGCGGCGACATGTTGAAGATCCTGGCCTGGGATGGAAGTGGGCTGTGCCTGTTCGCCAAGCGCTTGGAGCAGGGAAAGTTCGTCTGGCCGCCGATCGTGGCGGGTCGGCTTCAGCTGACACCGGCCCAGTTGGCCTTGCTCGTCGAAGGAATTGATTGGCGGCGGACGGTCGCACCGGAACCGGTCACTCGCCCGGAAGCAATCTAAATAAGTTCCTGATTCCAAGCATTTATTCTCGCTCGTGAGGCATGATTTTGCTTATAAGCCGGCATGTCTCTCGCCACTGCGGAATTGCCGTCGGATCCGGACGCCCTGCGCGCGTTCGCTGCGGCTTTGCAGGCCGAGCTCTACGCCAAGACGCTGCATATCGAGAAGCTGAAAAGCCCAGTTGGCGACGCTGCGGCGCGCGCGCTTCGGCCAGTCGTCCGAGAAGCTCGATCGGCAGATCGATCTGCTCGAGCTGATGATCGGCGATCTGGAGGAGGCCGAGGCCGCCAGCGAAGCCCGCCACGATGCGACTGCGGCGATGCCAGGCGCGATGCCGGCGCCGACCAGGCCACAGCGCGTGGGCAATCGCCGGCCGCTGCCCGATCACCTGCCGCGCGAGGTCATCACCCACGCCGGGGTTTGCGCCTGCCCTGCCTGCGGTTCCGAGCGGCTGCGCAGGATCAGCGACGATGAACGCGAGGTGCTGGAATATGTGCCGTCACACTTCAAGGTCGTCGTGCATGTGCGACCGAAACTGAGCTGCCGGGACTGCGAGGCCATCACCCAGCCGACGATGCCGAGCCTGCCGATCGAGCGCGGCAGACCCGGCCAAGGGCTAATCGCCCATGTGCTGGTCTCCAAATATTGCGACCACCTGCCTTTGAACCGACAGTCCGGCATCTACGCACGCGAGGGCGTCGACCTCGATCGATCGACCCTGGCCGACTGGGTCGGACGGGCCGCTTGGCTGGTCGCGCCGGTGGCCGAGCGCATCGGCGACTATGCTCGCGCCGGCCCGGCCATCCATGCCGACGACACGCCGATCCCGGTTCAGGATCCCGGACGCGGGCGCACCAAAAGCGGCCGGCTATGGGTCGTTGTGCGCGACGAAGGCACCTGGGGCTCGCCCCATCCGCCGGCGGCTTTCTATCGCTACTCGCCTGACCGCAAGGGCGAGCACGCCCAAGCTTTGCTGGCGCCGGCATCCGGCTTCCTGCACGCCGACGCCTATGCCGGCTTCGACAAGCTCTACGAACCGGATCCGATCACCGGTCGCCCGCGCCTGGAGCCGGTCGCGTGTTGGGCCCATGCAAGGCGCGAACTGTTCGACGAGCACGCTAAGACCAAATCGCCGATCGCGCGTCAGGCACTGGACAAGATCGGCGCGATCTTCGCCGTCGAACGCGAGATCAACGGCCGCAGCGCCGCGGCTCGTCTGGCCGTGCGCCAGGCTTAAAGCGTGCCGTTGCTGGCCGAACTCAAGGATTACCTGGAGACCAGTCTGGGTAGGATCAGCCGCAAAGGCGACCTCGCCAAGGCCATCCGCTACAGCCTCAACCGCTGGAAGGCGCTCTGCCGCTTCACCGAAGATGGCCGTCTCGAGATGACCAACAAACAATGCCGCCGAACGGGCGATCCGCCCGCTGACGCTCGGACGACGCAACTGGACCTTCCTCGGCTCGGACTCCGACGGCGAGCGCGCCGCGGTCTTCTACACCCTGATCCAGACCTGTAAGCTGAACGGCATCAATCCGGAGGCCTATCTCGCCGACCTGATCGGCCGCGTCAGCGACCATCCAGCCAATCGCATCGACGAGCTTCTCCCCTGGAACTGGCGCCCCCGATCCGACACCAGACTGGCAGCCTGACCATGGCTGCGATCACCCGGGTCTACACCCTCCCGCTCGCCGCCGAAATGCTCGGTGAGGACGCCGAGCTGCTGTGGGAGGTCTATGTCGACATGGAACCGGAGGACGGTTGCCTCTGGGTCTACGGGCCCGACGATCAGCAGATCCCCGCCTTCACAGACTTCGGCCTCGAAAGCCTGACCGACTTTATCCGCGAGCACAAAGCCAATCGCGGCAGCGGTCAAAACCATGGCCGGTAACAGCCCCGGGTCATGACCGGGCGCTTACCCTTCTTCCAGGCCGTCATTGATGATCGGCCGCATCCCGAGCAGGGCATTCGCACCTATCTTGGCATCCTGGCGCTGACCAAGAGCTACGGCAACGCGCGCGTCGATGCAGCCTGCCAACGCGGCATCCTCATCAAGCTCGCTCCGTCGCCTCGATCCGTTCAATCTTCAAGAACGGCCTTGATCGCGCTTTCTTCGACGAGACGCCGACCACCAACCCCTGCGCCACGGCAACATCCGCGGTAAGGGCTATTTCCACTGAACCAGGGAGATTTGAATGCTCACCCATTCCACCCTGAGCGGCTGATCGCACTCAGTCGCGGGATCGAGAGCAGACTGTCTTGCCAATATTCGCAAAGTTGAATCCCACAAAGCCGGCCAATTGTGGAGAGGGACTATGCCGATTTCTCTATGTTGTCGTATCTTTGCCTTAAAGGCCAGAGTTCTCCAAGTTTGGCTGCTGTTGATAACACCGACGAAGCAACTTTTTCTTGCCGATCTGGAGTTAACCGCGAGCTCGGTCCAGCGACGCTGACGGTGCCGACCGTTTGGCCACCCGCCAAAGTAATAGGGGCGGCAATCGCAACGACACCGGGCTCAGCCTCCTCGTCGGAAATCGCCCAGCCCCTTTTCTGGGTCAGTTCCAGCTCCTTTATAAACTCTTCCACAGAGGCTATAGACCCCTCACCCCCGCCAGAGGCGCCGTCATTGATAGCGATGCGAATTGCGTCTGTCTGGCCTAGTGTAGATAAATAAGCTCTGCCGTTGGCTGTGGTATCCAAGCGAACTCTCGCAACCATTTCTGGCTGATATTTCAATCCGTTCCGAGCCCCTTGAACTTGTGCGATCCAAGTCAAAGTCTCACCTTGCAGGACTGCCATCCGAACAAGCTCCGCGCTTTCGGCCGCCAATTCCTCCAAAACGGGCTGGCAGACGTCAGTTAGGTGGGTAGCGCTCAAAAAACGCTGTCCAAGGATGGCAAGTCTAAGTGTGAGCCTGTAAAAGCCCGTGACCGAGTCCTGCTCAACCCACCCCATTTCGCTAAGCAAATTTAGCATCCGGTGGGCGGCACTTTTTTGCAGGTCGAGCTTTTCAGCAATTTCGCCGAGCCTCATCGCCGATGCTTCCTTTGCAAGCAGCTCAATGACAGCAAAACACCGCTCAACAAGAGAGTTCACAACCCGCATGTCCACCTCCTAATTCGTTCCATTAAGAACGATATTCTAACTTTTAATCGTGTCGGTCAAGCGCATCCGGAGGAGGTACACGCTCTACGAAGAGAGCAGGTGCGTCAACAAGACCAGAATGGTATTCCAAATGCGATTCCTTTCCTTATCCCGTGCAGAAGTCGGCGGTCAAGGTCTGCAATATTGGAGGAGGAACCAATTGTTCGCCTGCTGGATTGAAAATTGACGCATGTATCGTTGGAATATTGTTGCTATCACAATAGCCAAGGCGCGGCCGGCCTATGACATCGGCGCCCCGGTCCCGATCGCCCGCTTGCGGCCGCCACACGGCGGCGAACGGCGAGCTTCTCCTCCCGATAGAGCCGGAACAGCTTCCGTCGAGCAGCAAGAGCATGCTGACGAACAGAAAACCTTGACTGCAGGCTCCATTTTCCTTCCGCGCTTAGGACGTTGTCGCTGACGATCATTCTCGGGCGGCCGCGCTCGGCGATGAGCCGGTCCAATTCGCGGGCAACCCGCATGCCCGAGAGAGACTTGCGATCTCTCGCGATGTAGCGTTCGAACTTCTGACGGAAGCGTTCTCGCGCTGACGGAGGCGACTTGTCCGGCGATCCACAGCGTGCGGCGCAGCCGAGCATTGCCGAATTGGAAAGGCAGGTCTGGCCTCGAGCTGTGTCGAGAGAAGCGGCGAAGGTCTCCCGCTTCGGCGATGATCGTCAGTGCATTGATCAGCCCGATGCCTGGGATTTGTCTCCGGAAGAGGCTGGCTTGGCACTGGCTCGCGCCGTGAAGGTTGCAGAATACCGTGAAGACGGCAGACATTTAGAGTACGTAATGCGGTGCGGTGGGATCAGCATTTTGACAGCCACTGCCTCAAGGACTGCTCTGCCAAAGCCCGGGGAGCAAGTTCTGAAATGGCAAAAAGGACAAGCAGCCGCCTATTCTCCGCAGCGACTTTTTCTCGATCTTGGACATCCCGCGATCTAAGACTTTGAAGCGACTGTCTTCGGAGGTAGTGGAGCAACAACGGTGGTGGCGGGCCAGCGCAAAGTCCGGGTTCACTCGCGAGCGTTTCTCCCTTTGATGAGTGGCGAAACTTCCATCGGGGGTTTCGCTTCAAGTCAAACCAACCTCCCTCAGGGCAGCAGCTCGGCCTGCCAATCTCCCAGACGTAAACGCCCATCCTAAATGGTGGCCATGGCCTTCCAAGATTATCCCACCCTGGCCGGTTGCTCCAGCCGCATAGAGACCCGGGACGGCTTCGCCATTTTTTGACAGAACCTCCATAGCGGGGGAGACCCCTAGTCCTCCCTCGGTCAAGACCCAACTTCGGACTGGTCCGAGTGCAATGAACGGCGGCTTCAACAAGCCTGGGCTACCTGCTCGAGGATTACGATTGTAATCCGCAACGGCTTCTTCGAGAGCAGCTGCGGGGACACCAATTTTTTTGGCGAGTGAAGCTAACGAGTTGGCCTGATAATATATATCTTTGCGATTGCGCTTATAATCTGGAAGGTACGCATAGGCGACCCCTGGTGCTGTTGAGATATAGTCAGGCCATGCGCTGAATCTCTTGGCAAGAAGGCCGTCAAATATTATGAACGCCTCTTTATTAGGCTGCTGGGGTACTGAAAGTTGAGGGCTATCGCACTCGTCGGCAAATCGGGATCCGCTTCTGTTTATAAGTATCGCGCCGCTTTTATATAATTTTCGCTGTGGCTCCAGTATCGTTGTAAGGAACATCATAATGAAAGGTCGAATCACGGCCTGGGGCAATTTGGCCATGGACCATTTCATCATCAAGGCTAGGAATCGGCTTGGCGGCAATTTGGTCATCAGGTTTACTCTAGGCGGCACAAATCGGAGTTGCGGCCCGCTGACAATGTCACCGTTCACAATTTCAGCGCCAACATCCAATGCGAGCTGGTGGGCATCGCCGGTGCTTGTTTCAACTAACGCACCCGCTTGCGCTATTGCTTCGCCGGCATAAATTCTTTTCATTTCTTTATTGGCGCTGAAATCTCCGCCAGCCAGGACAACGCCGCGATACGCAATGAATCGATGCTGCGAGCCATCTGCTTCAGCCTCGACCCCTGCGACCCTCCCTTGCTCGTACAGTAACCGACGAACGCGATGATTAAGGCGTATATCAACGCCAAGCTCGCGGGCGCGTCGGTTCAAAGCGTGTGCGTAGGCTCGCGAATTTGGCAGTACGTTGTGCATACGGGGAACACGATGGGGCGGCTCTGGCATGGGCCCAAAAAACACGACGCCCAGGTCGAGCAGTTTCTTTAGAGTATCAGGAACATTTTCCACAAAGACTCTGCGGAGATCGGGATTGTCCCGGGGCAGCAATTCTCCGTGGAACAGCGCCATGTCTTCGAAATGCGCAGCCGGGGTGTCTTCAATTCCAATTGCGGCCTGCATCCGCGAAGCACTCGACGAGAGGGAGCCGATAGCCCAATTGGTCATTCCGCCCGGTGCCGGGTTTTTCTCAAGCACCAACACTCGTCGGCCCATTTCCGCCGCCTCGATCGCGGCGAAAAGGCCAGACCCTCCAGCTCCGACAACAACCACGTCTGCAGCATTCAAAGCGGCCATGAACTTGCTCCCTCCACCGCGTTCCATCGTCTCCAGTCATTTTTCGGGAAGCCGGTTGACCACGTCCAGGAAAGCGGTTATTTGTTGTTGGAACAATATTCCAGATAGTATGATATGTCAGAGATAGCAAGCGATTTCTCAGGGACCTTTGCTCAAAAACTTGCTGCCGCCCATCGCGGCGGCGAGCGTGTGATGGCTGATACGTCAACGCTGGAAGCACTGAGCCGGGACCAAGCTTTGAGTATTCAGCATGAAGTCGTCAGCGCATTGTCTCCTGTAGCGGGCTGGAAGGTCGCGGCTTTGCCTGATGGAGACTTGATATCAGCTCCCATCGTCAGGAGCCGCCTTTTTCAAAGCCCGGTGTCTATTTCTCCTGCGGTTTACGGGCTGGGTGGCATCGAATGCGAGATCGCTTTCCGCTTTGGGAGGGAACCAGTTCCGGCGCGGGATGGATTTGCAAGCGAGCATATCATCGAGGCCATTGATGGGGCTTGCGCGGCCATTGAAGTCGCAGATAGCCGCTGGGCAAGCAAGTTCACCATTCCTCGCAATGCGATGATCGCAGACTTGCTGTCGAACGGCGCACTGGTGCTCGGATCGCTAAACAAGAACTGGCAGGATGTTGCCTTTGAGACCGTTCCGGCTCGACTTGGCATCAACGGAAATACCATCTGCCAAACTATCGGAGGCCACCCCCGCGGAGACCTCATTGGCCTCATGGTTATGTTGGCAAACGATCTCGGGAAAAGGGGGCTTGTCATAAAGCCGGGCGAGATCGTTACGACGGGAAGCTACACAGGTTTTCACACGGCAGATCCGGGCGACGAGATCGTAGCCGAGTTTGACGGTTTCACGTCCGTTTCGGTGACCTTCAATAGGTTTGAGAATAATGGAGAGACCGATGCTTTGCGGTAAGGGCATGGTGGCCATCTGGAACGGAATAGCAGAAGGGGGGCGACAAGATTTCTATCAGTGGCACATACACGAGCACATGCCTGAGCGAACCGGCATTCCCGGGTTTTTGCGGGGGCGACGTTATAGAGCTGCTGATAAAGAAACCCACCCCGAGTTCTTTACGCTCTACGAGGTTGAGCAATTCGACGTCATTACAGGTGGGGAGTATGCCAAGCGGCTCAACGCCCCGACGCCATGGACGAGGCGCGCAACGGCGCACTTTCTCAATACGTCTCGGGGTCTGGCTCGAGTCTTGTGGTCTGAGGGGCCAGGGCCTGGCGGCGTCCTTGCCACGGTGCGCTTCCAGTCTGCGGCAAACGATGGACAGCAGGTGGCCCGGGAGCTATCGGCGCTCGTGTCCGGATTTACACGATTCCCGCTCCTGACTGGCGCGCATCTCTGCAAGGCAGATGAGGAGGCGACCCAGGTGCGCACGGTGGAGAGTGAAGGGCGCACGGACTATGATGCGCCCCCCAACTGGTTCATTCTTCTTGAAGGCTGCACCGTCGAGTCCTTGGAAACCCCTGTCCAAGCCGTTCTGCAACACCCTCTCGTCCGAAAAGCGCAAATCGGCCGGTATCTGCTTGAATATACCCGCCTGAAGACCGACTCGGCGGCCGGCTGAATTTAAGGAAATGATATGAAACTTTTGCGATTTGGACCGGCCGGCTCCGAGCGACCGGGGTTGCTGGACGAGGACGGCGCTATCCGAGATCTTAGTAGCATCGTTCCAGATATCCGGGGCAGTACGCTGTCTCGCGCTGGCTTGGATATGTTACGCTCGGTAGTTCCTTCGTCATTGCCCCATGTCGACGACAATGTTCGCCTCGGGCCTCCTGTAGCTAACGTACGTCACTTTATCGCGGTCGGCCTTAACTACACCGATCACGCAATCGAGACCGACACTCCCATTCCTGATGAGCCGGTTATCTTTTCCAAGGCGCCGTCGTGCATTGTTGGACCAGATGATGACATCTTGATGCCTCGAGACTCATGGATGCTAGACTGGGAGGCGGAAGTTGCCGTTGTCATTGGTGAACATGCTTTTGATTTGGCTGAAGAGCATGCGTTGTCGGTCGTAGCAGGATATCTTATCTGCCACGACGTTTCCGAACGCCAGTTTCAAATACATCGTGGGGGACAATGGATAAAAGGCAAGTCCTCGCCGAGCTTTGGCCCACTTGGCCCTTGGCTTGTAACGCCGGATGAAATCCCCGATCCTCAGAACCTGACACTCTGGCTCACGGTGAATGGGATCACTCGGCAGTCAGGATCGACAGCCAAGATGATTTTCCCATTCAGGCATTTGATCTCGTACATCTCACGGTTCATGGCGCTAGAGCCTGGGGATGTTATCACGACCGGCACTCCACACGGAGTGGGGCTTGGAATGAAGCCCCCGGTATTTCTGAAGCCCGGCGACATGGTGGAGTTAGGAGCCGATGGCCTGGGTCGGCAAAGCCAAACTGTTGTCCTCCGACGATAGGTTTCCAACCCGCCCTCCGTTGGCCACCTAACAAAGTGTCGCAGCTCGCGGGCATCCGGGTTGCACAGAGAAACTCGAGCAAAAGTGAACTTTACGCCGTGGACTATACGCGACTAGGAAAGGCCGGTCTTGAGATTAGCCGAATCTGTTTCGGGACCATGTCGTTCGGCAACAAGACCGAGGTGCGCCCTTGGGTGCTTGGTATCGAAGATGCCCGGCCGCTGTTCCGGGCGGCCTGGGAAGGCGGCATTAACTTCTTCGACACAGCGAACGTCTATGCGGATGGCCTGTCCGAGGAGATCACGGGCCTTCTGCTGAAGGAACTGGCACCGCGCGACGAGATCGTGCTAGCGACAAAGGTGTTCAACCCCATGCGACCTGGCCCGAATGGAGCAGGGTTGTCACGCAAGGCGATCCTTTCGGAGATTGATCGCAGCCTTAAGCGCTTGGGCACCGACTATGTAGACGTCTACCAGATCCACCGCTACGACCCGGCAACGCCGTATGAGGAGACCATGGAGGCGCTTCACGACGTGGTGAAGGCCGGCAAGGCGCGTTATATCGGCGCCTTCGTCGATGTATGCCGCAATTCCTCAAGTATCAACACACCGCCGAGGCAAATGGGTGGACCAAGTTCGTCTCGATGCAGAATCAGGTGAGCCTGATCTATCGCGAGGAAGAGCGTGAGATGCTGCCGCTTTTCAGGGCAGATGAGGTCGGGGGCATCCCGTGGTCGCCGCTCGGGAACGGGGAGCTGACACGACCTTGAGGCACCAAAACTTATCGTTCAACAACGGACATGTTTCACAAGACAATGTACGAACGCAACGAGGCGAACGACAAGGAGATTGTCGCCGCAGTGGAACAGCAAGCTAAGGCGCGGGGTGTCTCGATGGCGGAAGTCGCGATGGGGTGGGTCCTGCAGAAGGATGGCGTCACCGCGCCGATCGTTGGTGTGTCGAAGCTCTCGCACGTGGAGGCGGCGCTCAAGGCGATCGACATCAAGCTGACCGACAATGAGATCGCCGCCATCGAGAGGCCGTACCGTCCGCGCACCGTCTCCGGGTTCTGAGCGGGCTCGGAACAACGGCAGCCGATGTCTACGAACTAGGGGAGGGGTTTATCGGGGAGTTCAATGCCCCGTTCGCAAGGAATCGCGTAATCCGACGGATGACATGCACCGCCTCGTAAAGTTGGATGTGTCAGGTCCGCTGTGTCGAAGGCCGCGCTGATGCTGCCCTACGACAAGTACTGTTCATCCTCGAGCCGACGGGTGTTACCAAGAGTTTGGCCGGCGAAAGATTTTCGTTGCAACTCTCCTTGGTGACCGTGTTGAGATCAGGAGGGCAATCGCACTATAGTACAGACCCTTTGAAAAACTTTAAATCCGAACCGGACGGAATTCATCGGCAGCAGTTGCCTGGACGGTCATCCAGGATCTTTGCACTCCCGTGCTCGGTTTGATCTGATCCGGCGACCATTCCGCGCTCACGGCAAGTCCATCTCAATGATCTACAACAATCCGATTGCGTATGGAGTGGACGTGACGCCCGCTATCTTGCGCACTCTAGAGGATGTCGAACAGATCATCTGCATCAAGGAAGAATCTGGCGACATTCGCCGTGTCACCGATCTCTACAACGAATTCGGAGATCGCTTTGCAGTGTTCTGCGGCGTTGACGATTTAATCCTTGAGAGCCTCGCCTTGGGTGTGACGGGGTGGGTTTCCGGAATGACGAACGCATGGCCTGAAGAATGCGTGCGCATCTTTGAGCTGGGGCAAACCGGAAAATTTGCCGAGGCGCTGCAACTGTATCGGATCATGACCCCGGCTTTTCATCTGGATACCAGCGTAAAGCTTGTTCAATACATCAAGCTCGCTGAACATCTTGTTTACGGAGCACCCGAATGGACGCGTGCGCCGCGCTTGCCATTGGCCGGAGAAGAGCGTGAAAGGGTAGTGTCTGTGATCAACAACACCATCGCCTCCCTGAGCAAGCGCAACTCTGAGGCAGCTTAGGCGGGATGGGAGCGCCAGTCCAGCCAGCGATATTCGCGTCGAGCCGCTGAGGGCTCTCGGTTTCGTTTTCGGTCGTCCTGGCGCGGATCAGCAGTGTTCGGTTGAACCTTTGGGGAGAGTGACGCCGGGCAAGACGGTATTGAACCGTTGATCGCCAGGAACGGTTCGGTTCTGGTCCGCCAGCAGGTCAGGAGTAGTGATGCAGAGCGATACGACACAACAACGGGACGTCACTCCGGTGCTGGTCCTGCACGCTAGTGACAATGTCGCGATCGCGCGACGGATGATTACGCAGGGTACGGCGTTGGGTCGATCGATAGTTGCCAAAAGCGCTATCCCGGCAGGACACAAGGTCTCTGTCAAACCAATCAGGTCAGGCGAACCGATTCTGCGCTACGGTCAGATAATCGGCTTTGCTACAAAAGACATCGAACCTG
Organism: Mesorhizobium sp. M4B.F.Ca.ET.143.01.1.1; assembly: GCF_004792275.1. Lineage (NCBI taxonomy): Bacteria > Pseudomonadati > Pseudomonadota > Alphaproteobacteria > Hyphomicrobiales > Phyllobacteriaceae > Mesorhizobium > Mesorhizobium sp. M4B.F.Ca.ET.143.01.1.1. Next base: position 12,127 of record NZ_SRSR01000034.1, read on the forward strand.
GCTTCCATGTTCATCTGCAGAACATTCATGGCGCTCGGCGAATTCGACAAGGACTATGCTTTTGGCGCGAGGGCACGTCAGACCGACTATGTGGAAACCCCTGACACGTTTTCGGGTATCCGCCGCTCCGACGGGCGGGCTGCAACGCGAAACTATGTCGGAATCCTCAGCAGTGTAAACTGTAGCAGTCACGTAGCTAACGTAGTGGCTGAGGTATTCAAAAGGAATCCTTTTACCGGGGCCGATCCCCTGGCTGAGTTTCCGAATGTGGATGGTGTCGTCGCATTAACCCACAAGACGGGATGTGGCATGACAGGCGGCGAGCCACTAAACGTTCTACGCCGTACGCTTGGTGGCTACGCGCGACATGTAAATTTCAGCCACGTCATAGTTCTGGGATTGGGCTGCGAGGTTAACCAGATCGGGGGTCTTCTCGAGGATCAACGTCTGGCTGGACGGGTGCGCAGCATGGATATTCAGACAATGGGCGGCGCCAGAAAAACCGTGGCAGCCGCGGTTGAATTTGTGCGGGATGTACTCCAGGAATCCAATCAAGTTGCTCGGCAACCGATTCCTGCCAGCGAACTGATCATCGGGCTGCAATGCGGGGGGTCGGACGGTCTCTCGGGAGTCACCGCGAATCCAGCCTTGGGAGCTGCTAGCGATATTCTCGTGCGACAACGCGGCACGGTGATACTGTCCGAAACACCTGAAACCTATGGTGCCGAACATCTGCTGACGCGACGTGCCGTATCGCGCGAAGTAGGGGAAAAGCTGATCGCTTTGATGGATTGGTGGGATGCCTACTTCAAGCGGGAAGGCGCCATCATGAATGATAATCGCTCTCCGGGGAACATGGCTGGTGGGATAAGCACGATTGTCGAAAAGTCGCTGGGCGCGATGGCCAAAGGCGGCACGACAAACTTAGTCGATGTCGTCAAATACGGCGAGACCGTAAAGGGCCCTGGCTTGGTCTTCATGGACACCCCCGGATACGATCCTGTGTCGGCGACGGGGCAGGTTGCCGGTGGCGCAAACCTCATATGTTTCACGACCGGCCGCGGCAGCGTGTTTGGTTGCAAGCCAGCGCCTTCCATTAAGCTGGCATCCAATACCCCAATGTACGAACGCATGCAGGACGACATGGACATTAATTGCGGCGAGATTCTCAGCGGGGACGAGAGCGTTGAAGAATGCGGCAGGCGGATTTTCGATCTGATCCTGCGCGTCGCTTCCGGGGAACGCACCAAAAGCGAAGAATTTGACTTTGGTGCGGCCGAATTTGCGCCATGGGTCCTTGGTGCCACGGTCTAGTTCTCGGGAAAGCTATCGACATGAAAGTTGTTTACTCGGACGGTCACCGTAGCCATGATCCGCAAACATTCATTCATCGCGGAAGGCTGGTCCAAAGCCCCGAGCGTCCCGAGCGTGCCGACATGTTGCTCTCGTCGGCAATTGCTGCTGGGCACGAGGCGCTCGAGGCGAGCCAAACCGACGCCTCTGTACTGACGCGGGTGCATACAGCGAGGTACCTCGATTTTCTGGAAAATGGCATAAATGAATGGTTGGCCCTGCCCCATGCTGGCCCGGAAATCGTACCCAACACGCACCCCAACCGTTTTGCGTCACACTACGCCAGCCATATCGTTGCACGCTCCGGATTCCACCAGGCCGACACAGCGTGTCCTATCGCGCGTGGAACCTGGGCGGCGGCGCGATCCAGTATCGACGTGGCCCTTAACGTCGGTGACTTGGTTGCGCGCGGCGAGCGCCGTGCATATGGACTTTGCCGGCCGCCAGGCCACCACGCTTGCACCGAGATGGCCTGGGGATTTTGCTACCTCAACAACGTTGCGGCCCTTGCTGAATCCCTAAGGATGAAAGGAGCCGAGCGCGTCGCAATTCTGGATGTCGATATCCACCATGGGAACGGCACTCAGCAGATCTTCTATGAGCGGCCTGACGTTTTGACGGTGTCGGTCCATGCCGATCCTGATGGATTCCCGGTGTTCTTTAGCGGCTACGAAGATGAAATTGGCTGCGGTTCCGGAGAAGGGTTCAATGTCAATCTTCCGCTGAAGCACGGCAGCGACGATGCGGGCTTCGTCGAAGCAATTGCGGCGGGCATGCAAAAGATAGGAGATTTCGGACCGGATGTCCTGCTCGTTGCGCTTGGCCTCGATGCCTATCGCGGCGATCCCCTCAGTGTGCTTGACGTCACCACCGACGGCTTCCGGAAGGCTGCCAGTGTCTAGGCAACTTCAATGCGTCTATCGCCATGCTGCAGGAGGGCGGATATCCCTGCGCGGAACTCGGTGACAACCTGGTGGCATTTTTAGGAGATATAGATGGCTGACTCCAAAATGCACGCCACTTGCATTCTTAAGCAAATCGTCGGTCGTAACTGGCGGACCAGGCGCCGGTCCCGATCACGTCAGTTGAGTTGTGGTTTCACACAGAGACATCAAGAGCTTGGGCAGCATAGTGTTGGTCAACGCCCGGACAGAGTAAGGATCCCGTCTATACCGCGTTGGTCGGTTCCGAGGAGATTGTGCCGGTGGGACGACGGCTTTGAATCCGAGTTAACGGATTGACGGTTGTTCGAGGTTTTGGTTGTTTCTGGCGACTGACTTGCGGCGCAGCTTCATGGATCGCTTGTCGTCGATGCTTCGCAGCAGGTTGAAGACGAAGTGGCGGACAACGGCCATATTGGCGGGGCCGTGTCCGGTGCGGCTTTCAGTAACGCGCCATCAGAGCGCAGATATTTGCGAATGGTATTCCGCGACAGGCCAGTTCTACGACCAATCTCACGTCGACAGGCACGAGGGACATTCGTGCCGCCGGCGTTCGAGCCTGGGGAAGCACCTCAGTTCGATTGGTCTGAGGATTGGGCGATCATCGGCAATGAGCACACCAAGCTGCAGGTGGCCCATACGAAGCTGAGCTACAGCTGCGCCTTCATCGTTCGTCTATCCGCTGCAAACACATGAGATGCTATTTGATGCCCACAATCACGCATTCCGCGTCTTTGGCGGGATTCTCCGGCGCGGCATTTACGACAATCTATGGACGCCTCCCGGGCAAGATAAGCTGCTGGCAGCCGGCGGCATGGGATGCGTGAATCTATCCGGCCTGTCGCTGGAGCGATCACGCTCCTCGCCTTGATCGGAGACCGCTGCCTTTGTCCTCATAACATGAGCGGCCTCATGGGCCCTGTCGTAAATCAGGCTCTGAAGCTGCGGTCCGTGCCGTTGTGCCGTTGTGCCATCAGTGTCTTACCTCGCTCTCATCGCCGTGTCGGCGGCGATCCGTGACTCATCGGCGCAGATCAGGCGCCGGCGTAGCTCTCCTTGCGCGTCAGCAGCGCCCAGGCAATGCGCGCCGTCTTGTTGGCGAGCGCGACGAGCGCCTTGTTGAACCCGCGACGCTCGACATCGCCTTCAGCCAAACCGAGCGGCGATCCCCATGCTTTGCGAGCCGGCTGATGACGGCGCGGGCACCGTGGATCATCTGCCGTCGCAGATAGAGGTTGGCACGCCGACCGATGCCGCCGAGCCGAGGTTTGCCACCGGTCGTGTAGGTTGGTCACCCAATGGTGACGGACCGGAGGGAGGCGTTCATCCCATAACATGAAGACGGCGGTCGACAAGGTTGGACGCGGCAAGGAGCGCGACGTCAATTTGCGCTTCATGGCCATGGCCAGCCACTATCTGCAATCCGGCATCGTGATGGGAGAAGGGGCAAGTCGATAAGAATGTACAGGATGCGCGTCATCGACTGTGGCAACCCATGCCGCGCTTTCCATCGCTGGAAACCCTGAACGACTGGCTGGAGACGCGTTGCCGGGAACTGTGGCATCAGACGCCGCATGGCCGGATGCGAGGGACCATCGATGACATCTGGACCGAAGAATCCCGGGCTCTGATGCCGACCTCTCGCCTCTTCGACGGCTTTGTCGAATATACCAAACGGGTGTCACCGACCTGCGTCGTCCATCTGGACCGTAACCGCTACAGCGTGCTGGCATCCTTCGCCGATCGGCCCGTCAGCGTTCGGGTCTATCCAAATCGTATCGTTGTCGCGGCGGAGGGTCTGATCGTCTGCGAACATCGCCGCATCATCGATCGATCGCATGATCGGCCCGGTCAGACGGTCTATGACTGGCGGCATTATCTGGCTGTTGTTCAGCGCAAACCAGGCGCCCTCCGCAACGGATCACCGTTTGCTGAACTTCCCGATGCATTCAGGAATTTGCAGCAGCATTTGCTCAAGAAGCAGGGCGGTGATCGGGAGATGGCCGACATCCTGGCTCCAGTCGCAGCCTGATGAAAGGTCAGTGACATATCATCGCCAACGATTTGAGCGATGGGGCCGACATCTTCGCTTAACCCCGCAGCACCAGGACATTTGTCTGCATTTCCTTCATCTATACCGCCTCCACCTGAGAAGCCGTACTGCCCCAAATCCAGCACGAGCACAAAATTACTACCATGCATTCGCCTCTCTGCGTTCACCTACTAGTCGAGCAAAAGCCTCTCGAGCTTAGCTAATGGCGGCGTTGCCACGTCAAACTCTCGTCCGTAGCGATGTGCAGAATAAATCGACTGCGCAAGAATGCCCGGAGAAAGGCAGTCCCCGATCTTGGCTAGCGATTTCAGTTCTGGAGGAACATTTTCGTTCGGCCCCATCAATGCATTATAGAGGGCGTCATTGCTCTCCCGGGCAGTAACCATAACAACGCTTCCGGCAGCGATCGGCGTTTTGCGCCCAGTAAACACGCAGCTCAACGTCACATGATCGCCCTCTATCGTGGCTAGATCCATATTTGTTCGTATCTCGACGCCAAGTTCGATCAGCTTGGTCTGGATGAGCGTTTGGTCGAAGGTGACCGAAGTCCAACTCGAAACCAATGGGGTTGGGGTGACGATTGTGACGGCATGTCCTCGCTTTGCCAGCACTTCGGCCAGAATCCCTCCCATGTAATAGTGGTCGTCGTCAAAGATAATGACCCGATCGCGCACCTCGCAGCCTGCCATGATCTGCTCTGGTGCCAGAACCACCGCATTCTCATTTGTTGGAATCGGCAAAACGTGACGGCGACCAATCCCATCTCGACGCCAGTGGGAACCGGTCGCTAAGACAACGTGGTCAAACCCAAATGTGAGGATCTGCTCGGCATCAAGCTGGCTGTCAAGAAAGATCTCTACGTTTGTCAGCTTTTGTAGCTGTCCCAGCCGATAGTCCCGAACCCTGAGCCATTCACTCAAACCTGGCAGCCGTGTAACCGGCAGAAGGTGCCCGCCAAGCTCTTTTCTAGCCTCCGCGAGGCTCACCTGAAAGCCTCGCTTCCCCAGAATGTGCGCTGCTTCGAGCCCTGCTGGCCCACCACCAACAACCAAGATACTACTGGACGAATGGCCGATGGTAACTTTCTCAGGATGCCAATCGCGCCTCCATTCCTCCATAAATGTGGGGTTCTGAGTACACCGGGACGGCGTGACCATCATTTGGCTTGCGAGGCAAATGTTGCAACCAATACACTCTCGGATGTCGTCGAGTCTTCCCTCCTCGATCTTTTTTGGTAGAAACGGATCGGCGATGGAGGGTCGTGCGGCTCCAACAAAATCTATCAGGCCACGTTTGACCATAGACGCCATAGTGTCAGGAGAGGTAAATCGACCTACCGCAACCACTGGCTTGCTGGACACCGACTTCACGAAACTCAGCCAAGGTTCGAGCCAATTTTCCTTCTCGAAGCGCGAGGTGATTGAATCTACTGCACCAGCTGTTAAATCCCAAAGATCTGGGGCCTCAGCCAGCATATGCATCGCCTCCCTTCCTTCTTCCCTTGACAGACCCTCGTCACCCAAAACATCATCAAGCGAAAGGCGAATCGCAATTGCGCACTTATCTCCTACAGCGTCCCGCGTTTCTTCAAGAACCTCGCGTGTTAGTCGTAGACGGTTCTCCAAGCTCCCACCATATTCATCGGTTCGGTGGTTTATACGGGGCGAGAGAAAGTCGTGTAAGATACTAATTCCGTGGCAAAGGTACAAGTATACGATATCAAAGCCTGCCTTCTTTGCACGCAGAACGCCTTGTTTGTGCCAGCGGCGGATATTCTTAATGTCGTTCCGATCCAATGCGCGAGCCACCGACGGAAAATCGCCAAGAGGCGATGGATATGGCGAGGGGGAGAGTGAGATCTCTCGGCTATCTCGGTTGTGAGAGTAAACGCCAGTTATGACGGTCTCGCAGCCAGCAAGGGCACCGTTCTTGTGCACGGCCTCAACCATCAAGGCATTGGGCGCAATGTCAGCATCAGTCCACAGACGTGCGTGACCTGTCGGCGACGGATCGCCCACAGGGTGAATGCTGCAGAATTCAGTATTAACAACTCCCCAGCCACCTTCCGCCTTCATGCCCCGCATGGCCGCAACCGTGTTCGGGTATTTGTAACCTGCTCCATTGCAGTGGGGCACCTGGTAGAATCTATTTTTAGCTCGAACCGGACCAATCTGGACAGGCTCGAACAAAATATCATAGCGAGGGTCGCGTTTCGTCTTCACTGCCGTTTCCACCAGTGTTTCAATTGACATTTTTACGTTCCTTCGACTTCGAAATCGGTTTTTTATAGACACTGTGTGCCAACGCGCTCGGCAACTTTGCTTTTTCGAGTAGGCTAGAGTCCGGTTTGGAGGGGAAGTCTGATGAGCTCCTGCGTAAGCAGCCGATCGATGCACACGTTAAAAACCTTCAAAAGCTTTTTCCTTCCCTCACGCTAGATCACCGCGAATAGGACACAGCATTCTTGACAGAACGCTATTCCACTAATCACGGACCGTCAACTGTCTGCAGTGGCTGGCAGGGCAACGAGTCCAGGTTAACGGGGTTGGAGAGCTGCCATCAGGTAGTCGGTATCCCAGGTTGCGAGTTTTCGCTTTCCTTTGATGGATTGTTTTCCGGGCATGGCTCGGATGAGGTTGAGGGCGAGGTGGCGGACCATGGCCATGTTTGTGGCGCCGTGGCCGCGGCGCAGGCGGGACTGATCCTCCTTGAACTGGACATCGAGAACCCAGTCAGGTTTTTGCGGTGAGGATGCGAGAGGAGATGTAGCATCGCCGCTCGACCCTGACCTCGGCGCCGGTCTCGATGCGGGTCTCGACCATGGCGATGGTGCTGAGGCCCTTGAAGCGCGGCTCGTCGGG
>NZ_SRSR01000349.1:0-286 GCF_004792275.1 Mesorhizobium sp. M4B.F.Ca.ET.143.01.1.1
CGGCGACCGTCGCCCTGCCCTCGCCGATCAGCACCAGCGCGATATGGGCGTTATGCGTGAGATATCCGGCCGATCCTCGCGACGGAACGTCCGGAACGCAGCCCCGCTCGAGGAAGGTGAGCAGGTTGCGCACGATCTGCGGCCGCACGCCCGAATGGCCATGCGCGAAATTCGCCACCTGCGCGGCAATGACGGCGCGGATACTGCGTTCCGGCACCAGGTCGCCGACGCCGCAAGCGTGGCTGAGGATGATGTTGCGCGACAGCCTCTCCTGCAGGGCCGGCGC
>NZ_SRSR01000350.1:0-285 GCF_004792275.1 Mesorhizobium sp. M4B.F.Ca.ET.143.01.1.1
ATCGAGGCCGGTGCTCGCGTTCTGAGCGAGCTCGGCTGGGCGGGCTTTTCCACCAACAAGGTGGCGGAGGCCGCCGGCGTCAGCATCGGCTCGCTCTATCAATATTTTCCCGACAAGCTCGCTCTGGTCGAGGCAATCCGGCGCCGTCACTTCGATCATGTGCTGTCGGTGATCAGCGAAGCGGCGGCCGACCAGAAGCCGCTCAGGCAGTTCGCGCGCGAGCTGGTGCGCGGCATGATCGGAGCGCACAGCGTCCATCCGACGCTGCACCAGGTGCTGCTCGAC
>NZ_SRSR01000351.1:0-285 GCF_004792275.1 Mesorhizobium sp. M4B.F.Ca.ET.143.01.1.1
GCGACGATGCGGTTGGCGACCGAAACCGCCTGCTTCGGATCGCACTGGTCGTCCTCGATGTCGAGCTTGATCTGGGAGCCGTTGACACCGCCGGCCGCGTTGATGGCGGCGGCAGCGGCCTGCGCGCCCTGCTTGAACTGGTCACCGATGGGGGCGAGCTGACCGGTCATCGGGCCAACCACCGAAATGGTGATGTCGTCGGCGAAGGCAACCGGTGCGCTCATCATCAGGCCAAATGCGGCCGCGCTCAAAATACCCAATTTTTTCATGGCTATAGAACTCCTC
>NZ_SRSR01000352.1:0-285 GCF_004792275.1 Mesorhizobium sp. M4B.F.Ca.ET.143.01.1.1
CTGGCAATGCTCGAACGGCGATAGCCGGCGCGCACGTGGAAACCCTCCCCACGCGCCGCCATCCCACCAACTTGCCGAGACTTCTCGGTAGTTCCCATCCCCTGGCGAGCCCTTCTGGGACTACACGTCCCGCGTGCCGATATTTACTGGAATTCTATTGTATAGCGAGTCCCTAAAGATCCGGCTGCTGTGGTCGTCCGCCAAAGTTCTTCCCTGTGGCAATATGGACACAGTAAATTTGCCGGCTTGCTTGGCTGGACTCGCGGCTTCCAGGCCGGGTTGGAG
>NZ_SRSR01000353.1:0-285 GCF_004792275.1 Mesorhizobium sp. M4B.F.Ca.ET.143.01.1.1
ATCGTCTCGGCCTTGAGCTCGATCTGCGCCTGCAGATGGTGCAGCGAAAGCGTCAGCGCGCCGAGGCCGGTCATGCAGGCGACCGCGACGACGGAGTTCAGCCGCTCCGCCCAGTTGTCGGGTGCGCCGCCGAGAACCCATTGCCCCTGCGTCAGCAGCACCAGGCCGCATAGCGCGAAGGACAAGCCGCAGGCTCCACTCAGGAACGAGACGACGAGCAGGATCCGGCGATCATGATCGCCCTTCATCCAGAACATCGTTCCGATCGCCACGAGCAGCGCCGTC
>NZ_SRSR01000354.1:0-284 GCF_004792275.1 Mesorhizobium sp. M4B.F.Ca.ET.143.01.1.1
GGCCCGACGCAGGAACGATGGTCAAAAGGTAGCTGCCCGGCGAAACATAGGTGCCGACCTGCGCCAGCCTGTTGCCGACGATGCCGTCGATCGGCGAGCGGATTTCCGTGAAGCCGAGGTCGAGATCCGCCGTATCGAGATCCGCCTTGGCGGCCGCGACTTCCGCCGTCGCTTCCGAGATCTGGGTGTTGAGGACGTCGAGCTGTTGTTTAGAAGCAGCGAGCGCTGCCCGCGCGGCGGTGACGGATGCCTGCGCCTGGCCATCGGCGGCGGCACTCTTTTGG
>NZ_SRSR01000355.1:0-284 GCF_004792275.1 Mesorhizobium sp. M4B.F.Ca.ET.143.01.1.1
GGACGTCGACGCAAAGGTCATCTGGCCTTGCCCGCTTTCTGCTGGCCCATGAAAATACATGAAGAAGCGATGATACCGCTGATCGACATGAACGTCGGGAGACGCGATGTGCTCCTTGATGAACGGACATTGATCGAGGGACAGCACACCGCCAGGGTGGATGTGCCACGGACCTTCGATCGATTCCGCGTAGGCGAGGCGAATATAGGAGCCACCATGGTCAGCGAAATAGAGATGGTAAGCGCCTAGCCGCCCCGACGCCCAGTCGGGCATACGGATCAGCG
>NZ_SRSR01000356.1:0-283 GCF_004792275.1 Mesorhizobium sp. M4B.F.Ca.ET.143.01.1.1
TATCGGTCTGATCGTCTTCCCGCATGAGGCGCTGCACACCGCCGACTCGCAGGAGCCCGAGCATGCCGGCCTGTGGCGCGGCGTCTTCACGCATAAGAACATCGCCGGTCCGGTGATGGCCTGTTTCAGCTTTGCCGGGCTCTATCTCTTCCGGCGCGGCCAGCGCTGGTGGGGGGTCGGCATCTTCTGCGCGGCGATGGTGTTCATGCTGCACACCGGCTCGAAGACCACGGCCGGGCTGGTTCCATTCTCGATCATGATCGTCGTGCTGCCCAGCCTCATC
>NZ_SRSR01000357.1:0-283 GCF_004792275.1 Mesorhizobium sp. M4B.F.Ca.ET.143.01.1.1
CGATCTAAGACCTATCCGGGCGGCGGCATGGGCCAGGCAGAGGCAGCGCTCAACGACATTGCACGCCACCCGGCCACCGCGCGGCACATTGCCAACAAGCTTGCCCGGCATTTCATCGCCGACGATCCGCCGCCTGCGGCTGTCGCTCGCCTGGCCGCGGTCTTCACCAAGACCGACGGCGATCTGCGCTCGATCGCCTTGACGCTGATCGATTTGCCAGAAGCCTGGTCGGCGCCGCTCACGAAGCTGCTCACGCCATTGGACTATGTGGTCGCGTTGCGGC
>NZ_SRSR01000358.1:0-283 GCF_004792275.1 Mesorhizobium sp. M4B.F.Ca.ET.143.01.1.1
CTTGGCGACGGGCCTGGCTGTCGTGGCGGGCCTGCTCCTGGTGCGCTGGCTCAGGCGCGACCGCATCGCGCCGCAGCTCGCCTTCGGGCATTGAGGCGCGCCGCCTGAATTTTGTTGTGCGCGTCGTACTTTGATGCTGCCTATTGTTTCAGCACGGCGAGAAAATCCGGCACGTCCTTGAGCGCCGCGGCGCGAGCGGCCGGGTTTAGGCCCGCATGAGCAACACCGTCGCCATTGGCGCTGTAGGTGGCAGTGATACATGCGCGCGCCCGGCCGCTCCTGG
>NZ_SRSR01000035.1:0-14963 GCF_004792275.1 Mesorhizobium sp. M4B.F.Ca.ET.143.01.1.1
TTCACTCTCGGCTGTCCAGTCGGGCATGGCGGGGCGCTTCCCTGATCACGAATCAGCACGCTAACAAATCCGCAACCAGCGCGAATCCCCCCGCATCCGCGACTTTCTGACTCAGTAAGACTAGGCCTAATTCCCGGACAGTGGTGGAATGCACCCCCCCCGACTGAGACAAGGAAAACGCGGACAGTTTCCTTGCAAGGAGAGGAAACTGGGGCATGGCCGGGGCAAAGAGTTATTGATGAGGACCAAAAGCTGGAGCTGCTCCAGCGCATGGAGGCGGGCGAAACCATCAGCAAGCTGACAGATGAGGTTGGCATCAGTCGCCAACGAACACCTCAGGCTTCATGGTAATCTGAAGTCACGTCGGCGCGGCCGGCCGGCCAGATCGATAGCAGTAATTGACGGGGTCGCGCAGGGCGAACGGTCCCTAAAACTTGCCTGTGTCAACGACCTTTTGACGCTTTCCAGCTTCGTAACCACACATCTGATCGACAGAAGAAAACCACCGCTCATCGGCGGGGCCAGATCTGACACGTGGGCCGGGTCCGAGATGAAGCGTGTCACAATGGCACGACCAAGTCGCCGTTTCTATCAGTTGCAAATGTAGTTCTCGCAAATGTTCCTGTTCGCATTTCGTCTTCCATTGATTTGGCGCGTTCTTGTTCGAGGAGCGTTAGAAGGGGAGGAGCGGCTCATGAATATCAGCGTACACTTCCTTCTTTGCAAATTTGTTAACAAATATTAATGGATATTTCACGTGCAATGTAAGGCAAAACGACAATATAAAAAAGCCATTTCAACGGAATGTAATGGAAAATGAAGATTATTTGCTCCAGACACGGAAATACGTTTTCGCCCGGCGCGAAAGCGATATGGTTAGGTGGCCAAGCCGATCCTCCTCTCGTCTTGGAAGGGGAACGTCAGGCACGGCGACTCGGGACCGCACTGCGGAGTGCAACTCGCATACCATCCGCTGCATTTTGCAGTCCTTTGCGACGAACAAGCGCGTATGCAGAGATCGCTTTGGCCACCTCGGGTGCAAGGCAGCCTCCCATTCCCGATTGGAGGCTTAGCGAGATAGATTATGGCGACTGGGAAGGCCTCTCCAATGTTGAAGTGGTCCGCCGTTTTGGCGCCCGTGATTTCTTCGATTGGTATCGGCGTAGTATATGGCCTAAATCGAACTGGAAGACGGACGAGAATGTTTATTTTGACGCGATCGACAGCTTCCTTATGGATCTCAAGGGCTCTTACCGATCCACCGAAACCATCCTCGTGGTCACCGATCATGGGCCTCTCAAGTGTATAGGACGTCTCCTTATGGGAAAATTTGGAGATTTTCCGGTAGCGCAATTGGCCCGAGTCGACACTGGCAACATCTGTGAATTGGAAATGGGGGATGACTTCCTCCGACCGGTTACTTGGAATGAGCGTCCGGGCGTCCTGGTTCCACCGGTTTGGCCAAAATGAGGTGCTAAGGTTACCTCGCGAGATGAGAGCCGACCGGCAGTAGATGCTTCTTCTCTCGGCGTATGACCCGGGCACCCGGCCAAGCCACGACTTATCGACATAAAATCTTGGCCCGGCAGTTGATCCTTCACGCTGTCTCACGGATGCCGCCGAAGGGTAAGGAACGACGATCAGCGCCATGGTGGGTCGGGCGCTTCGGGCGTTTCTCGGCGAAGCCGACGGCCATGGCTGACCGGCGGCCTGCTGCAGGCCAAGTTGGCACAGGTCTACGGGATGCTGGTTGCGGAGCGGGTTCGCATCGGCGCCACACGCCCAAGCTCAAAAAGCGGACGGCACTTTTGCGAGCGCTCAAGGAGGTGTTTCGCCGCTACCGGTCGCAGCCGAGTGTCAGGGTGATAAGCCTGATCAATCCGATGCTCCGAGGGTGAGTGAACTACTTCGCGGTTGGACACTCGAGTGAGTGCTTCAGCTACGAAGGTCAGGCGCCATCTGGCGCAGGCCCGGCAACAAGAGGGCTGGAAACGGTGGAGTAGGGCGTGGCTGTACGACACGATGAAGCTGTTCAACGGCTACCGAGTGCGACGCGACGGACCGAAAACGGCCCCAGCATGATAGGTCCCATAAGCCTATCCCAAACGCCGAGCGCTATCCGGACTGATCTTGGCGCAATTTTCGTCTCATTGGAATTGAGCCGTTCGAAATGGCTTTTCACTTCGCTGTCGCCGGGCGGCGGCGAGAAGATGTCGATGCGGTGGCGGCCGACGACATCACCGGCCTGCTGGCGTCGACAGCGTGGACCTGGATAGATCGAGGCCGACGGTGGCTACAGCATTGAGTTCGATGTCAGTCTTTTCCATGGACGGTGCTCCTTCAGATGAGTGCTCGACAGCAGCCATCTTGGCACGCCTCTCACGAGGATGATGCCGTTGCGGGCGCCGTCCACATGGGGTAATCGCGGGAGCGACTCGCCCTGAATACATCATAGGCTTTGGAGGGTGGCTGTTCCCCGATAGGATGGAATACGGGCTCACGACTGGACGCCGGGCCCAAGCATCAAATGGAGAACAGCCATGGAAGAATATATCGGTCTCGACGTGTCGATGAAAGAGACAGCGGTGTCGATCCGACGTGAAGGCAAGCGCGTCTGGCGCGGGAAGTGCGCCTCTGATCCAAAGCTCATTGCCCACCTTATCCAAAAACGCGCACCGTCCACCAAACGAGTGGTGTTCGAGACCGGCCCCTTATCCGTGTGGTTCTATCATGCGCTCCGCGCGGAGGGGTTGCCTGCGATCTGCATCGATGCTCGCCATGCCAAAGCAGCACTCGACATGGCCGCGAATAAAACCGACGCGAACGACGCCGACGGTTTGGCGCATCTTGCAGAGGTGGGCTTCTTTCGTGAGGTGCGGGTGAAGGGGTTCGACAGCATGCTGACCCGCACGCTCGTGGCGGCACGCACCAGGCTGGTCAGGATCACGACCGAGCTTTCAAACCAGATCCGGGGGCTCATGAAGACATTCGGATTGCTCGTTCCCGCAGGCAAGGGAAGCACGTTCGAGAAGAATGTCCGCAGTCTCCTTGTCGATCAGGAAGGGCTCGCTCCTATCGTGGTGCCGATGCTGGAAGCCTGGCGCAGCATGCGCATTCGTGCCGCTGAACTCGGGCGTCAGCTTGTTGCTGGCGCGCGCCAAAGCCAAGCGTGTCAGATCCTCATGTCGATCCCCGGCGTCGGCACGATCACCGCGACCTCTTTCGTCACCGCCATCGAAGATCCCAACAACTTCAAGAAGTCCCGCTCTGTTGGCGCCTGGCTTGGTCTGACGACCCGCCGCTACCAATCAGGAGAGGTCGATTATGACGGCCACATATCCCGGCGTGGCGATCGTCATTTGCGAGGGCTTCTCTACGAAGCCGCCACGGTGATCCTGACCCGCAGCTCGGCCGACAGCGCCCTGCGGACATGGGGCCTCAAACTCCGCGAGCGGATCGGCTTCAAACGAGCTGCTGTTGCGGTAGCCCGCAAACTGGCCGTGACGATGCACGCGATGCTGAAGGCCGGTGAATTCTTCGACCGGACCGCCGGCGCCACAGCGTGATGGCCTAGGAATAGCGTTCGGTCACCGAGCGCGCTGAGACGTCCCTGCCGGGACGTGGGCAGAGCCATTCCGCTTGATGGGGTGCACCGCTGGCTCAGCAGAGTGCGTCGTCCACATTTGAAGGCTCCTCCCGCGAAGCTCCATCATGCGGCGCCCAATGTCGACCGCGAAGACGACCCTGCACCCGGCATACGCCTCTCAGAAACTATAAAGGTGCTTGACTCAACGATCGCGATTAGACGACCCCATCAAGAGAGCCTGAGGGGCCTCGCCAAACGCTACGGGATTAACCAGAAGACCGTCGCCAAATGGCGAGAGCGGACCTCGGTGGCCGATCTGCCGACCGGTCCGAGAGAGCCGAGATCGACTGTGCTCTCTCTTGAGGAGGAAGCCGTCATCCTTGCCTTCCGGCGCTACACTCTGTTGCCGCTCGATGACTGCCTCTACGCCTTACAACCGACGATCCCACACCTCACGCGCTCGTCACTGCACCGCTGCCTGCAGCGCCACGGCATCAGCCGCCTGCCGGACGTAGAAGGCGACAAGCCGGCGAAGAAGAAATTCAAGAGCTACCCGATCGGCTACTTCCACATCGACATCGCCGGAGGTGCGCACCGAACAGGGCAAGCTGCACATGTTCGTCGCCATCGATCGCACCTCGAAGTTCGCCTTCGTCGAACTGCACGAGAAGGCCACCACCGCCGTCTCGAGAGACTTCCTGCTGCGCCTGATCGCGGCCGTTCCCTACAAGATCCACACCGTGCTCACCGACAACGGCATCCAGTTCACGACGCCCGGCGCCGGCGGTTCGGCCGTGCCATTGATCAAGGAGGGCGAACGCTTCCGGGCCCATGCCTTCGAATACGCTTGCGCCACGAACGACATCGAGCTGTCTGAAAGAGAATGGCTGTTCGAGACGCAGAAGTTGGCAGGGTCCGATCTTCCAGGTGCCGATTACACCGTGGTGGCGACATGATTCAGGTCTTAGAAAGACCATCGAGACAGACGTGCAAAGATGCAAGCCTAACGACTTAGGCACGAGCTTAATGTCCGCCTGACGTCTTATTGCCAAGTGACGGATCGGGCGTTGTGTTCAAACGCTGGGTGCTTTCGTTTCAGTTGCCGAGGGGCGAGCTGCCGCATCATACCGTTCTGTGTGGAACGTAACTATCATTGCTGGAATGGAGTGGAGCGGGATGGAACGTGTCTGGGACATTGAAACCGACTATTGCGTCGTTGGAGCGGGTTCGGCGGGGTGCGTCGTTGCGAGCCGGCTTTCTGAGAATGCCCTTTCGCGAGTACTTTTGTTGGAAGCAGGGCCGCGGGACTGGCACCCCTTCATCCACATTCCGGCTGGTTACTTCTATTTACTGAAGGATAATCGATTCAACTGGATGTACAGTTCGGAGCCTGCCGCTATGACGTCCAACAGAATAATGACGTTACCTGCGGGAAGGGGTCTGGGAGGCAGCAGCTCGATCAATGGGATCCTGTTCGTTCGTGGTCAGGCTGCCGAATACGACCGCTGGGCCATGACCTGGGCTGTGAGGGGTGGGATTTCTTGAGTTGCTTCCTTACTTCAGGAAGGCGGAGACCTTTGCAGGTGAGCCATCGCAACACCGCGGGGGTCCGGTGTCTGTCTCTGCCTTTCGGACCATACATCCGCTTGCCCGGGACTTCGTGCGGGCGGCCGGTCAAGCCGGATACGACGAAGTAACCGATATGAATGCACCGATCCGTGACGGTGCTAGTCTATTCCAACAGAACCGGAAAGGCCGTTTCAGAGCGAGTACAGCGTCAGCGTACCTACGCCCGGCTTTGAAGAAGAATCGCAACCTACGAATGGAAACCCACGCCATTGGCTCCCGCATATTATTTGATGGGAAGCGGCGGATGAACGCGACCGCTGTCGCTATGGGCGAACGAGCGGCCGATCTCATCCTCCAAGCTTAGTGAAATGAAGGTTTCTTGATTGCAAATCCTATCAGTCTTGTGCGTGATAAGTTGGTGGCTCCGCCCATTTGCCCCCATCTCCGCACAGACGGGCCATGTGGCTCAATGTTGCTGGTTAATCGGCTTCTAAGGTTTGACAGACCTAACTACTAGATGCATTTCACGCTCGCGGCAGAAATTTTTTGGAGGCTGCATCCACCATAAAAGGTCTGCCGCTGCCCTACTTTGCTCGGCGCTTCTCTCCGGCCTGCCTGTTTTGTGATTGAAGATGCTGGTTGTGATTGGAGGCCAACACCTGATGAGCCGGCCTCTTTTCAATGATCTTCGTGAGAGGCGGCTTGGTGGCGAGTTTTGATGCAAGAAACTACTTCGCAAACGCCGGTTACGCATTCGCCAAAACAGGAACCTCTCAAGGCCGCTGCGGATGATGCTCGACTGAGTGCATAAGTGCCAGCACGACAGCCCGGATGGCAGGACTGCTCTTCTTCCGCGTCACGATGTAGAAAGAACTTTGGTGTCGCCGCGACGTGGCGGTGAGGCGCACCACCCGGCCGAGCCGAATGTGCTCCTCAATGAAGCCCACCCAGGCGAGAGCGGCGCCCCGGCCTGCAATGGTCTCATGCATCATTGACAGATAGTTCGTGAACCGTGGGCCATCGAGTTTGCGCTCGGTGCCGATCCAAGATTCCCAACTGTCAACGGCGCCAGGCTGCGTGGTCGAGTGCAGAAGCGGGACATCGAGGAAGGCCTTCGGGTTCTCCGACGCGAGTGCCGGATACTGAGCAAGGAAGGCTGGCGAGCAGACTGGGAACCACTCACCTTCGAACAGCTTGGCGGCTATGAGGCCCGGCCAGTCCTCGGGCCTTCCGAAACGGAGGGAAAGTGCCACGTCAGGCTGATCGAAGTCCCTGTAGTCGTAGGACGTCAGCAACATGACCTGGCCGTTGGGAACGCGTGATGCCACGAGGTCGAAACGGGGCATCAGCCACATCTGTTGCAGGTCGTAGCTGCAGCCCACCACAAAGGTATCCCGATCTGGAGCCTGCAGTCTTTCCACCGCCTGCCTGATCGTGCCCAAGCCGTCGCGGATCGCCACGGCAAGGCTGTTGCCCGCCTCGGTCAGGATGACTCGGTTGCCCCTGCGCGTGAACAGGGCGACCGCAAGTTGCCGCTCGAGATTAGCGATATGCCGGCTGACTGCCGATTGGGCGATCTTGAGTTCTTCGGCTGCGGGCGTCAGCCCTCCATTTCTCGCCGCCGCCTCGAAGGCGACCATGGCGTTGAGTAGCGGCAGCGATGTCTTCAGCGTCTTCAATGCAATTGTCTGCGCCTCGCCCGTAATGCCTTTTTGTTATCATAGCCTCTCATAGCTATATTTGCAACATGGGCTCTTTTTTAGCATACTCATGACGAAAAGTTATCGTTTGAAGCCAGCTAGAAGGAGTTCTCCGGTGCAAGCTACGACGACAACCAAATTGACGCCCGACCGAGCGGGGGTCGTCGACCTGGTCGACCGTCATCGCCTCGGCTGGTCCCTCGAGCAGGCGTTTTATATCGATCCGGCAATTTTCGAGCTCGAACGTGAGTTGTGGTTTCCGCGCCAGTGGACGCTTGTCGCCCATGTAAGCGAGGTCCCCGAAAAGGGTCGGTATATCGTGCGTCAGCTTTTCGACGAGGAAATCATAGTGGTCCGATTTGGTGAGGCGGAAGAGGACGTAGCCGCTTATTACAATGTGTGTACCCATCGCGGTTCCCGGCTATGCACAAAGGACGGGCGTGGGCGGCTGTTGGTATGCCCCTATCATGCGTGGTCGTACCGACTGACCGGGGAATTGCAGACGCGGCAGGACGTGCCCGACAATGTCGATCCGGAGGCGCTGGGCCTGCATCGCGTCCCGACAAGATGTGTCGGCGGGCTAGTGCTCTGCGGCCTCGATGAGGCCAGCCTGCCGGGTATTCAGCCTCTCGCCGATGCACTGGACAGCGGTTTGCGGGACATGGGCATAAACCGCGCGCGCATCGCCGCTCGCAAGAGCTACCCGACCAAAGCCAATTGGAAGCTCGTGGTCGAGAACTTCAGCGAGTGCTATCATTGCCGGCCGGCTCATCCCGAATACTTTAGGTCGAATAGTTACGTGAAAGTCGTTTCTATGCGCGATGAAGCCAAGGCGGCCGAATGGCAGGAAGAACTCGACGCTTGGCACAGCGTCATCGGCGATACCGAGTTTAATAAGGGGGCATGGGAGCCCGGTGGCCTCGACAAGGTGCAGTTTGCTATGTACCGCAAGCCGATCGGCCGCGGTCGCGATACTCTCTCCGACGACGGTCAGTCTGTGTCTTGTTTGATGGGTGGGCGAAGCGTCTATGACGGCGGTGAGACCGGGTTTCGGCTCGGCCGCCTCTCATTTATCAGCGCGGCAAACGACTATGTCACACTGTTTCAGATGATCCCGCGCAGCGCGAGGGAAACCGACGTAATTCTGACCTGGCTTGTCGACCAGAACGCCGCCCCCGACATCAACACCGACGCGATCACCTGGATGTGGGACGTTACCACAGTCCAGGACAAAAAGATCACCGAGGACAATGCCGCAGGCATCGCCTCCAAGGCATACCGACCCGGGCCCTACACCGAGCTTGAACCCCAACCATCCTTCTTCGTTCAGACATATCTTGCGGAGATGCGCTCCCTGATCACTGGCGAAGGTACCGACGCACCCGTTTGGCAATTTCCCACAAAGGGTTATTCGTCGGCCTGCAGCGTGCTCCAGGCTGCTGAAGCGGTCTGAGCAGGAATGTCCGCCCTTGACGCTGGGCATGCCAGCCGCCAGCGCGGGCATGCCGAGCCCGAGTGGCTGCGCCATCATTCGAACCGGTTCTCCCTATGCTTCACCGACTGACCGTTAGCGAAATCCGCCGGGAGACGCCGGACGCAGTTTCCATCGTCTTCGACATCCCGCAAGGGCTGAAGGCACGTTTTGTTTTCCAGCCCGGGCAATACCTCACCTTGGAGGCTGAGGTCAATGGCGAGCGGGTGAGGCGCGCCTATTCGATTTGTTCCGGCGTCGACGACGGCGAGATCAGGGTGGCGGTGAAAGAGATCGACGGCGGGCGTTTCTCGTCCTTCGTGAACCGGCTCCTTCAGGCAGGCAACGTCATCGGAGTTATGGAGCCGAGAGGCCGATTTGTCTTGCCGCCCGCACCGAAGGCGGGTCGTATTGTGCTTGCGGCGGTAGCGGGCTCCGGAATTACTCCGGTTCTATCGATCGCGAGCACCGTGCTTGCGCGCGAATCGCATAGCCGCTTACTCCTGGTCTGCGGCAACAAGCGGCGACAAGACATTCTCTTCCGGACACAGATAGCCAAGCTTGAGCAGGATTTCTCGCCCCGCCTGCTGGTGCGTCACATTCTTTCGCGAGAACATGGCGGGCCAGGTTTCGGACAGGGCAGGATCGATGGCGACACGTTAACCTCCATTCTTGGCGAGTTGAACATGCCGATGTCGGTGATCGATCGTGCTCTGTTATGCGGACCGCCCGAAATGGTCGCGAATCTGAGCGCAGCATTTCAGAGACAGGGCTTAGCCTCCGACAAGATCCTGGCTGAGTTCTTTCGTCCCGCAGCCGCCAGGTCAGAACCGAGGGACATCTTGCCCGAAGCGGATACCTCGACGCGGCATGTCGAAATCAGGCTGGGCGGTCGCAGCATCGTCATCGATGCCCGTCCGGGCGAGACTGTCGTCGATGCTGCCCGCCGAAGCGGGCTCGCGGTCCCATATTCCTGCGGTCGCGGCACGTGCTGTTCCTGCGTCGCCAGGGTCGTCGAGGGCGACGTCGAAACAGAATCCGATGCGGCGCTCGAAGAATGGGAACGGGAGGCAGGTTTCGTGCTCACCTGCCAGTCGCGGCCCGCTGGAGATCGCCTTGTCGTGGACTACGACGCCGCCTTCTAGAGCACGTCCGGCTTAGTCCGGATCATATCCTGCGGCCTTGATTAGTTTTTGCACTCGGCCGGTGAGAACAGCTCGACGATCGAGCCGCGGCATCCCACAGGGGCTTGATGGTTCGCTCTGCTTTGGCGCGCATAAGCGCCTTGAGTTTTGAGAAGGCATTCTCGATTGATGGTATGGATGGCTCCTGCTCCCGGCGTCGTATTGCGCCATAGTTGGGATGTTGTCGTCCCACGCAGAGGAGTCATCACGTCTGATCTTGCCACAGTTGGTATCGACCTCGCAAAGAGCGTCTTCCAAATCCACGGTGTAAAACGAGAACGGTCGGGTTCTCGTGCGCCGCCAGCTTCGCCGCAGCCAGTTGCTCGCGTTTTTTCCAGAAGCGCCCGCGATGCTTGATTGGCATGGAGGCTTGCGCAGGTGCTCACGACTGCGCTGCAGACTGCAGGAGGTGGGGCATGACGTCCGGCTTATGCCACCGTCCTATGTGAAGATTCCATGAGGCGGAGACGCACGCGCCTTGCTCTGGAAGAGTTGGGTCGCTCACTTTCTCGATGGAGACCTTTGCCATGCAGACTGCCAGAATGACAGAATGACCACCGCACATACGATTGCGACTGTTGAGTGCGGCGCGATTTTCGTTTCTCTGGAGCTCAGCCGCTCGACGTGGCTGGTGACCACCCTTGCGGCCCCCGTGGGGTCCAAGCTGTCGAGGCATCAGGTGCGGGTGGGGATATGCCGGGGCTGCTGGAGCGGTTTTCGGATCTGCAACGCCATGTCCACTGCCGGATTGGCCGGATTGGCGCTTACGCTGTTCATCTCCATGCAAGCAGTTTAATATAACACGCGAAACGGCGGGGATGCGAGACAAGACCAGCAGCAGCGAAGCCGCTTGGCAGGAAGAGCTTTCTGCGGCGGCCCTTCCCGACAAGCGTCTGGCCCGTCGGCTGCAACGGTTGCTGGATCAGATGTCAGCTGCTAGCCACTCCTGGCGGCCCGCGGCGACTGGACGGCGGCCTATCGCTTCTTTGACAATCCGCGTGTGACCGAACGTAGCGTTCTCGCCGGCCATTTCGCCGCGACCGCGGCGCGGCGGACACCTCATCAGGAAGGAAAACCCGAGCGGGCATCGTCCATCGCGCAACCATAACCAGTAAGCCGACCGACGACGATCTTGAACGCGTCCGTCTGTGCCGTTTACGAGTTTACGATCTAACCAGGCGCATTATCGATAAATGCGCCACTTATACCAAGGGTCATGAAGCTCGACCGACGTGGGCCCACTCTCGCATTCCGATTGATGTGATTGTTTCGGGTTGGGCGATGAGCTTCTGCCAAGCCTCGCAGGCGGCGTCGATGATGGCGTCGTGACCGTCGAAGACGCGGTTGGAGAGCCAGTTGGCGCGCAGATATTGCCAGACGTTCTCGACCGGGTTGAGTTCCGGGGCTCGCGATGGCAGCAGCACCGGCGTGATGTTTTTCGGCACCTTCAGCTTGGCGGTCGTGTGCCAGCCTGCCCGGTCGAGTAGCAGCACGGCGTGCGCGCCGCGCGCCACATGGCGGCTGATCTCGTCGAGGTGAAGCTGCATGGCCGCGGTGTCGGCAAACGGCAGCGCCATGGCTGCTCCCTTGCCGCGCCGGGCAGATGGCGCCGAACAGGTATGCGCTTTGATAGCGCTGGTCGGCGGGCTGCCTGGGCCGCGTGCCACGGCGCGCCCATTGCCGCACGACACCGTTCTTCTGGCCAATTCTGGCTTCATCTTGAAACCACACCTCGACGGGCTTGCCCTTCGGCAGATCGGCGAGGTGGGCCTCTAGCGTGCGCGGAAAGTTTTTTTGAACTCTTCCACGATCCAGGCATCCTGCGCCGGATGGCGCGGCCGCGCGCTCATGTGCGAGAAGCCGAGTTCCTTCAGCAGCTTGCCCACGTAGCGCTCGTGATAGGCGACGCCGAAACGATCCGCGATGACGCGCTGCAGATCGATGCGCCGCCAGCGCACCACGCCGTCAATCGCCAGGTCCGGTCCCGTCTCGACGATTTGCGCCAGTTCGGCCTTCTGTTCCGGCGACAGGCGCGGCGTGGGTCCGCCATACCAGGCATCTTTCAGTCCGTCAGGACCATCCTCGTTAAAGCGATGCACCCAGTCCCGCAGCGTCTGGCGGTCCATGCCGCCGATCCGTGCAGCATCTTCCCGGCTCATCCCGTCCATGATCCCAGCCAGCGACAATAAGCGCGTGCTCTGGTTGACGTCCTTCGCCGCCTTCCCCAGTCGCCGAAGCGCCACAGCCGAATAGTCCATCCGCATCTTCACCGCTGATCCCATCGCCCGAATCCTCCTCGCGACAAGGAATCACGGATCAGTCGAAGCGGGAACCCCTAGAGAGTCAGCCCTCAGAGCCTTTGGTATTATCCCTTCTTTCGGAAACAAGCTTGAAAACTGAATTGCTGTCTAGTATTGCGTTACCCTACAGGCCATCCCTCGCGGTAACAACAAGCGTTTTACAAAGATATTTTTCCTTCATAACTCTAAGCCTAGCTTCCGTAATGTTGCCTTCAAATACTTCTTTGAAGAAGCTATAAGCGTCTGACGCTTGTTTAGGCGTGAGTTGGGCTGCATAGGCACGCAAAAGGTTAATCTCTGTTGTGCAATTTCGTCTTTGCGACAGTGTCGCCCAGGAAATATTCCCCGGAAAATCCGTCAGACTTGAAAGATCAAGCGGATTATTGGCGAGCGCTTCATTCGGCGGTGTTACTTGACGAACAGCTTCCCACATTTGCGGAGACTCGCGGAAAGCTGTACCCTCGTCTGTTTCAGGGCCTTGAACTCGAAATTGGAAAGCGGATGAATATACAAATTGAGCGCCTGCCAAAATTGACGGTGCCAGCAACACGATCGCGGTTATGGTTGTTAGGCGCCCAATTAGTGTTCGTTTGCAGATCTGTGAGGAGAGCAATGTCGCAGTCATCGCCGTCATCAGAAGTATCGATGGAACGACTACCCGCCATCCTAAATCGTTACCCATAATAACGCTATGCATAAACTGTGCGCAAAATAGGGGAGCTAGGATAGCAACTATTATGGTTCGATCGATATGTTGATACTCCATCGCCATAAAAGATCGTCTGTACCAGACCCAAATTAAAAGAGATATGAACAGAATGTTAAAATCAAGAAATATTGATATGACCCAGAAGCCTGGCAGATCAAGATACCATCTCTGCCAAACAAACACGGGAAAAAGCCAAAACTCCACGGCTTTTCTTGTATGCAATAGGGCGGCCTGCTCGTAAACCAACACGCCTGCACAGAGCACAGTCACCGCAGCAATAACCCCAGTGGAAACGGCAACTTGTAGCAACCGCCTTTCCCGTACAACATGCAAAGCAGATAGCATCCCTGCAATAGGCAATATCAAAAGGAGCGAGAAGCCGCCCGCCCAAGTTGAACTGCCATAAGCAGACGCGAGCATCGCGCCCATAAATACCCCCAGAAACAGATTGCATCTGGTATTATCATATAGAATTCGCACATATGCCATGATGGCAATCGAAGCCACGGTTCCGGAAAATAGGTGCTGGGGTGCCCATGCGGCCTGAGCGATCCACGTTCTGAAGTGTTCCTGTACCATCCAAGTGTCGAGCCACTTTCCAGAGACAAATCGCACGATTGGCCTAAGAGGACCGCCAAGCAAGAGCGGGAGTACCCACCAAGCGGCATTTGCACGTCTGCTTCGTGCCACGGCCAGCCATGTTACAACGAACGTCGAGCACAAGGCCGTCACGCCGGTAAGAGCAATGTCGGCCTCCCAGCCGCTTGCGCCTGTGACAACAGATGAACACGCGGCTATGAAGTGCCAGACGTAGTAGTAAATAAGTGTGTTGGGACTTCCCGCTTCGGAATAGTATGGATTGCTGGGAGGCAAACCATTTTGAGCGATTTCATCTATGATAGCTATTTTGGCATGGTCCCAGGCCGGGTCACCGAGACCGGCGCTTTCACCATAATGCTGCGGAATGATCGCGAAGCTAGGCAAAAGGCATAGGAGAAATGCAACAGCTAGCCAGGAAAAGCTGGGACTGATTGGCGAGCGAAAGAGCGGGTCGACGGCGACTTTCGATAGCCAGGTTGCGACGGCGGACATCCCAAGAACGACAAGAAACAGATTGATCGCGGTTAAAGACAATAAATGAAAAATGGAAACACCTGCCGCGCCGAATATTCCCAGTCCGATGACCGGAGCTATAAGCAAGCGCATTCGGGCATTGCTGTCAAAGTGCTTCGAAACAGGCAAGCCTATGGCATACCCTATGGTGCCTGAAACGACAGCGCTAGAGCGGGATGAATTTAGGTTGGCGCATAGCCGGCCTCGATGAAGTAATTTCTGCATTCGGTTGACGTGACAGTGCCGAGGATTTGGCCGATGGCGTCACAGACGGTCTCGACCGTTCGCCTGGCAGCCTTGCGCAGCCAATGCTTGAGCTTGGCGAAGAATTTCTCAATAGGGTTGAGGTCGGGGGAGTATTTGGGCAGCAAGAACAGCCTGGCGCCGGCCGAGCGGATGGCACGGCGCACGGCCTTGCCCTTGTGCGAACCGAGATTGTCCATGATGACGATGTCACCGGGCTTGAGGGTTGGGACGAGAACCTTGTCGACATAGAGCTGGAAACGCTCGCCGTTGATCGGTCCGTCGATCAGCCATGGTGCATCGACACGGTCGTGGCGCAGTGCCGCCAAGAAGGTCATGGTCTTCCAATGACCGTGCGGCACCTTGGCCTTGATCCTCTCGCCGCGCGGCGCCCATCCTCTGAGCGGCGCCATATTGGTCTTGGTCCAGGGGTGAGTAGGCCGGAGGAATTTCACCTGCCGGCCTCTCGCAGAACGGTGCGTGAACCTCTCGATTCACACCGCTCCCATCAGGCGAACGTATTCGTTCCGAACACCTTCCAATGCACGAACAGTCCGGGATTTCCCCGTGCCAGCTTTCTCAAGAAGAGGCTGGCACGCGTCTTATGGGACTGAAAGCGCTTGAACTTGCGCATGATCCACGCCCTGAGCTTCCGGTTGACGTAGTCAGCCAGAGTGGACAGGGCCGAACGGCTGAACCGGCCGTAATAGGCTATCCATCCCCGAAGGAGCGGATTGAGCTGTTGGGCGATTTCAGCCAGCGTCCCCGGCGTCTGCCGCGGTATGTTCAAGCTTTTAATCGTCGCTCGCATCGATTTCAGTGCCGTGGGGCTGGCCGCAGGCGTGTAGCCACAGAAGAACTCGTCTCGCTGTGTCTTCGCCACCCGTCGCGGCCGGAATTGATACCCGAGGAAGTCGAACACGACATTCGGGTATTTGCCCCTGCGCCTTTGGTCCTTGCAATAGACGATCTTGGTCTTTGTCGGATGCATTTGAAGCCCGCATGCCGCCAGTCGAGCACCAAGCTCCGCCTTGAGGGCTTCGGCTTGCTGTTCACTCCGGCAGTGCACAAGGCCATCGTCAGCATAT
>NZ_SRSR01000359.1:0-283 GCF_004792275.1 Mesorhizobium sp. M4B.F.Ca.ET.143.01.1.1
TTTGACCTGCAGTTGCACCAGCGGCGCCGGTGTTGCTCGCATCGGAGCCGCCCTCGGCAGGAGGTGCGCTCGCCTCGCCCACGATCAATGGCGCATTGAGATCGACCTTGTGCAGGACGACCTCCGTTGTCAGCGAAACGTTGAGCCAGGGGCGCTGCTTGCCGGCGGTTGCCTTGAAGACATCACCGGTCACCCGGTTCATCGCCTCGGTGATGGAAACGTTGGAAGCGCCGATGTGCTGGAGCAGCGCGGCGGAGAACGGCGAGTGCTCGCCCGACCCGTC
>NZ_SRSR01000360.1:0-282 GCF_004792275.1 Mesorhizobium sp. M4B.F.Ca.ET.143.01.1.1
GGCGGCTTCATCCAGGGCATGGGCTGGCTGACCACAGAGGAATTGTGGTGGGACGACAAGGGCCGGCTGCGCACCCATGCGCCGTCGACCTACAAGATCCCGCTCGCCTCCGACCGGCCGAAAATCTTCAACGTCACGCTGGCCGACTGGTCAGAGGCGAACGAGCCGACCGTCCATCGCTCCAAGGCCGTCGGCGAGCCGCCTTTCCCGCTCGGCATGTCGGTGCTGCATGCGTTGTCGGACGCGGTCGCGAGCGTCGCGGATCACAGGATCTGCCCGCGC
>NZ_SRSR01000361.1:0-282 GCF_004792275.1 Mesorhizobium sp. M4B.F.Ca.ET.143.01.1.1
ACCAGTCCGTCTTATCCAGCTTGCTCCTGTCGGCAACGCCTGGAAAGCAAAGCTCCATCACCTTCGGCAGCGTGTCGTAGACGATCGATGCCTTGATGTGGTTGAACCGATAGCGGAGGATAGCGTGTCGGCTCCTGTGAGCCAGGGCCCGTATCAGGATGGCCCGGACGAAGCCGAATGTCTTTCCCGAGCGAGAGCCACCATACGCCATGACGTGCGTGGCGTCTGAGGCAATGAGACTGAGTTGCGCTTCCTGCTTCGGCGTTAGCTTGAACGTCAAAG
>NZ_SRSR01000362.1:0-282 GCF_004792275.1 Mesorhizobium sp. M4B.F.Ca.ET.143.01.1.1
GCCACGGTGTTCATGGATATCTGGGCGATCATCCTCAACAAGGCGATCGGCCAGCCATTGCCCAACTGGGGCATGGTCGGGCGCTGGGTGCGGCACCTGCCCGAAAAAGTGTTCCACGACGATATCGGCAAGGCCGCGCCCTATGCGCATGAAAAGGCGCTGGGCTGGGCTTTCCACTATCTGGTCGGCATCCTTTACGGCGTGATCCTGGTGGCGCTCGCGGGCGCAGGCTGGCTGGCGGCGCCGACTTTCCTGCCGGCCTTCATCCTCGGCATCGTCACC
>NZ_SRSR01000363.1:0-282 GCF_004792275.1 Mesorhizobium sp. M4B.F.Ca.ET.143.01.1.1
GGCCGCCAGCGTTGCGGCCGAGGAGCGTGACGATGACGAGCGCTGATCTCCTGCCGGCCGCGGTTTTGAAGCGCAAGGCGGTCGTTTATGTTCGGCAGTCCACTCCGGCCCAGGTTGAGAGCAACCTCGAGAGCCAGCGGCGCCAGTATCGGGCGTGACCATGCGCGCTCGCCAACGACTCCTCCGTGCGCTCGTCACCGACATCATTGCCGATGTCGACGAAGCGACACGCGAGGTGGTCCTGACTATCCATTGACGGGGCGGCCAGCACTCGCAATTGAG
>NZ_SRSR01000364.1:0-282 GCF_004792275.1 Mesorhizobium sp. M4B.F.Ca.ET.143.01.1.1
GCCGCCATCTGCGCCGCCTCGGCAGTGTTGGTGGAGTCGAGATCGAGCGCGATGGTCATGACGATGATGTTGGCGGCCTTCGCGTTGTCGCACAACGTGGCCAAATGCTCGCTCCTCGCTTTGGTGTAGTTTGCGTTCGAATAATCGGTCTTGCTGACGCTTGAGCTGGTGCCAAGCAACGGCCGGCCATAAGTGTATGTGCTCCCGAACGGCTTCGTCTGGCTGCTCGAGCCGTTGCCGTAGGCAAGGTATCCCAGGGAGGAATAGATGGCCTTGTTGCCG
>NZ_SRSR01000365.1:0-282 GCF_004792275.1 Mesorhizobium sp. M4B.F.Ca.ET.143.01.1.1
GAAGTCGAGCAGCGCGCCGTCATGGTCTATCGCCGAGGCGCCGATCACCGCGTAATCGACCTTGAACTGGCGGATGAAATCGACGGCCGCCCCTGGTCTCGCTGGCCGACTACGGTGCGTTCGGCAGCCTGATCGGAGGACTGAAGATCGAAGGTCTCGTTGCGAGGCTCGTCTATCGCTCGCTGCACAAGATGCATCTCAAGGCCGTGCACGGGCTGACCAAGACCATGCTGGCTTCGATCGGCGAGATGATCGTCAGGCGCGCCAGACCACGGATCAAGC
>NZ_SRSR01000366.1:0-281 GCF_004792275.1 Mesorhizobium sp. M4B.F.Ca.ET.143.01.1.1
AAATTCGATCAGTTCCATGCAGCTTGACGGCTCGTCGCCGGCGCCAACCGAGTAGACCACACCCAAGCGGTCGGCCTGCTGCTTCAGGTAGCAGCCGATGGTCACGTCGGCCTCGACATTCATCATCACCAGGTGCTTGCCATGCTCCATGGCCATCAGGTCGAAATCGGCGGCGACGCCCGGTTTGCCCGTGGCGTCGATGACGACGTCGATAAGCGGGTTGGTGACCAGCATCTCGTTCGAGGTGATGGCGATGCGGCCAGCTTCGATCGCCTGGGTGA
>NZ_SRSR01000367.1:0-281 GCF_004792275.1 Mesorhizobium sp. M4B.F.Ca.ET.143.01.1.1
GCGAACATCCTTGCGCATCATCGAGCCGGCCGTGAGGCTGCGCATCCAGCCGACGTCGTGGGCGCTGCGGATGGTCTCGCCGCGCAGGTGGAAGGGTGAATTGCGGCTCGTCATGTTCATTGCTGCATAGCAGGCATACATTTGCAGGTCGCGTTCCGTCACACCCCCCTCTGCCCTGCCGGGCATCTCCCCCGCAAAAGGGGGGAGATCGGCAGTGCTGGCGGCGGCGCCTTTCTTGCAACGTAGGTGATTGGCGAAAGCATGGCGACATCCGATCTCCC
>NZ_SRSR01000368.1:0-281 GCF_004792275.1 Mesorhizobium sp. M4B.F.Ca.ET.143.01.1.1
GCGCGGCACCTTGCTTTGAACCAAGCCTCACCGTCGCCGGCTTCGCCGGCGGCGGTTCCGCTCCGCAACGCCGTGCTCAGACGCGCTCGCCGTTCTTCACGCGGTAGGTCGGCTTGTACATGGTGACGAGTTCCTCGGCCGCGGTCGGGTGGACCGCCATGGTGCGGTCGAAATCGTCCTTGGTGAGTCCCGCCTTCAGCGGAATCCCGAGAAGCTGCGCCATTTCGCCGGCGTCGGGGCCGAGAATATGGGCGCCGAGCACCTTTCTCGTGGCGCTGTCG
>NZ_SRSR01000036.1:0-14341 GCF_004792275.1 Mesorhizobium sp. M4B.F.Ca.ET.143.01.1.1
AGGCGTATGACGCTTGTCCGCTGCAGCGCCGCGCCAACCAATCCGCTTGGCGCTGCAGCGGACTCATAGGGGGAGAACTGTTACCTATGTATCCGGTCCATTCTGTTACCCATCTATCGGCTGGACACCGGCAGGGCAATGAGGGGCAGCGCCGACTTTGACAGCAATGGGTCCAAGCTTAGGTTGAAGGCCGATATCTCCGCCTGGCCTTGTCTTTCTGCCGTAGGCGCCGCCCCTCACCTGCCTGCCGGTATCCTCTCCCCGTATAGTGACGGGGAGAGGGGCGCCGTCATCAACGGTTTCGCCAATTGGCCCGCTACAACACGACACGTGACAAGCGCCTTCGCATCGACTATATGAGCCGCATGATCCACCTGACCGCCTCGTTTTGGTACTTTAGCTACGGTAGCTCGCTGGCGGCGGGAGGATTGCGCTCGATCTGAAGATTGCAGCATCAAAATCCGACAAGCCGCCAGACCTGGCGGCTTTTTTGTTTCAGCCGGCAGGTCTCCTAACCAGGAGCAGAAAGCCGTGTTGACCACCACAGACGACCTTCGGGTCACCGAACTCAAGGAACTGAGCACGCCGGAAGAGGTGATGCGCGAGATACCGCGCACGCTGACGGCGACGCGCACTGTTGCCGCGTCACGCAATGCCATCCATTCGATCCTGACGGGCGCCGACGACCGGCTTTTGGTCATCGTCGGCCCCTGTTCGATCCACGATCCGGTCGCCGCAATGGACTACGCCAGCCGTCTGGCGGCGCTGCGCGAGGCCCTTGCAGACCGGCTCGAGATCGTCATGCGCGTCTATTTCGAGAAGCCGCGCACCACGGTCGGCTGGAAGGGGCTGATCAACGATCCCGACCTCGACGGCAGCTTCAACATCGACAAGGGGCTGCGCATGGCGCGCAACGTGCTGTCGGCCGTCAACAATCTCGGCCTGCCGGCGGCGACCGAGTTCCTCGACATGACGACGCCGCAATACATCGCCGACCTCGTCGCCTGGGGCGCCATCGGCGCGCGTACCACCGAGAGCCAGATCCATCGCGAGCTGGCCTCGGGCCTGTCCTGCCCGGTCGGCTTCAAGAACGGCACCGACGGCAATCTCCGCATCGCCGCCGAGGCGGTGAAGTCGGCCGCCCAGCCGCATCACTTCATGGCGGTGACCAAGGGCGGCCGCAGCGCGATCGCGGCGACCACCGGCAATGAGGACTGCCACGTCATCCTGCGCGGCGGCATCCAGCCAAACTACGACGCGGCTTGCGTCGCCGCCTCCGCTGCGGAGCTCGGCCGCATCGGGGTCGCGCCGCGGCTGATGATCGACGTCAGCCACGCCAACTCGAGCAAGAAGCCGGAGAACCAGCCGAAGGTGGCGGCCGACGTGGCGGGCCAGGTGGCAGCGGGCGACGAGCGCATCATCGGCGTCATGATCGAGAGCAATCTCGTCGCCGGCCGGCAGGACGTGGTGGCCGGCAAGCCGCTCACCTACGGCCAGAGCATCACCGATGGCTGCATCGACTGGGCGACCACCGAGACGGTGCTGCACGGCCTTGCCGGCGCGGTCGAATGGCGGCGGTCGGCACGCCGCGAAATGCTGGCGACCCGGCAGGGCGCGGCCTGACTTCCTTCTCCCCCGGTGGAAGAAGGTGGATCGGCGCGCAGCGCCGAGACGGGTGCTGGAAGGAACTCGGCGCGGGCCCTTGAGGCTCACGCCGCCCCCAGACCTTCCCAGGCGGTGAACACCGAGACCGCGAACAGCAGCAGCCCCGCCGCCCGACCGGCAAGGACGGTCGCCCGCGGATTGGCGACCAGCAGCTCGCGGCTGCTGCCGGCGGTAACCGCGAGCCCGCCATAGATGGCGGCCTGCGTGGCGATCGTCATCAGCCCCATGACGGTCGCCTGCATCCAGATCGGGCCGTAATCCGGCTTCAGGAACTGCGGATAGACGGCGAGGATGAAGAGGTAGGCCTTCGGGTTGATCAGGCAGGTCATCAGCCCCTGGCGAAACGCCTTCCAGGCGGAACGGCTGCTGGAAGGCCCGTCCTGGCCGATGGTGATGGAGCTGCGCATCAGCGTGATGCCGATATAGGCCATGTAGGCGGCGCCGGCGATCAGCAGCGGCGTGAACAGGATCGGTACGAAATGCATGAGCAGGCCGACGCCGATCGCGCCGTTCAGCGTGTGCACTATGCCGCCCAGCATGATGCCCCCAGTCGCGGCGAGACCTCTGTTGCTGCCGCCCGTCAGCGCATTGGCCAGCACGAACAGCATGTCCATGCCGGGCACGACGATGATGCCGAACAGCAGGATGAAGAAGAGCCAGAGATTTTGCGCGTAGTCCATGTCAGTAGTCTGTTGCCTCACCCGAAACGCCGCAGAGCAATGTGTTGATTTTCAAGCGGATAGGCCGTCCTATAGATCATCCCAACTGACGGGGATGTGTCAGTTGCGTTCGGAGCCGTTGAGGAAATGCGCAAGGCGTCGCGCCTGTTCGAGATCATCCAGATCCTGCGGCTGGCCAGGCAGCCGGTGACGGCGGCCATGATTGCCGAACAGCTGGAAGTGACGGTGCGCTCGATCTATCGCGACATCGCGGCACTGCAGGCGATGCGCGTGCCGATCGAGGGCGGGCGCGGCATCGGCTACGTCCTGCGTCCGGGCTTCGACCTGCCGCCGCTGATGTTCTCGATCGAGGAGATGGAGGCGATCGTGCTGTCGTTGGCGCTGCTCGAGCGCACCGGCGACGACGAGCTCAAGCAGGCCGCAAAACGCGTCGGCGCCAAGATCGCCGGTGCGGTGCCGCCGCCCTTGCGCCAGGCGCTCGACGCCAATGCCCTGCATGCCTGGGGTTTTGCCGCACCCTCGGCCTCGGCGGTCGATCTCGCCTTGGTGCGCCGCGCCATCCGCGACGAGGAGAAGCTCGACCTTTCCTATCGCGACGAGGCGGGCCGCGACACAAAGCGCCTCATCCGCCCGGTCGCGCTCATCTACTACGCCGAAACCGCCAACATCGTCGCCTGGTGCGAGCTTCGCCAGGCTATCCGCAATTTCCGCAGCGACCGCATCGAGGACTGCCGGCTGGCGGGCCTATGGTTCAAGGGCGAAGGCGACCGGCTGCGGCAGCTTTGGGTCGATGGCTGGGAGATCAACGCATCGGCAGCCGCCACCTGACGCTTTGCCGGCTTTGCGTTGGAAGCGGCTGTTACCGCACGTCCACCCAGCGCTGCTCCTGGAACGAACGCGCCATCGCATGCACGGTGCGCTCGATCTCCAGCCCCTCGTCGAAGTCGATGATCCGCGCCGGCTTGCCGGCGAGCCGCAGCATGAGCTCGCGGCATTCGATGATCTTGAGGTCGTTGAAGCCGAGGCCGTGGCCGGGCGCCGGCACGAAGGCGTCGTAGGGCTTGTGGTGCGGCGCCACCAGGATGGTGCGGTAGCCCTGCTCGGTCGGCCGGTCGGCCGTCAGGTAGAGCTGGAACTCGTTGAACCGTTCCTGGTCGTAGAGGATCGAGCCTTTCGAACCGAAGATCTGGATGGCGATGCGGCCCTTGCGGCCCCAGGCCGAGCGATTGACCAGCAGCGTGCCGGCGATGCCGTTCTCCAGATGCATCAGCACGCTGGCAATGTCGTAGGTCTCGACCGCGCGGCGTCCCCCGGATGCAACCTTGCGGTCGGCATAGGGCTTGGCCATGTCGCACATGACGCGGCCGACGCGGCCGAACAGCACCTTGATCAGCGACAGCGGATGCACGGCGAAATCGTCGAGCGCGCCGTAGCCCGACGCTGCCTCGTGCTTCCAGAAGAACGCCGCCTCCGGGTCGGCCATGAAGTCCTCGTCCATCTCGATGCGCAGATGGTTGACCTCGCCGATGATCTTCTCCTCGAGCAGCGCGCCGATATGGCGGATGGCCGGGTTCTGGATGTAATTGTAGCCGAGCGCCGCCACCTTGCCGGATTTCTTCGCCGCCTTCGCCATCGCCTCGGCTTCCGCGAAGCCCGGCGCCATCGGTTTCTCGCACCAGAGATGCTTGCCGGCTTCGAGGATGGCGATGGCCATTTCCGGATGGAACTGGTTGGGCGTGGTCAGCGAGACGATCTCGACCTCCGGATCGTTGACCACGGCGCGCCAGTCGCCGGAGCCCCTGGCGAAGCCGAACTCACCGGCCTTGCGCCTGGCAAGCTCGTCATTGACCTCGCCGAGATGCACCAGCCTGGGCTTGGCTACATCCGGGAAGACGGTGCCGACCGCGCTCCAGGCAATGGCGTGGCACTTGCCCATGAAACCCGTGCCGATGAGGCCCACTCCGACCATTTGGATGTCTCCATTGAAGGGGAACTGTAGCGTGTGGATGAATTAATCCATTTCCGCTCGGAATGGAACGTCCAAATCATTTTTTATGGTGTTCTTGCGCGAAGCCGCTATGATGAGGCAGGAGAGGGGGACTACCATTATGGCCGTGGGCGGAGCGACGATGGACGAACGGGTTCCCCGCGATTTCGAGACGCTGCGCGCGACGATCCTGGAGCGGCGCCACAGCCTGCCTAAGCGCATCGCGCAGATCGCCGCCTATGCGCTCGACAATCCCGACGACATCGCTTTCGGCACCGCCGCCAGCATCGCCGCCTCGGCCGGCGTCCAGCCCTCGACCCTGATCCGCTTTGCCCAGCAGCTCGGCTTCGACGGGTTCACCAGCCTGCAGCTTGTGTTCCGCGAGCGCCTGCGCGAGCGCAATTCCTCCTATGACGAGCGTTTGGCCGCGCTGCGCGCCAAGGCCGAGGAAGGCGCCGGCCACCGAGCGATCTTCGACGGTTTCGTCGCCGCCGCCAGCACCTCGCTGAGCGACATTTCGCGCACGCTCAACGAACCGCATTTCGAGGAGGCGATCGCGCTGCTGGCCAAGGCCGAGACCATCTACGTGCTCGCCAAGCGCCGCTCCTATCCGGTCGCCTCCTACATCGCCTACGCGCTGGGCAAGCTCAAGATCCGCAACCAGCTGATCGAGTCGGCCGCCGGCCTCAATGCCGAGATGGTCGGCTTTGCCACGCCGAGGGATGCCGTCATCGCCATCTCGTTTTCGCCTTATGCGCCGGCGACCATCGAGGAAACGCGCGCCATCTCCGAGCAGGGCGTGCCGATCGTCGCCATCACCGACTCCTCGTTCTCGCCGCTCGCCCAGTTCGCCAAGGTCTGGTTCGAGGTCGCCGAGGCCGATTTCGCCGGCTTCCGCTCGCTGTCGGCGACGATGGCGCTGGCCATGGCGCTGACCGTCGCCGTCGGCGAGAAGCGGCGCGACACGGGCCGCAAGCGCAAGGGCTGAACGGCTCGGCCTGCAGTCTTTTTCGGCTAGGGAATGCTCATTCCATCTTGACTACAGATTGGAATTATTATTTCATAATCCCGGCATCACGCCGCCGCTCGCGCGTGTACCCCAAAATGGGGTTGCTCAACACAATAAGGCCGATGGGAGGTTCGAATGGGCGAAGCCGTGGAAGCGAAACCGCTCGACGTCATCACCATCGGCCGCGCTTCGGTCGATCTCTACGGCCAGCAGATCGGCTCGCGGCTGGAGGACATCACCTCCTTCGCCAAATCGGTCGGCGGCTGCCCGGCCAACATCTCCGTCGGCACGGCCAGGCTCGGCCTGCGTTCGGCGCTGCTCACCCGCGTCGGCGACGAGCAGATGGGCCGTTTCATCCGCGAGCAGCTCAAGCGTGAAGGCGTCTCGGTCGACGGCCTGAAGACCGACAAGGAGCGGCTGACCGCGCTGGTGCTGCTCTCGGTCGAGGATGAAGGCGTCTCGCCGATGATCTTCTACCGCTCCGACTGCGCCGACATGGCGCTGGCCGAGGAGGACATCGACGAGGCGTTCATTGCCTTGGCCCGCGCCGTCGTCGTCACCGGCACGCATTTCTCCCGCCCCAACAGCGACGCCGCGCAGCGCAAGGCGATCCGCATCATGAAGGCCAAGGGCGGCAAGGTGGTCTTCGACATCGACTACCGCCCCAACCTCTGGGGTCTTGCCGGCCATGCCGAGGGCTTCGAGCGCTATGTCAAATCCGACCGCGTCTCGGCCCAGCTGAAGACGGTGCTGCCCGATTGCGATCTCATCGTCGGCACCGAAGAGGAGATCATGATCGCCTCGGGCGCCGACGATTGCCTGAGCGCGCTGAAGACCATCCGCTCGCTGTCCAAGGCCACCATCGTGCTCAAGCGCGGCGCCATGGGCTGCATCGTCTACGACGGGCCGATCAGCGACGACCTCGAGGACGGTATTGTGGGCAAGGGCTTTCCGATCGAGGTCTACAATGTGCTTGGCGCCGGCGATGCCTTCATGTCCGGCTTCCTGCGCGGCTGGCTCGGGGGCGAGAGCTTCGCCACGGCGGCGACCTGGGCCAATGCCTGCGGCGCCTTCGCCGTCTCGCGCCTGCTCTGCGCGCCGGAATATCCGACCTTCGAGGAATTGCAGTACTTCCTCAAGCACGGCAGCAAGCACCTGGCGCTGCGCAAGGACGAGGCGATCAACCACATCCATTGGGCGACGACGCGCCGGCGCGACATCCCCTCGCTGATGGCGCTCGCCTGCGACCACCGCGTCCAGCTCGAGGACGTCGCCGCCAAGACCGGTGCGGACGCCGCCCGCATCGAGGATTTCAAGGTGCTGACCGTCAAGGCGGCAGCCAGGGTCGCCGCCGGCCGCGCCGGTTACGGCATGCTGCTCGACGAGAAATATGGCCGCGACGCCATGTTCGAATTCGCCCGCCATCCCTTCGCCTGGCTTGGCCGCCCGGTCGAACTGCCGGGCTCGCGGCCGCTGCGCTTCGAATTCTCGCAGGACATCGGCTCGCAACTGATCGACTGGCCGGTCGAGCACTGCATCAAATGCCTGTGCTTCTACCACCCGGACGACCCCGAGGCGCTGAAGCTGGAGCAGCAGCAGAAGCTCAGGACCCTGTTCGAAGCCGCGCGGAAAGTGGGCAGGGAGCTTCTCGTCGAGATCATCGCCGGCAAGCACGGCAAGCTCGACGACACCACCATCCCGCGCGCGCTGGAGGAACTCTATGCGCTGGGCATCAAGCCCGACTGGTGGAAGCTCGAGCCGCAGGCCTCGGCCAGCGCCTGGGCCAAGATCGAGGCGGTGATCGTCAAGAACGACCCATGGTGCCGCGGTGTCGTGCTGCTCGGGCTCGAGGCGCCGCAGGACGAACTGGAAGCGGCCTTTGCCGCGACGGCCAACGCGCCCGTCGTCAAGGGCTTCGCCGTCGGTCGCACCATCTTCATCAACGCCGCCGAACAATGGCTGGCCGGCAGGATGTCGGATGAAGAGGCGGTCGCCGACATGGCGTCGCGCTTCGAGCAACTGACCGAGGCATGGCTTGCCGCGCGCGGCCGCAAGGCGGCATAACAGACGGAAGCCGGAGGAGACGACATGACGAAGACCGTACGCCTGACCATGGCGCAGGCTGTGACCCGCTTCCTGTCGCGCCAGATGACTGAGATCGACGGCAGACGAGTGCCGATCTTCGGCGGCGTCTGGGCGATCTTCGGCCATGGCAATGTCGCCGGCATCGGCGAGGCGCTCTACCAGGTGCGCGACGAATTGCCGACCTTCCGCGCCCACAATGAGCAGGCGATGGCGCATGCGGCAATTGCCTATGCCAAGGCCAATTTCCGCCGCCGCTTCATGGCCGCGACAAGCTCGATCGGACCGGGCGCGCTGAACATGGTGACGGCGGCAGCCCTGGCACACGTAAACCGGTTGCCTGTCCTGTTTTTGCCGGGCGATGTGTTCGCCAACCGCTTGCCCGATCCGGTGCTGCAGCAGGCCGAGGACTTTTCCGACGGCACCGCGAGCGTCAACGACTGCTTCCGCGCCGTGTCGCGCTATTTCGACCGCATCACACGGCCGGAGCAGATCATCCCGGCGCTCAACCGCGCCATGCAGGTGCTGACCGATCCGGCCGAATGCGGCCCGGTCACGCTGTCGCTCTGCCAGGACGTGCAGGCCGAGGCTTATGACTACCCCGAAAGCCTGTTTGCCGAGCGCCTCTGGATGCCGCGCCGGGTTCGTCCGGACCGCAACGAACTGGCGGCCGCCGTCGCGGCGCTGAAGGGCGCCAAAAGGCCGCTGGTGATCGCCGGCGGCGGCGTCCTCTATTCGCAGGCATCGGGCGAACTGGCCAAGTTGGTGCAGGGCGCCGGCATTCCCGTCTGCGAGACGCAGGGCGGCAAGTCTTCGCTCCCCGATGACCATCCGCTCAACATGGCTGCGGTCGGCGTCACCGGCACGTCCGCCGCCAACCGGCTAGCCGAGGAGGCCGATGTCGTGCTCGCCGTCGGCACCAGGCTGCAGGATTTCACCACCGGCTCATGGGCGCTGTTCAAGAATGCCGGCCGCACCATCATCGGGCTGAACACGCAAGGTTTCGATGCCGGCAAGCACTGGGCGCTGCCGCTGGTCGCCGACGCGGCCGAAGGGCTGGCGGAACTGTCCGCTGCCTTGAAGGGCTGGAAGGCGCCGTCCGCCTGGACCGACAATGCGCTGAAGGGCAAGACGGAGTGGCAGGCTGCCGCCGCCAAGGTCACGGCCTCGACCAATGCCGCCTATCCATCCGACGCGCAGGTGATCGGCGCCGTGCAGCGCGCCATGGGCTCCGGCGTCACCTTGCTGCATGCCGCCGGCGGTCTGCCCGGCGAATTGCACAAGCTCTGGCAGGCCGGCGCGCCCGGCTCCTACCATGCCGAATACGGCTTCTCGACCATGGGTTACGAGATCGCCGGCGGTCTCGGCGTCAAGATGGCCAAGCCCGGCGAGGAGGTCGTCGTCATGGTCGGCGACGGCTCCTACCTGATGCTCAATTCCGAGATCGCCACATCGGTGATGCTGGGGCTGAAACTCACCATCGTGCTGCTCGACAACCGTGGCTATGGCTGCATCAACCGGCTGCAGATGGCGACCGGCGGCGCCAACTTCAACAATCTCCTGAAGGACTCCCGCCACGAGGTCATGCCCGATGTCGACTTCGCCGCCCATGCGGCAAGCCTCGGCGCGACGGCCGAGAAAGTGGCCTCGATCGCCGAGCTGGAGACGGCGCTCGCCAGGGCCAAGGGCAACAGCAAGACCACCGTGCTGGTCATCGACACCGATCCGCTGGTCTCGACCGAGGCCGGCGGCCACTGGTGGGATGTCGCCGTGCCGGAAGTCTCCGCGCGACGCGAAGTCAACGCCGCGCGCAAGAAATATGAGGAAGCCGTCGGCAGCCGGCAGGGCTGAGCCCGCTTCCGCCTCGCAACGAACTGACATTGGAGTGACGACTTGAAAGCCAAACTGGGCATGTCCCCCATCGCGTGGTGGAACGACGATCTGGTGGAACTGAGCGATGACGTGTCGCTGGAGGAGTGTCTGCGCCAGTCGCGCTCGGCCGGCTTCACCGGCATGGAAAAGGGCCGCCGCTTTCCCGACGATCCCAAAGTGATGCTGCCGATCCTGAAGGCAGCCGACGTCACGCTCTGCGGCGGCTGGTTCTCCGGCACGCTGGTCGACGAGGAGATGGCCAGGAACAAGGACCGCATCCAGCCGATGATCGACCTGTTCAAGGCGGTCAACGCGCCCTGCATCGTCTATGGCGAGGTCGGCCGCTCCATCCAGGGTGACCGTTCGAAGCCGCTCGCCACCAAGCCGAAGCTCTCCGGCGACGAAATGAAGGCCTATGGCAGGCGCCTGACCGAATTCGGCGAATGGTGCGCCGAGCAGGGCATGCCTCTGTCCTACCACCACCACATGGCGGCGGTCGTCGAGACCGAGCCGGAGCTTGACGCCTTCATGCGCCACTCCGGCGAAGGCATTCCGCTGCTGCTCGACGCCGGCCATCTCGCCTTCGCAGGCGGCGACGTGCTGCGCGCCATCGACAACCACCACAAGCGCATCAACCACGTCCATGTGAAGGACGTGCGCATGGGCGTGATCGACAAACTCGACCGCACCAGGCAGTCCTTCCTCGATGCCGTGGCGCTCGGCGCCTTCACCGTGCCTGGCGACGGGTCGTTGGATTTCGGCGCCATTGTGCAGCGGTTCGCC
Source organism: Mesorhizobium sp. M4B.F.Ca.ET.143.01.1.1 (assembly GCF_004792275.1). Taxonomy (NCBI): domain Bacteria; kingdom Pseudomonadati; phylum Pseudomonadota; class Alphaproteobacteria; order Hyphomicrobiales; family Phyllobacteriaceae; genus Mesorhizobium; species Mesorhizobium sp. M4B.F.Ca.ET.143.01.1.1. Next base: position 10,079 of record NZ_SRSR01000036.1, read on the forward strand.
GACCATGGCTATGAAGGCTGGTTCGTCGTCGAGGCCGAGCAGGATCCGAAGCCAAACCCTCCGCTCAGGATGGCCCAGGTCGGCTACAAGGAGCTGATGCGGGTGATGAGCGCCGCCGGCTACACGGTGGAGACGCAGGGTTTTCCGGCCTGAACGGTGGATTAGTCAGGGCGCCCGGTCTATCTGATGCGCTTTGGCTAAATCCGGGATTGGCGCGCGATGAAAGACTATGAGCACCCGTTCTTCCGGCCGCTGTGGCGGCGCATCGCCGTGGTGGCTGTCTGCCTGGCCTGGTCGGTGATCGAGTTCGCTTCCGGCACGCCTTTCTGGGGCGTCATCGCGCTCGGCTTCGCCGGCTATGCCGTCTGGCAGTTCTTCTATCTCTACAAGCCGGCCGAAGAGGCCAAGCCTCCGGCCGAACCGAAGGAATGATTGAGGAGACAAAAATGTCCAAACTGCTCGTCAAGGCCGACAGGGGCCACGGCCGCGTCGCCCACGTCACGCCGCAAAGCGCCGGCTGGACCTATGTCGGCTTCGATCTTCATCGGCTGAAAGCGGGCGAGACGGCTTCGGGTGAAACGGCCGACCGCGAGGTCTGCCTGGTCTTCGTCACCGGCAAGGGCAAGGCGTCCGCCGCCGGCACGGATCTCGGCCTGCTCGGCGAGCGCATGTCGCCCTTCGAGGGCAAGCCATGGTCTGTCTATGTGCCTGAGGGGTCCAACTGGTCGGTGACTGCCGACACCGAGCTGGAACTCGCCGTCTGCTCGGCTCCCGGCCTGGGCGGCGGCCTGCCGGCCCGCGTCATCGCTCCGCGGGATCTCGGCCAGGAGGTGCGCGGCAAGGGCACCAACACGCGCTACGTCACCAACATCCTGCCCGAAGGCAAGCCGGCCGACTCGTTGCTGGTGGTCGAGGTCATCACGCCGGGCGGTCACACCTCCAGCTATCCGCCGCACAAGCACGACCGGGACAACCTCCCCGCCGAGTCCTATCTCGAGGAAACCTACTACCACCGCCTCAACCCGCCGCAGGGCTTTGCCTTCCAGCGCGTCTATACCGACGCCGGCAGGAATGGCGAGCGCGAGCTGGACGAGGCGATGGCGATCGAGGACGGCGACGTGGTGCTGGTGCCGAAGGGCTACCACCCGTGCGCCGCCTGCCATGGCTACGATCTCTACTATCTCAACGTCATGGCCGGGCCGAAGCGCACCTGGAAGTTCCACAACGCGCCCGAGCACGAATGGCTGATGAAGGCCTGAGCCTCCTGCATTGCGCTGAAGCCATTGGTCCAGCACGGAAAAATCGTCGGCTAAGGACCTGCCTGGCCGATTTGCCATCGAAAACCATCGTAAGCTTCGTCAATCCGTCATGGAAATCACCTATGGCAACGGTCTGACGAGGACTTCTCATGCGCTACGCCATCTATTTCACCCCAAGCCAGGACGAGCCGCTGGCGCGGATCGCCGCCAATTGGCTGGGACGCGACCCGTTCGGCGCCGCCACCCGGCCGGTCGAGGCCGTGGGTGAGCTGTCGGCGGCCGAAGTTGCCTTCCATACCGCCTCGGCCCGCCGCTACGGCTTTCACGCGACGCTGAAGGCGCCCTTCAGGTTGGCTGAGAACGAGACCGAAGCCACGTTGCGCGCGGCGCTCGACAGCTTCGCCGAGGCGGCCCAGCCGGTTACCATCCCGCGCCTCGTCGTCGGCCAGATCGACGGCTTCTTCGCGCTGGTGCCGCAAGCGCCTGTGCCGGCGCTCAACCGCTTCGCCGGCGATGTCGTGCTCGCCTTCGACCGTTTCCGCGCGCCGCTGACCGAGGCCGAGATCGAGCGCCGCAGCCCCGACTCGCTGAAGCCGGACGAGTTCCGCAATCTCTGCCAATGGGGCTACCCCTACGTCTTCGAAACCTTCCGCTTTCACATGACGCTGTCCGGCCGCGTTGCGTCACAGGAAAGCCCTCGTCTGCGCGCAGCAATCGACAGCCTGTTCACGGAAGTGCTGCTGCGGCCGGTGCCGGTCGAAGCGCTGACGCTGTTCGTCGAAACCGAACCGGGCGCCCCGTTCATGGTGCTGTCCCACCACGCGCTAGGACGCCGCCCGGCCCGGAAAACTGCCTGAGACCAAACTGCTTGAGACCAAACTGCCTGATTACCAAGGACGATTTGAAATGACCGCCGAGACCGTTCTCACCAATGCCCGCATCGTGCTTGCCGACGAGATCGTCGAGGGCTCGCTGGTGCTGCGCGACGGCTTGATCGCCGCCATCGACCCGGGCGCTGCCCGCGCCGGCGAGGACATGGGCGGCGACTACATCATCCCCGGCCTGGTGGAACTGCACACCGACCATCTCGAAGGTCACTACGCGCCGCGCCCGAAGGTCCGCTGGAACCCGATTGCCGCCGTGCTTGCCCATGACGCGCAGGTGGCAACCGCCGGCATCACCACCGTGCTCGATGCCTTGCGCGTAGGCATGGACGAGGACGCCGACCTCACCTCCGCCGACATCCGCAAGCTGGCCGACGCCATTGAGGACAGCGTCGCGCAGGAGCGGCTCAGGGCCGACCATTTCATCCATCTGCGCTGCGAGGTCTCGGCACCGGACTGCCTGAAGGCCTTCGCCAATTTCGAGACCGACGAGCGGGTGAAACTGGCGTCGCTGATGGACCATGCGCCAGGACAGCGCCAGTTCGTCAATCTCGAAACCTATGCCTATTACTACCAGCGCAAGCTGAAGCTCTCCGATCGCGACTTCCAGAAATTCTGCGAGAAGCGCATGGCGGAATCGGCGATGAATTCCGGTCCGAACCGCATCTTCATTTCCGCCGCCTGCCACGAACGCGGCATTGTGCTGGCCAGCCATGACGACGCCACCGCCGGCCATGTCGAGGAAGCGATCGAGCAGGGCGTGCGCGTCGCCGAGTTCCCGACCACCGAGGAAGCGGCGCGGGCCTCCAAGGCGGCAGGCCTCGGCGTGCTGATGGGTGCGCCCAACGTCATGCGCGGCGCCTCGCATTCCGGCAACGTCTCGGCCCGCACGCTGGCCGGCGAGGGCCTGCTCGACATCTTGTCGTCCGACTACATTCCCTTCAGCCTGATCCAGTCGGCATTCTTCCTTGGCGATATGGTCGAGGGCATTTCCCTGCCGCAGGCGGTGGCGATGGTCTCGAAGAACCCGGCCGAGGCGGTCGGTCTCAGTGACCGCGGCGTGATCGAGGAGGGCCGGCGCGCCGATCTGGTGCGCGTGCGCGTCGACGATCATGTGCCGGTCGTGCGCACCGTCTGGCGCCAGGGGCGCCGGGTCGCATGATGGTCTCGGCCCTGCTCGAACGCGAATTGTCGGCCGAGAAATTTCCGATCCGCAACGGCGTCTTCGTCGCCGTCGTCGGTCCGAGCGGAGCCGGCAAGGACACGGTGATCGGCTATGCAAAGGGCCGCTTCGCCGACGAGACGCGGCTCGAATTCGTGCGCCGCGTCATCACCCGCCCGAGCGACGCGGCGAGCGAGGACCACGATACGCTGGCCGATGCCGCCTTCGCCGAGGCCGAGGCCGACGGCGCCTTCGCCTTGTGCTGGGACGCCCACGGCCTGCGCTACGGCCTGCCCGCCGATGTCGACTGGGCGGTCGCCAACGGTCATGTCGCCGTCGCCAACGTCTCGCGGTCTGTTATTCCGGCGCTGCGCGAGCGTTACGCCAATCTGGCGGTGGTCGAGATCACCGCGACGCCGGAAATCCTCGCCGAGCGGCTGGCCGCGCGCGGCCGCGAATCGCGCGGCGAAGTGCTCGCGCGCCTGGCGCGCAGCGCCAGCATCGCGCTCTCCGGACCGGACGTCACCTCGATCGACAACAGCGGCGCCAAGGACATCGCCGGCGAGCGCTTCGCCGAGGTGCTGCGCAAGGCGATGGCGTTTTCGGATTTGTCCAGCATGATCTGAGGTGAATTGATTCAGGTGATGCCGGCTTGCATGTGAGAGGTTGAGCCGAGACTTGTTGATGTCGGCGCCGCCCCTCATTGCCCTGCCGGGCATTTCTCCCCGTATAGTGACGGGGAGAAAGGGCTGACCCCAGCCTCGGCGCCTTTCTAGCAACATTCGAAATTGGCGAAATCATCGAAGAGAGCGCCCCTTTCCCCGTTACTATACGGGGAGAGCGACTGTCTTGGCTGTCAAGCTGTTTGCCATGGTTTTTGGTCGCGGATGATGGCGTTGAGAATGGTCAGCAGCTTTCGCATGACGGCCACGACGGCGACGATCTTCGGCTTGCCGAC
>NZ_SRSR01000369.1:0-281 GCF_004792275.1 Mesorhizobium sp. M4B.F.Ca.ET.143.01.1.1
CGCCGAGTATCGACGTGTTCGAAACAAGACTAGTTTGAAAATAATCGACGTCGGTTGCTCCTATGGCATCAACGCTGCTTTACTGCGCACCGATCTCGATCTCGACGATTTGTATGCTGCCTATCTGAAATCCGGAGGATCGCTCTCGGGACGACAGGAGTTAGAGCATCGCGCTTTCTTTCGGGATCGCGGTCTCCGCGACGATATCCAGTTCGTCGGCGTGGATCCATCATTCCGGGCTGTCAGGTATGCGCAGACCCTGGGCCTGCTGGAGGTTGGAG
>NZ_SRSR01000370.1:0-281 GCF_004792275.1 Mesorhizobium sp. M4B.F.Ca.ET.143.01.1.1
GCCGGCAGCTCCCGCCTCGGCAAGCTGCGGCAGGTCGACGGCAAGCCCGGCATTCATCAGCAGATCGACCTGGACACCGTCCCTGGTCGTCGACGGCTTCTTGCGCAGCTCGCGGTAGACCTCCTGCCGGCGCGCCCGGAACCGCACCTTTTCGGCATAGGCGGCTTCGAGATCGGACTGCGGGCGAAGGTGGATGAAGCCTTCCTCGCCATCGACGATGATGGCGTCGCCGTTTTCCGCCATGGAAACGGCGCCCTTCATCTGGCCGGCAACCGGGATGC
>NZ_SRSR01000371.1:0-281 GCF_004792275.1 Mesorhizobium sp. M4B.F.Ca.ET.143.01.1.1
GGGCATCCGACGCGTCGGCCGCCGCCCGCGCCGCCTCGGCATAGAGCTTCGTGTAGACCTTCTCGTCGGCTGCACGACTGGCAAGACGTGACAGGATGTTTTCGAGACGGTCGCGGATTGATTGCATGTCGATGTCGGACTCCGCCAGGATAGAACGTCCTTCGGGCAAGCAGCCGCCAGGCCTGCCGAAGGAATAACCCGGCCAGCGTGCCTTTGCACCGGCCAGCGACAGGAAGATACTGATGCTGTACAAGGGCATCTGCCATTGCGGCAAGGTTGCG
>NZ_SRSR01000372.1:0-281 GCF_004792275.1 Mesorhizobium sp. M4B.F.Ca.ET.143.01.1.1
GCCGTGACGATCTGAGCTGAGAGACGATGACCAAGGATCCCTTTCGCATTCGCGACCACGTCGCCGAGTTCGACGACATTGTCGCAGAGATCGTTCGTCTGAGCGCGGAGGTGAGGCTGAGACTTCCGATGGTTGCCGATATCGCCTATGGGCCGGACGCTACCGAGACCGTCGACCTGTTCTTCCCGCAGGGCAAACGCGACCGCCTGCCGGTGCACATGTTCATTCATGGCGGCTACTGGCGCATGTTCTCCAAGCGCGACTATTCCTGCGTAGCGGAC
>NZ_SRSR01000373.1:0-280 GCF_004792275.1 Mesorhizobium sp. M4B.F.Ca.ET.143.01.1.1
CACATCGGTGTGGCAGACGCCGCAGGACTGCAGCCGCACCAATATTTGACCGGGGCCGGCGACGGGACGCGGCACGCTGCTGACCTCGAGCGGCTCGCCGTAACTGCCTAGGACCGCGGCCCGCATCATTTGTGTGTGCGACGTCATCGATAGTCCGTCCGGCATCTGCTTGCCTTCGCAGCCTAGGCCTGCCAAAATCATATGACAATACAAAAATTTGTTAGGGCGTACAAAATTTTCGTTGGATATACGAAACCCATGGCGACCAGGACAAAGAAAC
>NZ_SRSR01000374.1:0-280 GCF_004792275.1 Mesorhizobium sp. M4B.F.Ca.ET.143.01.1.1
TCGAAGAGGCCATCACCGAAGCTGGCGGCAGGGTAATTGGCCCTGCGGCCAATCCTGAAGATGCATCGAGGAAAATCGCCAGCGAGGACGTCGAATGCGCCACCGTTGACATAAACCTGGGTGGTGCCCCGACTTTCGCTGTCGCGGCCGAATTGAAGGGGCACGGTATCCCGTTCATATTCGTCACCGGGTATGACCGGACCATTGTCCCGAGCGAATTTTCGGGCGTCCCGCGTCTTGTGAAACCCGTTATGCCTGATGAGGTCATCGGGCATAACGG
>NZ_SRSR01000375.1:0-280 GCF_004792275.1 Mesorhizobium sp. M4B.F.Ca.ET.143.01.1.1
GCCGCGTTCGCGCCGCCAAGGATGGCGATGAGAGCACTTACTTCGCGTCCGGTTGGGGCACGACAGTCGAGCAGGCGCTGCAAGGCTGCCTTTATGAGGCGGACGAAACCTACTTCGCCCAGATCATTCCCGAGGGGCGAATTCTGCGGTCGCGTGCCGATGCGATTCATGGTCGGGTCGTCGAGCCGCCCGGCATCCTTCTTTTCAGCGAAGAGCAATATGACCGCCGAGACGCCGCGAACCGACAGCCCCGCAATATGGTTCCGGCCCGCTGGGACAG
>NZ_SRSR01000376.1:0-280 GCF_004792275.1 Mesorhizobium sp. M4B.F.Ca.ET.143.01.1.1
GCTTCAGCCATTGCGTACTGACCGTGTCGCTATCGTCAAGCGGCTTCGGCAGCGGTGGCGGTCTGCATCGAAGGCAGCTCGAAAGCTCCTTCCCGCGACAGCCGGATCGCGGCGACCGATATGCGCTTGCGCGCCGCCATGATATCGGCGAGCGCAATGCCTTCCGATCCTTGTCCGAGTTCGGATTCGATCATGCGGCGCGAGCGCGCGCCGATCGCCGACAGCGCGGATTCGGCCAGTTCCGGCGAGGCGCCGCGCAACGCCAGTGTGACGATCTCGG
>NZ_SRSR01000377.1:0-279 GCF_004792275.1 Mesorhizobium sp. M4B.F.Ca.ET.143.01.1.1
GGCGGTCGATGTCCTGGCGAGGCGGCGCGCCGAACAGGCGGCGATATTCGCGGCTGAATTGCGAGGGGCTGTCATAGCCGACCGCGAAGCCGGCAGCACCCGCGCTCGCCCCGTCCGCCAGCATCAGCCTTCGCGCTTCCTGCAGCCGCAATTGTTTTTGGTATTCGAGCGGGGTCATGCGGGTGATCGCCTTGAAGTGGGCGTGAAGCGACGACGGGCTCATGCCCGACGCGGCGGCAATCTCGTCGATCCGCAACTGCGTGTGGAAGCCGCCCCGGA
>NZ_SRSR01000378.1:0-279 GCF_004792275.1 Mesorhizobium sp. M4B.F.Ca.ET.143.01.1.1
CCCGCATCGGCAAGCCCTATCCGGCGATCTACGAGGCGGGTGACGTTGCCGCCGAGGCTTTCGTAGAGATCGGCGAGTTCGCCGGCGCCGAAGCGCGATCCGACAGCCGTCAGCATGATCCGGTCGGGATTGGTGCAGAAGCACGGCACCCGCCGCGCCGCCGCCGGAGCTAGCAGAGTGCGATAGTGCTCGAGGTCGTAGCGATCGCCTTCGCTGGCGGAAATCAGCACCAGCTCGGCGTCGCTGCCGCTTGCTCTGACCGACACCGGCAGCGACGCC
>NZ_SRSR01000037.1:0-13644 GCF_004792275.1 Mesorhizobium sp. M4B.F.Ca.ET.143.01.1.1
CAGCATGCGCCCGGGCGAAGGAAAGGTCGCGAGATGTGTAGACTGCGCGTTTCGAAGACGGCTGACGCTCACATTCTTCTCCGCGTTATCCGCGGGGCCCTGCACTCGCACTATGGAGGAGCTGGAACTTCATCTCCGCATGCACATTGAGCTAGGCGTGCCCATAAGCTTGGAGGCGCGTCGGTGGCGATACACACTAGCGGAGTTCATCCTATGCAGCTGGTTCGGACTGAAGTCGGCGAGGCCATCGGGCACAATGGGCAGCCGGTCCTGCGCGTTTCGTTCTGTGGTGAGGGCGGCGAGCGCGTTAGCGTCGATATGGCAAACGCGGAGCCTCTTGCGGGCGGTGGCGAGAGCCGCGCAATCGGTCGGGCCAAAGCGTTGCTCGTGCAGACCGCCACGTTTGACGCGGCTGCCAACGACTATGATGCCGAGAGCAACGGCAATTTCGACGAAGTCGCAGTCACTTCTGCGCATACCCAGAGCGGTGCCGGGTTATATATCTTTGAGTATCGGGACGGAGATGGCGGCCGGCTGGTTCCGCAAGCCGGCATGGCGAGCTTCGAGGCTGCTCGCGAGGAAGCAATTCGATGTGCGATCGACCTTCTGATCGACCTCCAGCCCGGCACGGACGATCTCTCTGGCTGGCTGGTGCGAGTGCGGGATGAACACGGCACCTTGCTCTGCAGCATCGACGTTTCCGACGCTGAATTGGCACGCCAAGCCAGTGCTGCCGTGTGAGCCATGCGGCAGACGGCACAAGTAACTGACCAGGAGACGTTTTGAGAGCCTTCTTTCGCAATTGGGTGAGACCGGAGCGGCCGGCGAGCAGCCGACAAGTTTGTGAGGCGCGTCGACTTAGAGAGCGACCAGGCCAAGCGATAACAACGCTCGCTAATTGGCGGCTCGGAGCATTTCCAATTTTTCCGGCCTTTCCAGGCGCTATCGTTTGTTAAGTCGCATTGTAGCCCCTCTTTCAGGCTTCCATGCAAAGGAACCTTCCATGGTCCAATTTCCCAGCTTCCACTCCCGCACTGCCAGGAGCGAATGTTCGGCGGCGCCGGGCGGTCCTGCTTCTACGGCTCCTATGGACCTAGCAAGACGCCAGAGGTCGAACGGCCGAAAGGAAGCTCCGGGAGACGAAGAGCTTTTGGTCGGCTCAAATGTTCAAGTCAATGGCATGATAAATGATCAGCTGTTCCTGGCTTTCATGAAGCAGCTCGGTGCTGTCAGGGCTAACGACGAAGACCTGATCCTTGAACTGATGACACAGGGCGGAGATGCCGATACGGCGAAGCGCATCGCTCTGGAGATACGGGTTTTCCAGCGATACAGCGGCAAAAGCGCCTACGTCGTGGGCAAGACCGCAGTCATGTCAGCCGGTGTTACGATCTTTTCGGCTTTTGAATGTGCGGACCGCTTCCTCACCCCGGACACAACGTTGCTGATCCACGAACGTCACATCGAAAAGACGATTACCCTTCAAGGACCCATAAAGTCCTGTCGGCAAGTCATTCGCGAGGAGCTTGCAGCTCTGGAGACGGCCGAGCGCGTCGAACGAGAGGATTTTGAACACTTCGTGAGGGGAAGTGGCATGTCCGCGGAGGACCTTTTCGAGCGGGCGAAGGAGAATTGCTATCTAACGGCGCAGGAGGCGCTCGATCTTCGGCTGATTGCGCGCATCATCGACTGAAGGATCAAGGTTTGCGGTCAGCTTCGATCGCGCTTACGCAACTCGTTGTGAATGTGGGTAGCTGCTAGCGCGGCATGACCGAAGCCCACCGCAATCTGGTTGAGAGCCTTGGCGACATCTCCGATTGCGTAGAGCCTGGGTATCGTCGTTTCGAGATGGTTGCCGACCAGGATATAGCCTTCGTCATCACATTCCGCCCCGATAGCAAGAGCCAACTCACTTCTTACATCACAGCCCATGCAAGGATAGATAACGTCTATCGGGACCAGGCCGCCGCCCACCATGGAGAGTTCGAAACCACAGGGATGCGGCAGCACGTCGTCTACTGCGTCCCAGATCTCTACTCCTGCTTGTCTCGCCCGGCGCCGGCCCCCAGTCGAGATATCGGATTGGAAATTGCACAGGATCGAGACATGGGGGGTGAAGTCTTTCAAGAAGATAGACTCTCGAAGCGCATCCTCCTCGGGACCTATGACCCCTACTCGACGTCCCCGAACCTCGTACGCATCGCAGACCGGACACAGTCGAATCGAACCCCTTTCTATGGCCGTTTTGATATTGGGGATCGCCGGCGCACGGTCAACCACACCCGTTGCCAAGATCACAAAGCGGGCATTGACTGGTCCTAAAGAAGTCTGAAGGACAAACTTGCCCTGTTCCTTGTCTAGCCGTTCAACGGAACCTTGGACTATTTGAGAACCATAATTGACTGCCTGCTGCTTGAGCCGTTTCAATAGGCTCTTGCCGCTTATGCCATGTGGAAAGCCGGGACAATTGCGGGTCTTCGGAATTAGCTTCGCGCGCGCATCGCCTGTGTCGAACACGATGCAGGATCGCAGAAATCTTGCGAGATATACGGCTGCCGCAAGTCCGGCCGGCCCGCAACCAACTATTGCCACCTCGTACCATTTTCCAGCGGATCTGCGCATTTCTCCCAACGAGAAAGTGGAGCCGGCGTTCCAGCCGGCTAAGGGGAGGTATCTCTCGGGACCGTCTCGGAGCTGGCGACATCAGGCTGCCAATTCGATTGTTTCCGCGGGGTCGGCAATCCTGGAACCAATCTCCAATTCCTAAGAATGGAAACCCCGCGGCACAAAGCCACTCAGAGCGCCGTACGTGATCCGGCTGCTCCTGTCCTGCACAGACTAGTCGCGGGAGCTCTGACGCGGATCATGCACCTTTTCGGCCTTGTTGGTTTCACGTAGTATGCGCACGATCGCGTCGACCGGCGAGGGCGGTTCGGGCACCGGCTTGCGGTTCCATCGCCATAGAAGATCAAGGACCTCTCTCAGATTTGCCATCACTTGCAACCTCCGACCTAAGGCCGAACTGAGTAGCCGCGAGCTTGTTCCTGAAATGTGCCGATCTCCTTGATCTAGGGCGATAGCATTGCGGCGATCACGAATACGACCGCAGCCAGGACCACGACCGCAGCAATCACCAGCACCGGCCAGTTATTGCCAGGCCGCAGGCCCGGCTCGCTATCCATAGGCCGCATCGCGTTGGCAAAGCTTGCCTGGTTTGTAAAATTCGCCGTGTGCTTCGCTGTGGGATTGGGAGAAGTCCGCGTGGCCGCCGCTTCCGCATCCGTCTCTTGAGGTACGGCTGCAGGGTCGAAGCCCGGCGTCTTATCCTGCGCTGCTCCTGCCTGGATATTGCCTGCGGGTTGCGCTCTCATTCTGATCTCCTTTGCAGCTCAACACCTGTTCGCTGCTGCGGTTCCCACAGCCGTCAAACAATCCGGCGGGCTTTTTCGGCTGGCTTTCGCGGCAAAGGGCTCGGCGCTCCAATGCTCGACTTAATGCTTGGAGAAGGCGGCTTCATTCTCGCATCCTCCCGCCACTGCTTGAAGCGTACAAAGGCTGCTGCTGCGGCATCGCATTGGATACGCGATGGACCATTTGAGTGCAGGATCACTTGGGCTGCGCGTGGGGAGAGGCCGTGCTTTTCCATGAACAGATCGAGCTCGTAGGGGCAGTTGTCGGAGACTGGGTCGCTGCTGACCTGATATTTGCCCACTCGTTCCTCCTATTCCCTCACGGCAACGCGCGAAGTCGGCGAGCAGTCTGCGATGGAATCGAAGTCGACTGTGACCAAGCCACCGCCGTCAATCCGAACGGTTATCTTGCCGTCAGTGCTATCGACGCGCGTCGCAAAACCGCTGATTGGGACTTTTTCACCGGCCCTGGCCTTCTTCGGCGTGTCGATCGCAAGGGGAAAGTTGTAAGTCGGGATGCTCACGCTCGAAACACCATCCTCCATCACCTTCAGGATGGTGGCTGTCAAGGTGATCTCGTCACCAACTCGCGGACCTCGCGCCATCGTCTCCACCGCTTTGAGCCGGGGTAGTTATCTAAACATTCAAGTTAGCTAAAATGTTCCGGAACCGGATCGGGGTTGGTGCCTTGAATCGCGGTCCTTCGAGTCCCGTTGATGCGTTTGAAGTTCATCGAGCCGTTGATGTCGACCTTGGTGGAGAGGCCGCCCGAGGGCGATGCCTGGATCCATGAGGTGAAGTTCGACGGCTACCGGTCGCAAATCATCATCGATGACGCCGAAGTGCGCATCCTCACCCGACGCGGCCTCGATTGGACAGCCAAATATCGGGACCTGGCCGAAACCGCGAGAGGGCTGAACGTCCGGAGTGCGATCATAGATGGAGAAATTATCGTGCTGAACGACGCGGGCGTCTCCGATTTCGGAGAACTGCGCAAAGCCATCACCGGGCGCCAGCACGACCTCTATTTCGTGGCCATCGATCTCTTGCATCTAAACGGACACGACCTGCGCGACATGCCTTTGATCGATCGCCGGGAAATCCTTCAGGCAATGATTCCCGCGGGTCAACACATCCAGTTCAGCGAGGCGCTTCCGGGAAGCGGCGCGGCCGTATTCCTCCTTGTGGATCAGGCCGGCCTTGAAGGGTCGTTTCGAAGCGCGGGGATAGTAAGTATCGCTCTGGTCCGTCGACCAACTGGCTAAAGGCCAAATGCTACGTCGAGAAGGAGATGGACATCATCGGTGTGCAGCGGGAGGCCGGAAGCCGGCGATGGGGCTGATGGCGGACAACGGCCGCTACATGGGCGGCGCCTTCGTCACCTTCAAAGCCGACAAGCGGCAGGCGCTGTGGGACCGGGTCGCGGCCAGGACCGGCGCTCCCTCACCGAAGGGCCTCGCCAAGGAAAAGGCTGAGTGGCTGAGACCGGGGCTGGTCGGCCGCGTCAAATTCCTGAAGGGGGAGGAGAAACTTCGCCACGCCTCGCTGAAGGATTTTTGGGAAGCGAACTAGGCTCGCTTCGGCGGTGACCTACAGGAACAAACCGCATCAGCAGACGTTTGGCTCCGATCAAATCATGGAGACAAGCAATGTCCGAATCGCGCGAATGGCTGATCCAATGGCTGAGGGATGCTCACGCCATGGAAGAACAAGCCGAGACCATGCTATCGGGCCAATTGAGCCGCATCGAGAGCTACCCCGACCTCAGCGATAGAATCCGCATCCACCTGGAAGAGACCAGAGAGCAGGCCAAGCGGTTGAGAACCTGCCTGGACGGTCTTGAAGAGGGGTCTTCCATGCTCAAGGACGCCGGCGGCAAGCTGACCGCGATGGCGCAGTCGCTCAGCGGCGTGTTCGCCGGCGACGAGGTCATGAAGGGATCATTGGCCAGCTACACGTTCGAGCACATGGAAATCGCTTCTTACACCATCCTCATCGCTGCTGCGAATGCGGAGGGCGAAGCCCAGATCGTCCGCGTCTGCGAGCAGAATCTGCGGGAAGAGGAAGCGATGGCTGAGTGGCTGAAAAGCAACCTGCCACAAGTTACGGAAATGTTCCTAGCGCGGACAGCGGCCGATCGCGACAGCGCCAAACGCTGACTCTGGTGCAATCGGCGGCTTGGTCAAGCGGATGCTAATATATTCGACTTGTCGGAAAATTGTTCGGAACCGAAATTGCCGCGTCGCGCTTATAGGACAGTGGCAACCCTCATTCTCTCGGGTCCGTGGCCACGAATGAGAGCGACCCGTCGCTTTGTGGAAGACGACGGGCCGCCTCAGACTTTTCTTCACTTGGAGATGGCTGCAACAAATCGGCTTGGACCGTTATTCCGTCATGAAAAACGTGGATGACTTCCGCAGCCAGGGCGTTTCGGTGTTCCCTATCTTCCTCGACCGTGCGCAAGGCCGTGTGTGGACCCGTTCAAGACCGTGCTCGGACCGGGCAGCGATGCCGAACACGCGCCCACGCCGCAACGGCTCGACCTTCTGCCAATAGGCGAAGGGGTGCAGAACCAGCCAATTGGCCTTGGAGGCCAACCTTTTCGTTCTTGGCTCTTTCGTTAATGGAATGGACTACCTACCGGCAGATACGCTTGGCGAGGCGTCGGCGCTCATCGGCACGCTCGACGAAGACCCTCCCCGAGCTCGCTTGCGACATTATCGAGAGCTAGGTTCCCAGAAATTTTGCGACTGTGATCATCCGATCTTGACGCTGGAAATCGGCCGCAGGTCGCCGCCGTTCGTTGGGGCGACCATCGTCAACAACCCGAAATCGTTCAAAGAATTGGAGGTTTCTATGAGCGAGAGAACATTCGAAAGCCCTGTGTTCGTGAGAGCCGCGGAAGGTCTCATTCAGGAAATAGCCTGCCTTGAGGATGCCTTCGATTTCCTTGATGAATGGCCCTCGCACCGGCGCCGCATAATCTATGAGACCGCGAAGCGGGCATGCTGCCGCGCCTTCGACGGCAGCGTGCCTTTGCAAGTCGCCCGCGACGCGTTCGCCGGCTTTGCCCGGTCGGTGAAAATCCTCGAGGATGTTACAACGGCGATGCCCTGGATGGCCGGCGCGAAGATGGGCCAGACCGGCGGCGTTGCCGCCTGACTGTTCGGAGGGAGGAAATGATGCTTTCCCAGCCTTTCGAAAAGCCCGTTCGCGTTTGGGTCGGGCTTGGTTTTCCGCGGCAGTTGAACTCCGTTGTCGATGCCTACCAGTTCGTCACGGATTGGTGTGGCAACAGTCCGGAGCAAAAGGCGGCGATCCGCGCCTGCAAAGCCGCGCTGGCCGGCGACATCGACGCAGAGACCGCGCGCGGCATTCTCGTGCGGTTCGCGGGGAAGAAGGACATCCTGGTGGAAGACGGAACGATGACGCCAGTCAAAACCACGGGGAGACCGTTGCACGTCTGATAAGCAATCGACCTCGGGGCGACGGCCATTCGGCCGCCGCCCCGAGGTCACCAGCCGCAATGCGCCGCAATCCCGTGGCGCGGCATAGTCTTGAAGATCGATACCTCTCCGCCTTGGCATTCCGCCAAGACCTTCCCGAGCGGACTAAGCAGGCAGACTGCCTTTCAGACCTTGAATGGCGAAATCGCCTAACTAAATCGTAAAATGCCGGAGGCCCATTTAGGGGACCGGCCTGTCGGACGGATGCAAGAAGGCGTCCGACAGCAAGCTTGTACCCATGTTGCTCAAAGGAGGATGTGGCTATGAGAAACACTTTCGACTTCACCCCCCTGTTCCGGTCGGGCATCGGCTTCGACCGAATGTTGAACGCGCTCGAAGCCGCGAGCCGTGTGGAGACAGTCGACAACTGGCCTCCCTACGATATCGCCAAAAAAGGGGAGGACGACTACCGCATCACCATGGCGGTGGCCGGCTTCTCGCAGGATGAGCTGGACATCACCCAGGAGCACAACATGCTCATGGTGTCCGGCCAGAAGCCCGCGGAAGACAATGCCGAATACCTGCACCACGGCATTGCCGAAAGGGCCTTCCGTAGACGGTTCGAACTGGCTGACCATGTCAAGGTCGTGAACGCCAGCCTCGTGAACGGTCTGCTGACGATCGATCTCAAGCGCGAGATTCCTGAAGAGATGAAGCCGCGCCGCATCGAAATCGGTAGCGTCAAGGCAAAGCCGAAAGCCGAGGCGAGGCAGATCGAGGCCGACACCCAGGCTGCCTGACGCTGTCCGGTGACCGACTGGACAAGGCGCCGGACGATGGGCCCGGCGCGCCGGAAAGTATTGTAATCCATGACCGAACAGAAGGAGACGACATATGAGTGTCCGTGATCTTATTCCGTGGAGCCGTGGCAATGGCGACCAGCTTCCGAGCGTCTTTCGAGACAATGATCGCGATCCGTTCCTGTCCTTGCATCGCGAAGTGAATCGATTGTTCGACGACGTGTTCCGTGGCTTTGATTCCAGCCTGCCGGCCTTTGGCAGGGCTTCTTCCTTCGGCGGCGGCTGGCCGAGCGTCGAGATTTCCGACGGCGAGAAGGCGGTCAAGGTGACCGCCGAAGTACCCGGTCTGGAGGAGAAGGACATCGAGGTCCTGCTCGACGATGGCGTGCTGACACTGAAGGGCGAGAAGCGCTCGGAGATGGAAGATAAGGACAGGCAGTTCTCGGAGCGCTACTACGGCCGCTTCGAGCGCCGTATCCGCCTCGGTTACGAGGTCGAGCAGGACAAGATAGACGCCCGCTTCAACAACGGTGTGCTGACGGTCACGCTGCCGAAGACCGCGAAAGCGCAGTCCCAGGCGAAGCGCATCGAAATCAAGCACTGAGGCAGTTGGGGCGGCGGCGGATTGAGCCGCCGCCGTCCTTCGCCAATCGGGGAGGGATACAATGATGCAGAACGCCACGCAGATCGCATCGGAACTGTCACGCGGCAAGGGGCATGGTCGTTGTCTTCGTGACAGGAAGCCCAGACCAGATCCTCCCACCCTCGGTTCAGGGCGGCAAGCTGCGAGCCAAAGGAAAATGAATTGGGCGCGGCTAGCCGGCACTGCGGATTTCTTCGGGCGGAGGGTCATTGAATCGGAAGCCAGTCAAACCGCCGCGGAAGGGTGGAAACCCGGTGTGCCAATCTCTTGAACTCAAAAGAGGCACTTCCAATATTTTTTCTGTGACCCGTCGCGTCACAGCGGAAATTGTGCGTGTCCTTGCACGGCTATTCCCGCGAATGGGTCTCGTATGCGCTCCACGGCCAGAAGGAGGTTGCTATGGAAAGTGGAACGTTCAAGCAGCCGATTTTTGTGAGGGACGACGGCTTCGTTCTCCGAAGGATCGACTGTGTTATGGATGCCATAGAGTTCCTTGAGGAATGGCCGGTCGAAAGACGTGGCCTTCTTCACGCGGCGGCATCTGAAACGTGCTGTTCCGCTTACGACGGCGGGAAGTCTGTCGAGGCGGCACACAAAACCTTTACGACTTGGGCTCGCAGGGTCGGGGTTATCGAGGATGTCCCCGTGGCGCCGTCATGGATGACAGGGCCGAAGATCGGCGCGGACCACTCTTTGGAAACTGATGCCTGAAATTCGCAGCGGCGGTCTCCGTACCGCCGCAGCATCCGGTCGATCGCGAAAAGGATCAGTCCAAGCGGAGAGCGACATGGCCTCGGATCTCTCTGATCATCTGAAACCACGACGAAGCGCCAGTCCTTGGAGCGCTGGCTGGGAATGCGAGTTGGCAAGGAAGAAATTGCCCCCGCCAGATAGGCTTCCTGCCGATGCGGATCGGGACCGGGCGACCAGCCCATGGATGCGATGCCCCGTAGCTGCTAGCCCTACGCCCTTGACCCAGATGGCGTCGAGGATGCCATCGAGAAGCCCGTGGTGGCGTCCGTTTCCGGACATGGAGGGAGGTCAACGATGATAATGACACGTGAGGACGTTGTCTCGGTCCTTGGGCCGATGGACGAAACGCTCATCGCCGATATCTTGTCCACCGGCGCCTCATTCGAGGAACTCAGTGAGGCCTGGGCCTGGCTCAACGGCGATGAGGCGCTGATGGGCGAAGGACGGCCGCTGCCGGGCACGCGCGTCGCCGAACTGATCGACCTCCTTGATGCCGACAAGGACGATTGAGCGCTCCGATGCGGCAAGAGCTCCTTGGCGCCCCGAGCAGGACGATTGCTTGCTGGCAAAAGACGTGAAAAACGGAGGAAGTGATGAACGACGTTCGTTTTCCCGAACCTGTTACCCTGGAATTTTCCCCCGCCTCGCGCAAGGTCGCCAGCAGCTTCGAGGCACTGGAATGCCTGGACCAGCAGTGGCCCCATTGGGCGCGCGGAGGGAGTTGGCGTGCTGCCGCGCGCGCCTGCCGCGACGCGCTGGACGGATGGCGCAGCGCACGCGATGCGCACAAGGCCTTCCTCAGGGCGGCAAGGCGGGCTGGGTTGGTTCTGCCGGCAGCGCGCGCTCCTCGCAAGTCAAGCCAACCACGGATGATCGGCGCCCTGCGGCCCGAGAGCTTCATTGGATGGCAATGACCCCGTCGACGGCGCGCCATTCCGACGGCTTGATCAGCCGGTGGTGGGCAACGCGCACGGAGTGCAGCGCGCCGTCCAGCTCGCTTTCCCAATAGTCGAGAAAGCCTTTCAGCTCCGGGAAGTTCGGCGCAAGATCGTATTCCTGCCAGACATAGAGCTGAAGCAGGCTCGGGTGGTCAGGAAAATGGTAGTGGATTTCGGCCGTGGTCAGGCCGTAGCCTTCCATCTGCAGGAGGAATTCCCTGCTGACCGCAGTGACCATATGCGTCTCCTTGACTTACGACATCAGGCGTCCAGGCGGTCAGACATGTGCCTGTGGCCACTCTCAGCCGGGATCGGGCGGTTTGCGTCGTCCAGCCGGCATAGGGCATCCATGATCTGATCGAAGGTGATCGTCTGCTCGGCTCCCGGCGGTCGGCGCAGCGTCGGAACGGATTCCACCGCGCAGGCATCCGAGGCCCAGGACGAGAGGATCGCCCGCTTCTCCTGAATGTCGAGCGTATCCTCCTTAAGGACGTCGTCTGGATGGGTGAAATGGCGCGCCGGCGACAACAAACGGTCGAGCGCGAGGTCGGATGTTTCGGGAACAAGAGAAGGAATGATCGGCTTGGGATTGTGTCGGTCCATCGTGGTCCTCCGTCTTTCCAAAAGCTCCTTTGTCAGACTCCTGTTTTGAGGCCATCGCCGGCGGCGAGGGCTCGGATTATTTTGTTCCTTCGTCGGAAAATTCAAGCGGGAATGCGCGGCTGTAATCCAAATTAGCCACATGTTTTCATGTCACTAGCACTCGATTGGTGCGAGTGCCAAAAAATTCTGCCGAACCTCTTGAAACCGAAAAGTCGCAGAACTAGCTCGATATGCGCGCGATGCCCGCGAGGGTCGCCGCACCCCGCACCGATCCGATATTGCCGGTCCGGTGTGGAAGAACCTCAAAAATCTGTTTGTCCAGAAGGAGAACGATATGGTGTTCCGTCCATTGCATGACCGTATCCTGGTCCGCCGCATCGAGGCCGATGAAAAAACGGCCGGTGGCATCATCATCCCCGACACCGCCAAGGAGAAGCCGCAGGAGGGCGAGGTCATCGCCATCGGACCTGGTTCGCGAGATGAGAGCGGCAAGCTCACGCCTCTCGACGTCAAGGCGGGCGATCGCATTCTGTTCGGCAAGTGGTCCGGCACTGAAATCAAGCTCAACGGCGAGGACCTGCTCATCATGAAGGAAAGCGACGTGATGGGCGTGATCGAGAATGCTGCGGCGGTCAAGAAGGCCGCCTGACCGGGGCTTCGATAGAACCCTCAATCAAGTCAATGAAAACTGCCCAGACAAGGAGTGATCCAATGGCTGCCAAGGAAGTCAAATTTCATTCCGATGCCCGCGAGCGCTTGCTGCGCGGCGTCAACATCCTCGCGGACGCGGTGAAGGTGACCCTCGGCCCCAAGGGCCGCAACGTCGTCATCGACAAGTCGTTCGGCGCCCCGCGCATCACCAAGGACGGCGTCACCGTCGCCAAGGAAATCGAGCTTGAGGACAAGTTCGAGAACATGGGCGCGCAGATGGTCCGCGAGGTTGCCTCGAAAACCAACGACATCGCCGGCGACGGCACCACCACCGCGACCGTGCTTGCCCAGGCGATCGTTCGCGAAGGCGCCAAGGCGGTTGCATCGGGCATGAACCCGATGGACCTGAAGCGCGGCATCGACAAGGCCGTCGAAGCCATCGTGGTTGAGCTGAAGACCAATGCCCGCAAGATCACCAAAAACGACGAGATCGCCCAGGTTGGTACGATATCGGCTAATGGCGACGCCGAGATCGGCCGCTTCCTTGCGGAAGCCATGCAAAAGGTCGGCAATGAGGGCGTCATCACGGTCGAGGAAGCCAAGACCGCCGAGACCGAACTCGAAGTCGTCGAAGGCATGCAGTTCGACCGTGGCTATCTCAGCCCGTATTTTATCACCAACCAGGACAAGATGCGTGTCGAGTTGGAAGAGCCCTATGTGCTTATCCACGAAAAGAAGCTGTCTAATCTGCAGGCACTGCTCCCGGTGCTGGAGGCTGTCGTTCAGTCATCCAAGCCGCTGCTGATCATCGCCGAGGATGTGGAGGGCGAAGCGTTGGCGACACTGGTCGTCAACAAGCTGCGCGGTGGCCTGAAGGTCGCTGCCGTCAAGGCGCCCGGCTTTGGGGATCGTCGCAAGGCGATGCTGGAGGATATTGCCATCCTCACCGGCGGGACCGCGATCTCGGAAGATCTTGGCATCAAGCTTGAGAATGTCACGCTGGCGATGCTCGGCCGCGCCAAGAAGGTGGTGATCGAAAAGGAGAACACCACCATCGTCGACGGGGCCGGCTCGAAGAGCGAAATCCAGAGCCGCGCTAGCCAGATCAAGGCGCAGATTGAGGAGACGACCTCCAATTACGATAAGGAAAAGCTGCAGGAGCGGCTAGCCAAGCTCGCCGGCGGTGTCGCCGTCATCCGGGTCGGCGGCTCGACCGAGGTCGAGGTCAAGGAGCGCAAGGACCGCGTAGACGATGCCATGCATGCGACGCGCGCTGCGGTCGAGGAAGGCGTATTACCGGGTGGCGGCGTAGCGCTTCTGCGTGCGGCCAAGGCACTGGACAGGGTTCAGGCCGAGAATGAGGACCAGAAGCACGGTATCGAGATCGTGCGCCGGGCGATCGAAGCGCCCGTGCGACAGATCGCCGAGAATGCCGGCGCGGAAGGATCGATCATCGTAGGCAAGCTACGCGAGAGGCCGGAATTCGGCTGGGGCTGGAACGCACAGACCAACGCGTTTGGCGACCTCTACAACGAGGGCGTCATCGATCCGGTGAAGGTGGTGCGGACCGCACTTCAGGATGCGGCATCGGTTGCCGGCCTGTTGGTGACGACGGAAGCGATGGTTGCCGAGAAGCCGAAGAAGGAACCCGCGGTGCCGGCAATGCCGAGTGGCGGCATGGATTTCTGACGAGAAACGGCGGTGTCCGCGCCCATGAGGCGCGGGCACCTGACAAATGGATAAAGCCATGAACGTGACGAACTTCAACGTGATTCCGCCGCCGTCACACGCGGCCACCGATCTGAACTACGAAGCGGAACTGAAGGTCGCGCTCGACCCGGTTCTAGACGATTTGCTCGACAGAACCGCCGCTGCGGGGTGGGACCGGCGAAAAGCCGCGTACACGATAATGTTTCTGGCCGCTCGCAAACTTACGGACACCATGCCGAGCCCAGAAGCTACCCGTTCAACGAGCTAGTGCTAGCCGATCCCCGGACAAACCTGGGATTTGAACTTTTGCGAGGAACTGCATGCGATCGATGCGGTTGTCGCCGGGCTAGCCATTGCGATTTTAAGTGTCGTGGTCGGCCGCGAACTGGAAAACGGCTCCCTAACTTGCGGCAATGGCCGCTGGATTGGTGACCGGGTACGTGTTGATGAACAATTCGGGAGTGAAGCTCGGGAACTCGTCCTTCAGTCGCGCAGCCATCTTGGTGGCCCGCATGGTTTCACCAAGCATCGCATGAGCCATTGCAAAGAACAGAAGCGTGGCAGGCGAGTCGGACGGGGACCGACGCAGCCCAACCAACGATTCCCGGTACAGGCCAAGGACAAAGCAGCAGCGCCCCAACATTCCAAAGTACCACGGAACATTAGGATTTAGCCGGATCGCTCGGTTGG
>NZ_SRSR01000379.1:0-279 GCF_004792275.1 Mesorhizobium sp. M4B.F.Ca.ET.143.01.1.1
CGCGCTGTGTGCCCGACCATCCGGGAACGACGCCGATCGAGGTTTCGGGGAAGCCGAGCTTCACCTGCGTCTCGGCGACGCGGAAATCGCAGGCCGCTGCCAGTTCAAGTCCGCCGCCCAGCGCATGGCCGGAGAGCACCGCGATGGTCGGCTGCCGGAGCCGCGCCAGCCGGTCGAAGACACGGTGGCCGTAGCGCACCCATTGCACCTGGAAATCAGCAGCACTCATTGCGCCCCAGGCCTCGACGTCGCCGCCGGCGCAAAAACCCTTACCTTCGC
>NZ_SRSR01000380.1:0-279 GCF_004792275.1 Mesorhizobium sp. M4B.F.Ca.ET.143.01.1.1
GACACCGCGCGCCGTGGTCGAGACCAAGAAGCACGAAGCCTGGCCGATTGACGACGACAAGATCGAGGCCGAATTCGCCGAGCGCCAGAGGCTGGAGGAGGAAGCCGCGGCCGAGCGGGAGCGGCTGGCCAAGATGAAGCGCAAGGGGCGGAAGCCCGATCCCAGCTAAGGTGCATCGACATACGGGTGAGGCCGGCCTGCAAATGGCGGTTTCCTCCGCTTCCGGTGCTCACGTACTTTAAGTACGCTCCGCTCCGGTTCTCGGAACCCACCTTGTTT
>NZ_SRSR01000381.1:0-279 GCF_004792275.1 Mesorhizobium sp. M4B.F.Ca.ET.143.01.1.1
AAAGCCTCCGGTCGAAAAGGCCGGGCTGACGCTCGGCATGGGCATGACCGAGAAGCAGGGCGGCACCGACGTCCGCGCCAACGTCACCAGGGCCGAGCGGGCCGGCAGCAGCTTCTATCGGCTGACCGGCCATAAATGGTTCATGTCAGCGCCGATGTCGGATGCGTTCCTGGTGCTTGGACAGGCGCCGGAAGGACTTTCGTGCTTTCTCGTTCCCCGCATTCTCGGCGATGGTTCGGGCAACGGCTTCCGCTTCCAGCGGCTGAAGGACAAGCTCGG
>NZ_SRSR01000382.1:0-279 GCF_004792275.1 Mesorhizobium sp. M4B.F.Ca.ET.143.01.1.1
CCACGAAGGGCTGCAATTTGAGCCGCGTGATCAGCCAGCCATGGACGAAGCCGATGATGGCGCCGAGCAGGATGATCATCGCGAAGGCCAGGGGCCAGTCCAACTCGCGCACGGCGATGAAGTCGATGAACAGCGTGCCGAGCAGCGCGACCAGCGAGCCGACGGAGAGCTCGATGCCACCAGTGATGATGACGAAGGCCTGGCCGATGGAAAGGATTCCAAACAGGCCAATCAGGTTGGAGGTGTTGGCGAGGTTGATCGGCAAGAGGAAGCGCGGAT
>NZ_SRSR01000383.1:0-279 GCF_004792275.1 Mesorhizobium sp. M4B.F.Ca.ET.143.01.1.1
GCTTGTACTCGATCTGGACCTCGCCATTGGCGTCGACGCTTCGGATGGGGACCTGGCCGCCGGCGTTGAAGCTAGCTTGCTCACCGGAAAGCGTGGTGAGGTTCGGATTAGCGAGCGTCCGCACGACGCCCTTCTCTTCGAGCGCTTCAATAATCAGGTCGACCTTGATGTTGCTGTCGATGATCTGGGTGATCAGTGTCGCGAAAGGATTGCTTTTCGACAGCAAACCCGTCAGCAGGGTCCCTGGGGCCGTTCCTGTTGGCGTGGTAGCTGCGATGC
>NZ_SRSR01000384.1:0-279 GCF_004792275.1 Mesorhizobium sp. M4B.F.Ca.ET.143.01.1.1
ACGAGGTTCGACCTGAAGCTGGTCGAGCGCCAGCAGCAGAGCGTCGGGCGCCGGTTTCAGGTATGTCACCGCGTCTCCGCCAACGATCGCGCCAAGGTGTTCCGTCAGCCCAAAATGCAGCAGGATTTCGCGAGCCGCCAACTGCGGCTTGTTGGTCACCACACCCATGGCTATTCCGCTCAAGTGGAAGTGGGTGAGAACCTCCCTGACGCCAGGCATCAGCGTCGTCAGGCCGGTGAGATGTCTGCGGTAGATCGGCGCCATGACGCGGTTGGCCAC
>NZ_SRSR01000385.1:0-279 GCF_004792275.1 Mesorhizobium sp. M4B.F.Ca.ET.143.01.1.1
CGGTATCTTGAGAAGCCAGCGCGAGAAGACGCTTTTTGCCGCAGGAGACTTCGACAGGGCGAGATAGAAGAGCAGCGCCAGCAAGGCAGCGAGCGGGAAGACGAACGGATAGTCGTTGAAGACGTGGCCGAAGGCGGAGAGCATGCGCATGGTGAAGGGTTTTGGGGCGGACGACCCCTCGAAGATTGGCTCGAGCGCCGGCACCAGCACCGTCGCCAGTATGACCATGGCGCCGCACATCACCAGGAGCAGGAAGGCTGGATAGGTCAGCGCCTCGAT
>NZ_SRSR01000386.1:0-279 GCF_004792275.1 Mesorhizobium sp. M4B.F.Ca.ET.143.01.1.1
CTGCTCGGCACGGACCTGGGGATCAACCTGTGGCTCGCGCTCGGCTGGAGCGTCGTGCTCACGGTCATCGGCTACGTGTGGTCACTGACGATTTACGAGCGCAAGTCGGTCCGGTAGCTCTGGGGTCGGGCGGGGTCGGCGGGGGTCGGATCAGATGGTCCTGCCCGTAGACGCCCGCCACACCGGGACCATCTGATCCGGACCCCGCCTCCGCCGCCCTCCGTCACTCGTAACGAGGCCGCCCTCCGCATCGTGGAGGGCGGCCTCGTGCGTGCGGGC
>NZ_SRSR01000387.1:0-279 GCF_004792275.1 Mesorhizobium sp. M4B.F.Ca.ET.143.01.1.1
GCCGGAACCGCAAACCCTCGATTACGGTCCGGCCAAGCTCGACATCTACGCCTCAGCCGGCGCGAACAAGCTCCCGGTGGTGTTTTTCGTCCATGGCGGCGCCTGGCGGTTCGGCAAACGCAGCCAGGTCGGCGCCAAGCCAGACTTCCTGCTGGCCAACGGCTTCGTGTTCGTTTCGATCGACTACCGCATGCTGCCGGAGGCCGATGTGGCCACCCAGGCCGGCGACATCGAAAAGGCTTACGCCTATGTGCGCGCCAGTATCGCGCAGCACGGCGG
>NZ_SRSR01000388.1:0-279 GCF_004792275.1 Mesorhizobium sp. M4B.F.Ca.ET.143.01.1.1
AGGCGATGAAGAGCTACACCAACGTCAAGACCTTCTCCCTGCCTTGGTAACTGCCGTGAAAGACAGTTTCGACCTTGCCGTCGTCGGCTCCGGCATAATCGGGCTGGCTCATGCCTTGGCAGCGGCGCGACGCGGGTTGCGCGTCGTCGTCATCGACCGCGACCAGAAAGCCAACGGCGCTTCGATGCGCAATTTCGGCCTCGTCGTTGTCACCGGGCAGGAGCCGGGGCCGTCGCGCCGCCTGGCGGAACGCAGCCGCGAAATCTGGCTTGAGCTGGC
>NZ_SRSR01000038.1:0-11764 GCF_004792275.1 Mesorhizobium sp. M4B.F.Ca.ET.143.01.1.1
GGCGTGAGCCGCTTCGCGGCTCGCATCCGTTAGCGGCCACGGGCCGCCATAGCGCCAAGGCCGCCGAAGCGGCCTTGGCGGCGCCGCGTTAGCGACGCTGGTCACGATCCCATTCGGTCTTGACCGTGAGGTCTGCCTCGAAAAAGAACGGCAGTTTCACCGCGATCTTGAGGGCGACGCTGCCACGACGGAGAAGTTACTGACGATCTTCCCCAGGAAAGCCCGGAGGTTGCGGCCGGTGGCTTGGAAGTAGCTGATAATTTGATTCACGGTGGGTAGCTCCTGCGATCTGCGTTATTGCGGAGTTACGCGGCGGCTCGGCCAGGGGCTTGCACTCGAAGGGGCGGAGCATCGCGGAGCGCCTTGTCGGGCAAGAATTTTGTTTCGCGAGGAAGCGCGGAAGGCGCGGGGAAAATTCTTGCCCGACAAGGTTGCTGGCCCCTGGCCGAGCTGTAGTCTACCCGCAATGAATAACGCTGCTCGTACGTGCGGCTTGAAGCACAACCGTCTTCCAAGCCACCGGCCGCAACCGTGTGCGGCGTGGCAGGATCGGGACATCTGACCGAGGCTCGCCCGGCTTTTCGGTGAAACTGCCGTTCTTTTTCAGGGCCTGCCTATGCCTATGGGATCGAGACTGGCAGCGTATGAGCGGCGCTCGCAAAGGCTTCGCGGCAATGCCGCGACCATCCTTTCGCGTTAGTCCGATCGTTACCCGAATGGGCCGAAACAGGCGAGTCGAGCGCCCTGCCGGAACAGGCGAGTTGTCACGAGGCTTTGTATTGACACAAGCGGCAATGATGACGGCGATATATTATACCGTTACAGCGGACGATTCCCTGTTGTTCATCGGCCTGCCAAGCCACAGGAAATACTCCGCTTTTTTGATTGCCTGATGAGCGGAATCTAGGATCGAACGGCCCATGCGCCAACGACTGCACCGACGAATTTCGCCCGCGCCTTTGGCGCTTCCTCGCGAGACAAATTCGCCGCTTCCGGCGCCCTTCATAGCCGTGCGTCACGAGTGGCGTCACGGCAAGCTGGTTGGATCCTTCCTGCAGGGCGTAGACCTGAAAGGAATCGGACCTGCCGACGACATAGCTTGCGATCGGCCAGGCTTTGCCGGTGCGATCGTAAAACGCCATCACCGATACGGTATTGGGCGTTGTCAGCAAGGTTTGCAGCGCTTGGTTCGACTTGAGCGACATGCGCACGGAATCCGAGATTGGCCGGGCGCGCATACCGCTCGGCGGCATCGCTGCGGCTTTCTGGCTCTCGTCGATCCTGCGACGATAGTCGCGGATAATTTCAGGCGACATAGGCATGGTCGATTGAACGGCAGCGCCGTAGGCAGTGATTTCCTCCGGCGTCAAAGGCCTGTCGAGCTCGGACAGCGACTGCAAGAGCCTGCGTGCGCCGATGATTGGCACGTTTGGGGCTTGACGGGGTTCTTGGCTCTCGAAACGCTGAGGATCGACTTCTCCGAATTTGGAGGGCGGACGTTCATCGCCGGGTTCGGCCTGCTGCCCCTGTTGGGCCTGCGCGGCCGGCTGCGGCCGTTGTACCGGCAGTTCGGCGGGCATGCCCGCCTGTGGCTCGGTATAGGTCGGAGACGGCTGGACCGCCTGCTGAGCGAGGGCCGATCCGCTCAAAGCCAATAGGAAAGCAAAATTACCGGCCAATCGTTTCATCAAGCACCTCCGGGGGCTGCGAGGAAGCGGGAAATGGCCGCGCCGCGCGGGTGTTCATAGCTTTGTAAGCGTTGCAATGTGACAGTGACCATCATGTTCTGGCCGGTAACTTCGGATGCTGACTGGTAGGTCACGCGCACCGGCATTTGAACGATCCATTCGTAAATGCCGTTCGGACCGACGCCTTCACGCACGATGACAGCCCGCTGCGCGATGGCTGTCGTGTTGAGACGTTTGTTTTTCACAAGATCGAGGGTTCCGGACTTCTGGACCGCATCGACAAAGGAATTCCAGCCCTGCGGCTTGGTGAAATATTGCTGCGCGTCCTGGAAGTCCTGCTGATAGGTCGCGAAGGAATAGGTGAACGAGCGTGTGACCGCCTCGGCGGCATAGGTCGTGATCTCCGCAGCGCTCAAATGTGGCTGATCGAGAGGGATGAGCGGCTGGATTCTGCCATCGGTCGTCGATGCGAAATAGCGCGGCTCCGGCTTCGTGAGTGCCATCGTCACGGCCGCGATTACCGAGATGACGGTGGTCACGAGCAGGGCAAGGGCGATGATGCTCATGCGTTTGTATGCTGCACGATAGACATCGGCGCGCATGAGCACTGTTTCAATCTGGCCGTAATCGACGTGCTGGTTCATTGCGCGGGCGCCCCGGTATTGGCGGCGGTGTTCGGTGTTGCCTGAGGTTCGGGAAGAGCTGTTGCCAATTGGGCGTCGGTCAGCGAGCCGAAGGCAAACTGTGCGCCTTTGTCAGACCGGTAGAGGTAAAACGGAACGCCCGGAGCGCCATTGGCGCGCATCCAAAGCACGTTACGGCGCAACCCGTCGGTGACGCGCTTGTCGAAGTCCTTCGGATCGACCTTTGGAGCCGGTTTGCCTGAGCCGATGATGGAGCGCGACTGTTCGAGCAGCGTTGTTGGAATGTCGTCCTGGTGCATGATTGAGGCCGCGATGTCGAACGCTTGGGCGGAAAGGATTGGCGTCAGGATCACGCGCAGATCGATGCTGTTGTCCTTGATGCGCGGCAACAGATGATCGAACGACCATGCACAATGTGGGCATGTCGGATCGACGAAGACATAGACGAGCGGTGATCCCGGCTTTGGCTGGTTGATTGGGAACCACATGGAAAAGTCTTTGGCCTGCTGCATCAACTGTTCGACACTCGACGCCTTCGGAACGTCCGTGACATTCTCCGATCCGACCGATGCGAGCAGCTGCGGCTGGGCCTGTGGCTGAGAGGCTTGCGGGACCGGCTGCGCGGTAGTTGCCTGCTGTGGCGGAGTGCTGCCGGCGGCAGGGGCGGGGGGTGCCGGCGGCGCTGCTGGCGGCTGAACTGCCGGTGCGGCGGAGGCCGGAGGCGTCTGCGCCGGAACTGTGACTGACCGCGTCAAGTTCGTCGCCGTTTGCGGAGCGGCCTGCGTTGCCTGTGTTGCAGACGTGGTGACGGGCTCCCCATCCCAAGGGGGAAGCCTCGGGCGTCACGGTCGGCGTTGTCGCCAGAAGTGCGGCCGAGATATCTTCGCCCTGCGGGCCGACGATGCGGCCATAGATCGTCAGGCCGTCAGGTGTCGTTAAGGCGACCTGCTGGCCGCCGTCAGCTGTTGGCACGGCCCACGCGTTCATGCCGGAAATCTGCATGAGGGGCCGAACCTTCGCCGCTTCCTGGGGAGCATGAGGAAGTGTGGGGCAGTTATGCGGCGAGAGCTGTTTCGTCTGGTTCGTGATTGTCGTTCGCCATACCGGGATACCATTGCTGGAAGGTCGAGCGTAGGGAGCCGTCGAGGGTCTGCGTTCGGGTTTGCAGCAGAAGATGCGCGCCGATCCTGCTCCACTGCATCTGCTGCTTTTTCGCGAACCGCTTGCTGATGACGGCATTGACGGTTGCCTCGACGAAGGCCGAGGATATCCGCTCACCGGACCGTTAGCGTTCGCCGTAGTTGATCAGGCTGGCACTGTTGGAAGCGATGTAGGATCGGAACTCGCCAATGGCCGTGAGGAATTTGCGCATGATCGGGTAGTCCGTTTCGAGCGCTTCCGCATCGAATTGCAGGTCGCCGATTTCCTCACTGGCACGGTACGCATTGCCATGCCAGAGGTGCCATTTGATCCTGCGCAGGGTTTCAAGCAGATCCTGTCCGGCCTGCTCATTATGGTTTTCGAGACCCTGGGCGAATTGGCGCAGGACCGTGATGCGCATGGTGATGTGGAACCAGTCGAGGACATGTTCGCTTGCCGGCGCGATCATCTCGGCAAGCGAGCGGACTTCTTCTCCTCCGTCGGTGATGAAGGTGATGTCCTGATTGGCCTGAACACCCTGCTTTTTAAGATGGTCAAGGATACGCCGCTGCGGCTTGCGATCGTAGCCATGGACAAAACCGATGTAACGGGCATCTCCGTCCTCGGGTAAGGAGCGGCCGACGATCAGTTCGAAGTTCTTCTTTCGATCGTTGCGGTCACGGATATACCCGCCATCCAGACCGATGACGATGCGGCCATCGGGAACGGGCAGGTTCATCCAGTCGCGCGGACAGGCATCCTGCATGAAGGAAACCCGCTCTTCGGTCAGTTCCCGCTCGATGCGCCTGGCGGCCTGCAAGGCGTGCTGCCGAACCGTCGTGGCGTTGGCGCCGCTCTCGACCGGCAGCACATCGGCCAGCAGCTCGGCCGCGGCGGCATAGGGGACGAGCGATGCCCACCGCGTTTCCAGATAGAGGCGCTCGGGCGGTCGGGGATCAGTTTCCGGAGTGGAGAGATCGTTGCTGGATCGTTTCCGCCGACCGAGTGCGGCAGGTAGTATCGGGGGCTTTTCAGGCGGACGTCCCCAAAGAGCGTATGGAAGGTTATTGGGTAACTGCCCTTGCTGCGCAGGCGACGCCCATCCAGCTCGCGGTTTTCGCTCAGCCAAAGTTCCACCTGCGTCTCCACCATCGCCTGCTGTAATTTCGTAAGAAGGCCTTTCGCCTCCGACAACGACAGACCGAGATCCTCGGCGCCCTTCGTCACCTTCACCAGATCGGCGACGGTTTCCATTGCAATCATCTCACCATCGTCACCCATAATCTCCAGAACCAGCCGCGCCCGCATCTCATGTCCTCGCAATGAGTTTTCCAGAATGACCGGAGTGGAAAACTGATTGCGCCCATGACGCCCGTTTCTCCTCTGCGGCCTGCCGGAAACGCTGATAAAGACCATCAGTTAGCAATCCGAAAATCGTCCGGTAAACCGACATGATCTCGATCAAGCAGGCCGCAAACGCCATCCCAGCCTTGCTTTCGGGCATCAACACTCGCGGTGATGATGCCGCCCTTCTGGGGGCCAATCTTCTTTCGAAAGATCAGGTCATCAGGCCCGTCACATCTGCTGGTGCATGAGGATCAGATGTTCGCTCTGCCGCAGGCGATCATTCACTTTCCGCCGCTCGAACGACTGGCCCAGCAGTGTAGCTCCGCCTTTGATCCGAAACCGCAATTCCTGTAATTCCCAAGCGCGGTCCGGATCATCGAGGACCGCAAGGGACCGGGTGTCGCCGATTTCCGTGATGAATTCCAATGCTGTGGCGAGATCCTCATGGAGGTCAGGCCCGAGCGCCTCGTCCCTCTGCCACATCCAGGCTTCCGGTCCACCACAATCCTCAGGCGGACAGTTGCCGTCGCCGCCCGTACACGCCGGATAGTGAGCTCCGGGTTTGACAGGCCGGCGCTGCTCTAGCCGGACCTCGTGCTCCCAAGGGAAGTTGAGGTCGTACTCGTACAGGAACCGGCTGCCGTTACGCAGTTGCAAATTGCCAAGTGGGATAGCCGGAAAGCGGGCACCCGCCTCCCACGAGCCGTACCGCACCGTGTGAATGACGAACTGGTAAAGGTGTATGCCTTCCCATCCCATCGCGACCTGAAGGACGCCATGAAACTCGCGTAGCGTCATCGTCGAGGGAACCTGAACCCTACGCCACACCATGGGGCTCACGTCCTTCAGCCAGATGCGGAATTGCAGGATGGAAATCTCATCCTCCGAGGCTGCCGCCTCTCCGGCAGTTTTCGTCGCTGCCCGTTTTGCCCTTTTCAAATCCGCCGGCCCCGTCAAGATTCAACGGTGACGACATACTTCGTTCCAGCCCGCCCCACAAATCCTCATGCTCCCCCAGTCCGCAGCCTGGTGCGCCCTACACTTATGTCACGACGAAAACCTTCCTCTCGCACTTCGGGTTCGACACGCTGCGCGACCTGCCGGATTTCGAGGCGCTCGAGGACGCAGGGCTGCTGTCAAAGGACAAGCTCTTGGCGGGGGATATTCCGGTAGGGTTGGTTGTTGGGGAGGGCGACGGCGAAGAGGAAGAAGCAAAGGGCAATATTGTTGAAGACCAGGTGTCTTGATCGGGTGTTGCCGCGTCCGGCCCTCAGCGGGAGGCGGCATTCACGACCACGACGACTGGTCGTTCGGCAGCCGGTGATCGGGATCGTGAACCGCGACATGATCGGCGTCGACAAGATTGGCCGGAAAGATCACCAGATTGGTGCCGCCGGCGTGACGCAGCGACGGGAACAGGATGCCGCGAAGCCCGGCCGTGATGATCAGGTCCGCGAGCTTCCACGATGGCGGAATTTTTTTGTCGATGCGAGCGATCTGGCGCCAGGCACAATCCCATTCCTTCCAGGCGCTATCCCAGATGTCCGGGTCGAATCCCTGCGAAAGGTCGGCCACCTCGGCGAGCGTGATCTTGTAAGCCGCAAGGGTGGCCGGCGGGGTGATGCTGGCACCCTGCTTGTATTCATCAAGAGCCGTCTGGGTCGAACGGGACAGATAGAGTGCTTCGACGCCTGGCCGGTTGAAACGACCGCCGTCGATCGCCGCGCCGGCACCGCTGGTGGGCAGGAAAGCCCATTTGGGTGTCAGATAGCGATGGAAGATCTCGTCCGGCCCGACGCGGGTGACCTTCACCCGCGCGCCCCGTTCTCGAGATCCCGGATGAAGGCCAGGACTGCTTCGACCTGGCCGTCCGCGACGAGTTCAGCCGCCGTGCGATGGCCATAGTCGGCGATCGGCTCATTGCGATACCAGTAGATCGCCTTGTCGACGTCGCCGGTGAGCTCCGTCGCGGCCGAGATCACTTTCACCATCTCGCGCATCCGGCCCTGCAGGCGCTCCGACGAGGGATTGCGCAGCGTGTTGCGATGGACGCCGGTCAATTGCGCCAGGTTGGCCACCTTCACGCCCAGCGCCTGCGACAGGCGCTTCGGCGAGATATAAGGCGTGCGCGGCTCCTGAAGGCTATCGACAAAGCCTGAGACCACTTTCGATTGTGCGAGCTGTACGTGGGTCATGACAAATCTCCGACCTCTCTCATACCCACAATATATGCACATTTCTAGGCATAGCAAGTGAACAGAGCCTGGCGCCGTTCCAGCGCCCTGCTCGTCCTTCCCCATGCTCGTAGCGGTTGCCAGCTGGCGGCAGCAATGCGCCCACTGGCGACATTGGGCGAGCCGCTCAGCACCTAAAACCAGACGTCCGATGTTCCGCGACAACCGAGTATCGACCAGATCTGGCATGCAAGCATTTGTCTTGATCTTACAACTCCCGTTCAGCGGCACGGTGCCGTCCCTGCTATCCGGATGCCGTCGATGCCAGAGAAGCACAATCTTGAGGGGTTTTACTACGACCGGTGGCCGAAGGGGAAACCGACCAAGCGTGGCGCTCTGACCTGCGATCTGTTCCGTCATCAGCGCGGCGAAGAGTTATTCGAGGTCGACGTGCTGTTTCCCCACGATGGAGACGCGTCAGCGGCGCAGTGCGGTGTACCGTCGAGGCCGAGAAACTGACCAAGCCGGTGGAGCTTCTGATACCCGTCAGCCGCAAGGTCCAAGCCTACAGTCTCATGGCGATCGCAGATGAGATGGTCGAACGCTGCGGCCGTTAGATCGGCCCCTTAGATGATGATCCGCTCGACTTCATCGAGCGCCACATCTTCTGATCGTGGATCATACCGTCTTGGTGGCGCGTCAATCGGCGACCTGCTGCGGCAGCGCGGGCCCCGATCGGCGGCCGCTAGCTGTTTGATCCCGGACTTTAATGGCGCATCATTGCCGTCTCTTATCGATAGGGGCATAAAGATTGAAAGGTTTGAGGGATAGGAAACTGCAGGGACTTTTTGGGTTACTGAACGACGATAAAATCGCAGAGATCAACGCTCACTACGACAAGGCTAGAGGGCGCCATCCTGCCTGGTCAGCGATGAACGCATTCAACCAGCGGGTCGATTACAGGCGCGCGCCCAAGGACTATCTGGTCAACCAAGCCATTGATAGGATTGGGTTGGAGAATGGCGGGCCGGCGTGGCTCGCGAACAGCGTCAAACGCGTCATCCAGACCGACGATTTCCAGGAGGCCGTGGGGGCCCTCGCGGAAATCCGATGCTACGGCGCAATGCTGGAAGCAGGTTTCCAAATTCGGCCCATTCCTACGGCGAAGACGCCGACTCCCGATTTCCAATTCGACCTCGACGGGTCGGGCGGCGTTATCGAGGTTACGGCCAAGCTCGAGCATGATGAACAGGTCGCCCGCGCCCGGCACATCGCCGACGGCGCATCCCCGGATGGCGTGGAGCGGTCAACCGTACACGTGCCGAGCGCACGAATCGATTTTACTGTTTCAGAGTTGCATCCGTTTGGCGCGCCTGATCCGGACAAGGCCGGTGACACGACCCAGACAAACGCGATCAGCAAGATCGGCTCAATCAAGGCCAAGGAGACTCAGATCGCGGAGGGAAAGCCGAGCATATTGTGGATCGATTTTCGCGATCTCGGAAAATGGGCGGACGTCCTCAAAGAGGAGCAGAGTTCGCCACTCATCAGTGGACACCGCGGAACACTCTGCTCCGGTGCGATCTGGTACGGCTTCTACGGCTGGAAGGACGCACCAGTTTTCGACGATCATATCGGCGGCAGGCAGTCGATCACGCCGATGGCTCATTTCGGGCGCTTTTCTCGCGGGGCGCCGAAGGTCAGTCGCTACTCCGCAGCGATCCTTTGTCTTGGGGAGGCATCGATCCTCTTCGAAAACCCCGCGGCGGCGACGCCGTTGTCCGGCGAACAGCGCGCGGCGCTGACGCGTTTGCCCTGGTTCAACCTTGAGCATTCGGTGGCAGATTGGCAGCGCGGCGACATCGATGGCGCATATGCTCTTGCCCGATCGATGGTGGAGGCGCTCCGCAAGGATAGGTCCGCACCCTAACGAAAAGCAGGTTTTCAGACGCCGTGATCGCGGCCGTCAACGGCATCAATGCGGCGCGTACACCTATGCCAACGGGGAATTGGGGACCTATAGCGATGAGTGATATCAGCGAATGGTATTGGCGCATGCGGATGGGACTGCCGCCGCGCTCGAAAGATCGGGAAGCGCTCAAACGGATGGCACCCGAGCTTTTCGGACTGAACTCCAGCAACGAGCTCGAGTTCGACTACGACTTTAAGGGGCGGTTCTGGGATGCGAGCGCATTTCGACAGGAGGTTACGAACTGGCTGCAAACGGAGGAAGACCGTCCGCTTGTGACCGTTCGTGACGGAACATGCCCGCAGCAGGATTGTCCCTTGAGGCTCGCCGGCAGGCCTGGCCAGATCATCAGCGGCCGATCCGACGCTGATGACGGCTCGATCGTCATTCAGCTGATGACCGTGGCCGGCGGTTGGAAAGCGAAGGCCGACGCCTTCTTCGACATGGCGCGAAAGGTCCATCGTGGCAAAGGGCCGATCAAGGATATCCTCGTAACGGATCCCTTCATCTTTCTCGACAAGAGCGAAGAGAGCACCACAGGCGGGCTCGACAATTTTCGAAAGTACCTGGACTGCCTCGACATTCCCCGGTCCGAGATCACAATCCATCAGCCGCCCTATGCCAAGGGCAAGAAGGTGGGCTCCGGTCCGATCTGGCGCAGGACCGTTGCCGACCATGGGAATCGAAATGGGTATCGGGTGCGCTTCAGCTATTTCCGGACAGTCACCGAGGCCCGTTTTCATGATCGCTTTTATCTGGCGCGGCACACAGATGGTTCGGTGTCGGGCCTGTTCGGCCCTTCGATGAACGGACTCAATGACAAGAGCTTCGTGCTTGTCGGAGAGCTGGAGGCGCCGACGCTTAAGCGCCTGCAAGACTGCCTGGATGGGTGGCACTGAATCAATCCCCCGCACCGCCGCATGCCATCCAATCGGCCCTCACCTGACGGCCACACGAAGTGAGAGAGACATAGCGTGTCGCATGCCCGAAAACTTTCACCATGCGCTCGACAGAGCGAGGCCGACATCGAAAACTATTATCGCAATGAGCCAGAAAGCTCGGTGGCCGTCGTGCGTCGAACGCATGGCGGGCTCCTCACTTACCAGCTGACGACGTTTGATCTGCGGCGAGCAACGAGCGGACGGATCCATGTCGAGGGCGTGGGCGACTTCTATATGAAATCCGGCAAGAACTGTTGGGAGCCGACCGGGCAGACACGCCTCGTCGTACCGACGGACGACGTTGTGGCTTGGGCGCAGGACAACCCCAGAGGGCATAGGCTACAGCATCTACGCGGACGAACCGTTCTGGCGGTAAGACCGAGACCAGAGCTCGCTGATCGTGACGGACCACGCTTGTTGCCATGTCAATCGCGGCTTGCCAGGCAGCCGATCAGGATCGTGCGGCAGCCTTTGCGCCGCCGAGCGCAAGGCAGCGAGCGTAGACCTCAAGCGAGATGGATCCGATCACGGCGCCGGAACGGGTTTCGGAAAGACGAGGTCGATCGCCTTCGCGCAGGCTCCCGCCACATCAAGGGCCATGGCCGGGGAATGGACGTCCGTCGCCCCATGCGCGAGCTCGTTGCGCATATGACGCAGCGCCTCGATGGGATCGATCCGTCCCACGGCGGATGTAGTTGGCGCGGGGAGCACACCCTGCTCTCGAGCTTCGCTGATGAGTTTGAAAAGCGCACCGCCCTTCCCCGCGCCATTTCCATTCAGGCGACGCTTGAGAGCAAGTTCGAAGGCGCCGAAAGCTTGGCTCTCGGCGGTCACCAACAGGTCATAGTCAAACCAGGCGTAGAGCAGGACGTTTCGGGCGCGGTCGAACGCGTCGCGAATCTCTCCTGCGGCGCCTCACCCATTAGGACGATGGCGGCGATCGCGGCATAATGATCGTCCATGGTCAAGCGGCGCACGCCCCCGGCCTCGACGACAACCAGATCCGCGTAGCGCGGATCTGGTTCGAGCATCTGATCAGCGGCCTTGAACGCCAAGATGGGTCTCCATCCAGTTCGCGGCGACATCAACGCTCATTGTTGTCGTCCTCGTATCCCGCATGTTCATCCTCGGGCGCATAATATTCGGCTGCGTCGTAAACCTGCGTCTTCTTATAGCGATCTCCGAGGCCAACCGCAGCGAGCCGGGACAGGCCGGCGATCTTGAGGCCACAGGCGACACATTCGAACTGATTGGGTAGATATTCCTGCGTCTCGGTGATTGCTCCGTCGTTGAGCCTTTGCACAGGCGCAGTGACAGGTTCGCCGACAACGAGCGCGGTCGATGCACAGGCGGGGCATTCGACGCGGTGGCCAACATGCCTGGTTGCCCAGACTCCGGCCTGAGCGCTGAGCTTTTCGCGTTCATTGTCTTTCTTGGCGAGCCACACCTTCTTGTGAGCCTCCACCTCGCCCTTGACGGCCTTTGCGCTGTCATCGGCTGCGGCAGCGATCAGTTGCTTGGCGACCTTGGCTTCATCCTTGCCCACGAAATCCTGAAGGGTCATTCCCATGGAGCCGAGTAAAATCTCGCTGGTCTGGTAGAAGCGCGGCTGCCAGACCGACCCCTTGATGCCGTCGAATGCCGCCTCGCCCGAGTGCAGCTCACTGTTGCGGCGACCTGTGTGCAGGATGCCGAAGCTTTCATTCTCCTTTGTAAAATCTTGGAGGATCGAGGTGAGCGGAATGTGAACGCCTCCAGGAACGCACCGGCGTACTTGTTGACGGTCGCATATTGCTCAGCCGCTAAGGTCAAAGGCGACGCCTCGTTGTCCTCGACCATCGACTCAAGCTCAGGCTTCATC
>NZ_SRSR01000389.1:0-279 GCF_004792275.1 Mesorhizobium sp. M4B.F.Ca.ET.143.01.1.1
AGATCGTCGCGATAGACCTGCTCGGCCTCCGCCGCATGGCCCTGGTCGAGCAGGAGCGCCGCCAGCGCGTGACGCGGCGGATGCATCCAGGCCCATGGCTCGGTGTAGGAGAGGTTGTCGTCGACCTCGACCGCGCGCCGCAGATGCCCGTTGTCCTCCTCATGGCGCCCCTGGTGATAGGCGAATTCACCGTCGAGCAGCGCCGCGCCTACCGCGAGCGGGGCTATTGTCGGGTTGCTGAGGAAACGGCGCTCCGCCGGAATGCCGTCGATTTGCCGG
>NZ_SRSR01000390.1:0-279 GCF_004792275.1 Mesorhizobium sp. M4B.F.Ca.ET.143.01.1.1
GAGGAACTGCCCACGCACGGAGGCTCGCTGCGAGTATATTTGGCGCGGGTTGAGAGCGTCCATCGCCCGGCGCCAGCTGTGGCTGGATTGCTCGAGCGAGAGGCGACCGGCGGCCTCACGCAGATGAAGACCTACACGTCATTCGCCGAGCGGGCCTACGGCGCTAAGCGCGCCCTACTCAGCTTCTTGATTTCGGCGAAGAACGAAGGCAAGACGATCTGCGGCTATGGGGCGCCCGGCAAGGGTAATACCCTTCTTAACTATTGCGGGATCGGCACC
>NZ_SRSR01000391.1:0-279 GCF_004792275.1 Mesorhizobium sp. M4B.F.Ca.ET.143.01.1.1
CGAAGCCGAGCACGTCCACAGTGGCCCGGGCATATCCAGAATAGGCGTCCGCGAACGCCGGATCGAGCTTGATGGCCTTTTGATACAAGGACAGAGCTTCCCCGAGAGGCCTGAAGTCGACCGTATACGCATTCTGCTCGGCGCGGATGTAGAAGTCGTATGCTTCGAGATTTCGGGTCGGCAAGCGGGCAATCTGGGCCTTCTCGCCTTCCGTTAGCCGAACCGACAGCGCCTCGACGATGCGCCCGATCACCTCGTCCTGCAGGACGAATATCTTGG
>NZ_SRSR01000392.1:0-279 GCF_004792275.1 Mesorhizobium sp. M4B.F.Ca.ET.143.01.1.1
AGGGGCTCCTACTTCCCGGCTTCCTTGCGTCGCGCGCATTCAGGTGGCCCATGCTTCGACGATTTGGTCTGGGCCAGGGCCTGAGCGGCCATTCGAAGGGCCGGGTCTCGCGGCTTGCGGGGGAGATCGGCGGAAAGTCGCTTCTTTCTGGCCTGACCTATCAAGGGCGATTGGCCTGTCTGTGGACAAACGGCACGTGGTTTCGACGACGTCGAATCCAGCACGCTCGCCTACATGTTCTGCACTCGACGAATCTGATCGAGCGTTCAAGGACGAATC
>NZ_SRSR01000393.1:0-279 GCF_004792275.1 Mesorhizobium sp. M4B.F.Ca.ET.143.01.1.1
CTGGTCGCCATCCGGCATCTCGAAGATGAGGAGCCTGGCGGCCAGCGAATGGCCGTTCACCACAAAACTCGATGTGTCCGTATCGGTGTTCCGCTCATTCCGTGACGCGGAGAGTTCTTCGGCGAACTCCGAAAGCCTCTGCAAGTTCTCGGCATGCCCAATCATGACCGAACGCCTTAGTTGGCAGGAAACTCATTACAATCACAAGCCCTGGCGCCTTAGCAAACGGCCACGCCACCGGACCACGGCGCAACCCGTATGAATGCTGCATTGATGGCC
>NZ_SRSR01000394.1:0-279 GCF_004792275.1 Mesorhizobium sp. M4B.F.Ca.ET.143.01.1.1
CGATATCTGGCTCAACCCGAAGCAGGGGACCGACGCCGCGCTGGCATTGGCCATGGGCCACGTCATTCTTCGCGAATATTACCTCGATCGCACGGTTCCGTATTTCGACGACTACGCCCGCAAATACACCGACCTGCCGTTCCTGGTTCGCCTGACAGAACGCGACGGCCGGCTCGTTCCCGAACGGCTCCTGCGGACCTCGGAGATCGCTGGCGGTTTGGGCGAGAGCAACAATCCGGAATGGAAAACGGTCGCGATCGACGAGGCCACCGATGCACT
>NZ_SRSR01000395.1:0-279 GCF_004792275.1 Mesorhizobium sp. M4B.F.Ca.ET.143.01.1.1
CAGGCGGCCCTTCCACTGGTTACCGCCCTTGAGCATGAAATGATTGGTGGCGCTCAGGAAGCCGCCGGACCTGCTGTAATCCCGTTCGATGAACGCTCTCATCCCCGCCTCGTCGAACGGATGGGCGGTGCTGGCGATCGCCCGCGCATCCCTGACCATGAAGTCGATGACCTGGCGGCGATCCGTCCAGTCGACTTTGGCTCCATCGGCCGAATGCTCCAGATAGGCGTCGGTCGTTTTCGGCAGATGCGAAGTGTCGGTCCCCACGGGCGAACTGCT
>NZ_SRSR01000396.1:0-279 GCF_004792275.1 Mesorhizobium sp. M4B.F.Ca.ET.143.01.1.1
ACGGACATCACCGCGAAGCTGATGCGCAAGGACCCGACAATCACCGCGGTCGCGGTCAACTACATCGACCCACAGCACTGGTTCGCCGGCGGCAAGTCACTGGCCGCGCACGGCACCAACACATTCAGGCTGGACATCAAGGTCGTCGACGGCACCAACACCAAGCTCGAACTGGAAGCCTATCTCAAGGCGATCTTCGAGGCTTTCGGCCGGCTGCTCGGCGGCGTGCATGAGGAAAGCTATGCCCTCGTGCATGAGGTACCGGCGGCGGCCTATGGC
>NZ_SRSR01000397.1:0-278 GCF_004792275.1 Mesorhizobium sp. M4B.F.Ca.ET.143.01.1.1
CTTCGGGCGAGCGCTCAACGCGAAACTCCTCTCCGGCATCCGTGATCTGCTGTTCGCGCTGATCGGCGCCGACAACCGTGTTCGCAATCCGTGGATCCTGATCTGGCGCGATGCCATCGTTGGCTTTGGCCGCGACGTCTTTGCCGTCCTGAACAATGTCGTCCTGCCGCTGTTCAAGGCGGTGCGGGATGCAGCCGGTCTGGTCGCCGATGCCCTGAACAAGGTTTTCGGCACCAAGATCACAGGTGGCCAATTGCTTATTGGCGCGGCGCTGCTGC
>NZ_SRSR01000039.1:0-11366 GCF_004792275.1 Mesorhizobium sp. M4B.F.Ca.ET.143.01.1.1
CAGGCACTGGATGCGAAGTGCGGTCTCGGCGCGCTCTCTGCGCAACTGCTCATCGCGTTCGGCGATGGTGGTGTCACGGGCAGCAACGGCCGCCTCCAGAAGCGCGATCCGGGCGAGGAAATCAGCGATTGAGGGAGCTTGTTCCGACACCCAAATTACATACCCGAAACACCTCCTTCACGAAAGCAGACTCGACACAAAATCAAAGAGAAACGAGCAAAATCAGCCAGCCAGACGCGGCCGATAAGTCTTGCTCGGCCGGCGCCAGTCGATCCCTTCCAGAAGCAGCGAAAGCTCCGCCTTGCTAAGCGAAACGGCGACCTGATCCTTGGTGGCGGGCCAGGCAAAACAGCCGTCGGTAAGCCGCTTCGTGAATAGGCAGAACCCCTGGTCGTCATGCGCCAAAATCTTGATGATATGACCCTTGCGTCCACGGAAGCAGAAGATCGCGCCGGTGTGCGGATTGAGCGCGAGCACCTGCTGCACCATTCGGGCCAGGCTGTTGATCCCGCGGCGCATATCGGTCGCGCCGCAGCACAGGAAAATCCGGTCGGTCGGCACCACCGTGATCACCTGCTCAACTCCGCCAGGACGATGCGCAGCGCTGTCGGATCGACGGTCCCGTCGATCCGCAATCGCGCGCCGTTCGGAAAGGCCACCACGATCTTGCCGGCCGGGTCCGGGCAATCGGAGACGGGGCGTTCGACCTCGGGCAGATCATTCACCTCGATCCGCGCGAAGGTGGCCACCCCCTGGTCGACATCGAGCTCGCCGCCGGCCATCTGCTTGCGCCACATATATAGCTGTGACGGAGCCATGCCGAACGCTTGCGCGACCTCGGTCACCGACGACCCCGCCGCGCTCGCAAGGTCGACCAACGCGCGCTTCTCGGCGCAACTCCACAGCCTCCGTTGCCGCGCGCGGCCGGGCATCGTTGCACCATCTTCAGCCGCCGGGGTGCTGCTGATCTCGGCGACCACATCGCTCTCTGCATGTTCCAATGTCATGGCGCGAAAGCTCCATGTTCATCGGCCTATTGCAAGGTGCCTTGGTGCACCGCTTACCTTGACCGCGCCGAAAACGGCGAAATCAATCGCAAATGAGTTCAACCAGGCAACCGGGGGGTCGGCCCCGTCTGTGTCCGTCGCTCAAGCCGGGTCGCTTCCGCTCCCGACAAGCTGCTGGCCATGCTGAAGTCCGTCAGCCGATCGGCAGATTATGTTGAGTGATCGCTGCTCAAATCGCTCAAATGTTCAACACCGCAGGCGGCAAGTAATTGCCGCCGCGGACTCCGCATAATCCGGCGCTCCACATATTTCGGAAGTCTACCGGGTGGCTTGCAAGATAAGCCGAGACCGGACCTATCTGGACAGCTGCGGGATCTCGTGCGCAAGGTCGAGGCGGCACGCTCGGGCAAGGCCTGGACATGCCTTGGAGGCAAAACTTCTCTGATCCGGCGCATCGACAATCTGACAATCTCTGGGTTGGGGATCAGGTTCCTCGTTTTGAACCAGGCATCCTGTAGAACTTGTCTGAGCACGTCCGAAAAGGGTGCTCATGATCCCGTGAACCGTGCTCACGATCGCCTGAAATACGCACCTTGGGAGAGGCTAACTCCAGGGTCCGCTCGCTCATTCCAGTTCAGGACTGCAGACCTCATTTGTTATCTGGCGCACCAAAAAAATTGAACGCGAGAGCCAATCCGCCACATTGGCGCTACGGCGCTGACCAGGGACTCGATCAGTTTGCCTCCTTCACAGCGCGCAGAAATTGCCGCGTTCGATCCTTTTGAGGGTTTCCGAACAATTCGGCTGGAGGACCCTGTTCCTCAATTTTGCCTCCATAGAAGAAGCAAACACGATCCGAGATGTCGCGAGCAAACCCCATCTGATGGGTAACCATCAACATGGTCAGGTTTTGTTCTGCCACGAGCTTTCTTATTACGTTCGTCACCTCCCCAATGACTTCCGGGTCAAGCGCGGACGTTACCTCATCGAACAACATCACTTTAGGACGCATTGCGAGCGCTCTGGCAATCGCGACGCGCTGCTGCTGACCACCAGATAGCCGTGAGGGATGTTGGTCCATTTTGTGCAACATCCCAACCATCTCAAGTAGCTCAATGGATCGCTCGCGAGCCTCGGTCCTTGATAGACCAAGAACGTGGACCGGCCCTTCCATGCAGTTTTCAAGAGCCGTCATGTGCGGGAACAGGTTGAAGTTCTGAAAGCACATGCCGATGGCTGATCGCCGCTCCCGAATGTATCGACGATCGGCTGGTACCAGCTTTCCATTCTTCTCCATATGAGTTAGGGGCTTCCCATCTACATAAATGCATCCCCCATGGATCTGCTCTAGGGTCATTAATACCCTTAGTACTGTCGTCTTTCCTGAGCCTGACGGACCGATTATTGATACCATCTCGCCGGCAAAAATGTCCAAATTTAGATCGTCAATGACTACAAGTGACCCGTACGCCTTGCGCACTCTTTTGAAACTCACCATTGGCTTCGACTCGCTAATGAGTTGCGGGGGCATATCGTACGCGTCGTCCATCTCACTTTTGTCCGATCAGTTCAAAGCAGTTGATTGACTAATTCCAAATTGTCGGCCCACCCACACATCCATCATCCGTATAGCTGTGGCAGATGGCAGCGAGATGATCAGGAATATGAGCCCGACTAGGGTATATGGCTCAAGATAGCGGTAGTTTTCCGAACCGATAGCGTTGGCAGTGTGCATGAGTTCCACCACGCCAATTACCGACAGAATCGGCGTCTCCTTGAAGATGCCGACCAAACAGTTGCCCATGCCGGCAAGCGAAGGTGGCAGCGCCTGTGGGATAATGATGCGGAAATAGGTGCGTGATATGCTGAGGTTGAGCGAAGTCGCTGCCTCCCACTGCCCCGTCGGTACACTTTCGAGCCCACCACGATAGACTTCGGAGAGATAGGCGGCGTAATGCAAGCCGATGGCGATCATGCCTGACGTCCAAGGAGAAAGGCGGATGCCGAACTGTGGTGCAACATAGAAGACAAAGAATATCTGGAGAATCGAAGGAGTGGACCGGATAAATTCCATGATCTCGCGTACCGTCACGGTCAGCAGCCTAAAAGGCGTGCGTTGAGCCAGCGCAAAAATGAGTCCTAGAAAGAGGGCAATGACGTAGCCAGTTC
This sequence comes from Mesorhizobium sp. M4B.F.Ca.ET.143.01.1.1, assembly GCF_004792275.1. Taxonomy (NCBI): domain Bacteria; kingdom Pseudomonadati; phylum Pseudomonadota; class Alphaproteobacteria; order Hyphomicrobiales; family Phyllobacteriaceae; genus Mesorhizobium; species Mesorhizobium sp. M4B.F.Ca.ET.143.01.1.1. The sequence goes on from NZ_SRSR01000039.1 coordinate 3,177, forward strand.
CCGCCGCAAGCAACGTATTACCCGTCGCCACCAGAAGCTGCGGCAGAATTGACCAAGTGAAGTCCCAACGCCAGTCTAACATACTTCACATTCTCCCAAGGTGACGGCTCATTATGCGTTCGAAACACCGCATGAACGGTGTGATAACGAGCCTCGCCATCACGTAGTATATAATGAGCGCGGAGCCGAAGGCTTGGGCTGACAAGAAAGTGCGAGCGTTGATCTGCTCGGCTTGGAACATGAGGTCAGGCACCGATATCAGCGCGACCAATGACGTAGCCTTGAGGAGGTCGATCAGCAAATTGCCCCAAGCCGGTAGCATGATGGACAGGGCCTGAGGCAGTATAATGCGCTGCATACGACAGAGCGGCGACATATTCAGCGCAAGCGCAGCCTCCCACTGGCCCCTTGGCACGGACAATATGGCGCCGCGGACCAGCTCAGCCCCATACGCCCCGAGGTTCAAGCCGACACTAATAAAACCAGCCGTGAATTTATCCAAATTTAAACCGAACAGCGGCAGGACAAAGAAAATCCAGTACAACTGGACGAGCATTGAAGTGCCACGAAAAATCTCGATGTACATGGTGGCGACCCAGCGTGCCGGTGCAAGCCGCGCCAAACGCATGAGGCCAGCCACGAAGGCGAGCACCACTGCCACGACGACTGCAAGCGCAGTTTGCATGGCAGTGACGATGCCACCGTTGACTAGGGGCCAGCCATAGTCAGACAGGAAATGGAAATAGGACATGATTGTGTTTCGGCCGACGGCCTATCCGCTGCGAAAGGGCTTCAACAGGTCGGCACAATGATCCTACCGGTTTTGACATATCCACTTAGTTGATACGTTTCCGGGCAATTGGGCCGCGGTGTATCCATATTCCCTTACGTCTTCCAGCATTTTCTCGGAGCCGAGATACTCTTTCAGCGCCTTGTTGAACGTCACAAGGAAATCGCTGTCCTCGGTACGAAAACCGATGCCGGCCCAGTTATGTGTCCAATCTGGCATCGCTGATGGATCGGTAACTTCGAGTTCGCCTCGCGACATAGCTACAGCTTCAGAAGCGCCGAAATAAGCTAATGCTGCCGCGTCTGCACGACCTGCCCTTACAGCGGCGATCATTTCCGTCGGACCTGGCACCTGCATGATGTGGCTGTCGTCGACGCCCTCTTTCTTTGCTTCCCCGATCGTATTATAGCCCGCACCCGTAACCATGGTGGCTTGCTGTTCTTTGATGTCGCGATAAGTGCGAAGGTTCTTCGGATTACCCTTGGGCACGAGGAACGCGTTGCCAAAATTGCCAATAGGTTCCGAGAATGCGATGTTCTCGCAGCGATCTTTGAGGATGTACATTCCACCAGTGATTATGTCGAACCGGCGCGCTTGGAGGCCCGGGATGAAGGCGCCCCATGACGTTACTACAGGCTCGATCTTCTCGTGGCCCATCGACTTCAGGACACCAAGTGCGATCGCATTGGCAAAGCCGAGCGGCTCCCCATTCTTCCCTGGAAATGCCCAGGGAGCCTCGTTGGCAAAACCCAAACGAATGGCTTCTCCGCTTTCGATTCGGTCCATTAACGTACCCGCCTGCGCAGCGAACGTTGTCATTGCAAGCATGCTAGCGCTGGTGAGTGCGATGCACGCCAAAGCGCTGCGTCTAGACAGTTTCATATTTTCCTCCCTTGTTGGTGAACTGTTGTTCACACCAATCTCCCTATACCTAGTATACCGTGATGTCAATGCGGGTTCCGGTATTCCCGACACGGCCGAGTTAGGAGGGTGGCGATGGAACGAGATCGCAGGCCGAAGTGGTGGGGCAGACAATTGACAGGCTTCACAGCGGGAAGCTTATCTGTCGATTGATGTTTTTGTTCTCACTGTTAAGTCTCACTCCCTGATACTCAACAGCGATATGGATTTATCAGGTAATATGCGTGAAACCTCTCGACATACTGCGGCGCTGCAATCAAAGTGAGCGCGCGTATTGCCTCATTGTAGAATGCTCCCGACCAACATGTCCGTTGCCTCCGCATAGGCCCAATGACCTCATAGCTGTTCAAAAGCGACAGCCAACCGAACAAAAGAAGAACGCGATTATCTCTTTGTCGAGAACTCCCGAACGCGCCCCCAGAAGCCTTCCTTGCGTCGATGTTTGTCCTGTAGCGATGCCAGGAAGGCGGCATGATCCCCAAGATTGACGTAGTCCGGAATTGCGCTGTGCAGCGATTGGCACTCCGCGAGATGACGGGCGGCATGACGGTATCGGGTCGACTTTGCGCGGTCCAACGTGTCACTGATCATAGCGCGTCGCAGCAGCACGGCGGCGAGCGGATAGGCTCCTTCAAGGGCTCGTGCGGCTGGATCCAACAGATAATAGGCATTGCCATCGATCTCTGTATGGCGTCGTAGGATGAGTTTGGCGGCTTGCTCATGCGCCGGCCATTCGATGAGAAAATCCAATGCTGACACCATATTGGGGAAGGTCAACGCATGGGTTAGAGCTCTTTCTTCGGCGATGACATCGTCGAAGTCAGTAAGCCGCTTCAGATAGTCTCGCAGACGGTCACGGAGGAGGTGCTTTTCGAAGCTGTCCCAACGAATCTGCTGTGCCTTTTCAGGCTCGCCTGTCGCGTCGAGCACATCGATATAGACGTCCTCCCATTCGGAGTGACCAAAATAACTATGGTATCCATCAATCCAGAGATCATGCGTGGCGACGGCCCCTTCGTTCGGCGTACCTTTCTGTAGTGCGATCATCGCCTCTTGCGCGCGCCCTGCCGTGAGAAGCCGTCGCGCAATGCCGGCGGCGACCCTCGGTGTCTGCCGCGCCTTCAGCGGGGTAAGAGCAATGAAAGCGTCAACGTCGTCCTCGCCATCGGCTATTTCCTGGAGGGTCCGTACAATAGCGGCCGCCCGATGATCGTATTCGCCATTTCTTCGCGGGCGTCGATCAATGGTGTCATGAAGCTTGGCTTTCAAATGATCGATGCCTTCCTTGGCCAGCGCCGGCATGATGGCGGGGATCAGTCGGTCATATTCGCCGTAATGATTGTTGGTAACGGCGTCAAACGTCTGCTCGGCAAGCAGCAGTGGCTCCGGCTTGGCCTTGATGGCGATCTCCCCCAACTCATGACCGGCCTGCCGAAAGATCTCGCCGACGACGCCATTGCTGTCATCAACCCGATTGATGACCGGTTCCGCGAGGGCCATGAAGCGCCACATCAATTCAAGGGCCAAATCGGGTCTGGTTTTCGCAACGCGTTCGGTGATCATCTGGCGTTGCAGATCCAGGTCCTTCTCGAAAGCTTTCCGTTTCTGCCAATCGATAATGGACGAGGCGTTCTTTATCGATGTCAGTCGCTTGCCGATCTCGGCAGCAAGTTCATCTCCGCCATCCTGTTCGGCGATCTCCAGTCGCAGACGCCGTTTGATATCACGATCTTCCTCCGCGAGAGCAAAAAGGATATCCGCCAAGCATTCGGCTCCGAGCGCAATGAGATTCTTGGTGGTAACGGTTTTGCTCGCCGCCATCGTTATGCTCCCCACAGCCCGTCAAAACGTTTGGCGGCAACGCGAGTGTAACGGGCGATATGCTTGGGGTCACGATGGCCGAGATAGTCCTGGATGAGGCGCAGGTCATAACCGCGATTGGCGAGCGAGAAGCCGCACGAGTGCCGCAGCATGTGGGGGTGAACCTTCGCCAAGCCGGCCCGCGCGGCTGTCGTGGCGATGATGTAGTTGACGCCCTGGCGGGTGAATGACTGGTTGCGCTCGGAAATGAACAACCACGGCAGATGATCTCGACGCTTGGCGAGCCAACGCTTCACGGCACGCAGTTCATCGCCGGCGATCGGCTGTTCGACGGACAGACCGTTCTTCAGGCGCGGGATCCAGATGCGTGCCTGTTTCAGGTTCACATCCTCGCAGCGCAGCGCGATCGCCTCGCTGACGCGCAGGCCGTGGCGGTACATCATCAGGATGAGCAGGTGGTCGCGGATGCCGTGTCGGGTCTTGCGGGCCGTCTCCAACAGGGCAGCGACCTCCGCTTCACCGAGGAAGTCCTTGCGCCGTTCGTGGCCGTCGGCGGCAACGGTTACGTCACTCTTTACATTTCGCCGGCCGGGCATCGGCGTCACCTTCTGGTCAAGTGCTTGAATTCACATGGGTGGCGGAAGCATACTCTTTACAAAATGCGCCTTCTGTAAAGAGTTGGCTATGCCGCCACCTTCATGTCGAAGTCGATCCTCCGCTCCAGGTCGACCTGGAAGCGTCCATAGGGATTGACGTGCGCATAGCTGAGGGGCGTCAGGCCGCGGTGATCCTCCGGCGTCATGCGTGCCGCCCAGGCCGGATTGCCCAGAACGGATTGCAGCATCCGCGTGTTGACGTAGACAAGGCAGTTCTGGAGCAGGTGCAGCGCCAGCACCGAAATCTCCTGATCCTCCAGCCGGTTGGTCGCCACCTCACCGCCCTTGCCGAAAAAAACAAAGCTGTTGGCGCTGTTCCAGTTCTCGACCACGTTCAGGTTTTCGTGTATTTCCTGCCGCAACGCCTCCGTGCGCAGATAGCGGCACAGGAAGATCGTCTTGATCGCCCGTCCCAGTTCGGCGAGAGCCTTGTAGGTGGGATGCATGATCTCCGATCGCGCGAAGCGGCGCAGGATCGCTTCCGCATCAGCGATGCCACGATGCATGGCGATGGCGTGCTTCACCATTTCGTCGTATTGCCGCTCGATGCTGGCCCAGTCGATCACCTCCGAGAGGATCGGCATCAGGTTCGGCAGCTCGCCCTTCATGCCCGGACGCGGCAGGCACAGTTTCTGGCGCGCAATCGCCTTCAGGCGCGGGGCCAGTTCGAAGCCGAGCAGCTTGCAGAAAGCGAACGCCACCTCGCTTTGACCATGGCTGTCAACATACTGACGGCGAATCTCCAGATCGGTGCAGTGGCGCAGCACGCCCTCGATCATGGCGGCGACCTCCGATGACGAGCAGCGTTTTAGCTGCGAGTAGATGCAGGTTGAGCGTTTCTCGACATGCCAGTAGATCATCACGCCGCGTCCGCCATAGCGGATATGCCATTCCGTCATCAGGTTGCGGTCCCAGGCGCCAAATTTCTTCGAGTCCGACGCGCACGCCGTGCCGACGTCACCCCAGATCATCGGATTTCGGATCGCCAGGGTAGCGTTGGCCACGCGCCGCGCGGCATCGCGCAGGGCTTCCACATGGATGAAACGCCGGTGGACATGAAGCAGCTCCTTATAGCTTACGTCCGCGACGCCGGCGCTGACGCGCTTGAGCCCGGCATTGGTTCCAAGCCCGTACAGGCAAAGCAGAAGCCTGCGTTGCAGCGTGGCGGGATCAAGCGCCACGCGCTCGCCCGATGTCTTGAAAGCGTCGAGGAACCCGGTGTCGAGCGCGGCTTCCTTGAGAAGATCGAGCAAGGCCACCATTGGCCAGCGCCGTGCGACCTCTGCCTTCACCGCCGTCAGGCCGGGCGGTTCGGGTTGTGGCGGCGTTGGCGAAACGGAAACCCGGTTCGCCCCGCGCCAGAGAATGCGGACGCTTCGGTTGCCCGGCAACTCGGCGTCGAGGCGGCGCAATTCTTCCTCCATTTCCGTCTTGAGCGCGGCGGTGAAGGCGCGAGCATCCATCGACAGACCCAGATCGGCGTAATATTCAGCCCCGCGAAGGTCGAAATCCTTCGGCAAATCATCGTCCGGATTGCGGTGCCGATCGGCGCCAACCACCCAGATCTCCTTGGCCCGGATGCGCTCGCGCAACGCCTGCAGTACGCAAAGCTCGTAGTCGATCAGGTTGATCCGCCCGTCGCCCGCGATCACGAAATCGCGCCATTTGACCGGAATCACACCGTCAATCGGAACGCCGTTGCCGATGCTGAGCAACCGGCGGCCCTCGCGCCGCGCCCGGCGAATCCATGCCAACGCATTCAGAACGGGCCGGTGCGCAGCATTGTTCGAGCGAAACTCCAAAACCTCCAGGAGCGGGGGAAGCATGCGCCGGTAGTGGCTGGCATAGGAGCCGCGCATCGTGTGATGAATCCGCTGCTCCCAGGCGCCCCGGGACTTGTATTCCGCCATAATCGCCTTGAGCTTCGTCTCCCCGGCCACGGGGAAGATCACATTGCGGACGGTGCCGTCCGGATTCCCAGTTGCCGCCTCGGCAATGTCGGCCAGAAGCCTGTCCTTGCCAACAACGCGTTCAATGTCGCGTGCGAGCGCCGCCGTTGTCCTGCGCTCGGCGGTCACCCCGATCTTGTGAACCGTCTCAAGCAGAAGATCGACCAGCCCATCGGTGATCTCCGCCTCGCGCGTCATCAGAAAAACCGCGTACATGCCCAATCGACGCATTTGCGCATGCCGCCGTATCTCCCAGGCCGTCTCCTGCGCAACCCGGCGGCGAAAGCGCTCAATGACCGGTGCGCCGACTTCTGTGAGAATGCCGCGCGGCAGTCCCAGCCGGCGCACGAACGACAGGCGGGCCGCGGCCTTAAGGAGGCTATCCAGGGCAATCCGACCAGGATCAGCCTTGAGCGCGGAAAATCCGGCCGGCGCGTCTGGATCGCTCAGCGATGCCTCCATCCGGTCGATCGATTCCGGCGTAAGGGACGCCGTAATCCGTGTCAGAAGCGCTTCTTCGAAACGACGTCTGGCCGAGCGGACCAGGCGCTGCGACGCGGATTTGCTTGGCGGCTGAATTTTGCGGGCCCAGCACCAGCGGTCGATCGGCTCAATCGTCGCCTCCAGCGCCACACCGGATGGGCAGACCTCCGTTTCGAGCCAGCGCCGCAGCGCCTCGAGGTCGGCCGCTTCAAGCGTAAGCGGTGCACCAAGGCACCTTTCCCGAAGCCGCCTGATGCGTGTATGGCGGTCAGCCGTTAGTCGGCGCGCCGGCGGCGATCACTGCGGGTTATCATAACGGGTGACATAGTGGAGTTCGCGAAGGGCGGGGATGACGAGGGTGATGTCTTTGTATGCCTCGTGCTCGATGAAGTGCGCGGTCTCGGGCCCCGGCCTGGGTTTGCCGAGGACAGGCCTCCCCTTTTTGTCGACGCAGTAGATCAGGATCGGCAGCAGCAGGCCGTGATTGGGGTTCTTGAGGTCGAGCAGCCGTTTCCAGCGTTTGATGTTGAGATTCATGGCCGCGTGGAACCCCTGGCACCACGGCCGCGGGTCGATGCCGCCGCTAGGCTTGGTGGTGAAGCGGGGTGCATAATCCTGCGGTCTGTCAAACAGCGTCTCGTTGATCCGGTTGTGGATCCTGGCGACGCTAGCAAACACTGCGTGATCGGTTGCAGAGCCTTTGGCCAGGACGTCGCGCGGCAACCCCATGAGCGGGCACATCCAGTCTTGCGGGTCCGCGAACCGCGGCCCGGTGACTGCCGCCGTTACGAAGCCATCCAGCGCCGACATGGTCCGCACCAGCGGGCGGGGGTTGGTCTTGGCGGCCATCCAGGCCTCCAGCGCCTGATCCGACAGCGCCATGTCATCGAGCGCGCTCATGCCGCCAGGGGGAGCGGCATCTCTTGGCGGCGCACCCAGTTCCATGGCATCAGCTCGTCCCAGCGCGAGGCTGGCCAGTCGTTCTGGATGCGCTCGGTGACGTCGGCCATGTAGGCTTCGGCATCGACGCCGCAGAGCTTGCAGGTCTCGATGATGCTGAGCACGACCGCTGACCGCTCTGCCGCGGCGAAGCTGCCCGAGAAAAGCCAATTGCGCCTGCCGACCGTAAATCCACGAATCGCGCGCTCCGCGATCAGGTTGTCGGGCTCGAGCTGGCCATCGTAGAGGAAGCGGTTGAACGCGCGCCATCGCTTGGTGCCATAGGCGAAGGCCTTGGCGATATCGGCATGGCGCGACAAACCGTTGGCCTGGCGCATGAGCTGTCGTCGCAGCGCCCGGACCAAGGGTCGGGTCCGCCCTCGTCGTGCGGCCAATCGCTCGGCGGGCGGGAGCCCGCGTATCTCGTCCTCGATCCGGTAGATCGCCTGGATACCGGCCATCGCCGTCGTGCTGAGCTCGGTCGGCTGGCTGTCGTGAACGTCAAATATCTTGCGGCGCAGATGGGCCAGGCAGGCAGCTTCGCGAATGACGCCGCCCTTGTAGATCTGATTGTAGCCGGTGAACCCATCGGCCTGCAGCGTTCCGGCAAATCCGGCGAGCTCGCTCATCA
>NZ_SRSR01000003.1:0-215049 GCF_004792275.1 Mesorhizobium sp. M4B.F.Ca.ET.143.01.1.1
ATCTTGGCCGACACGCCGTAGACACGCGCCGCATGGGCTTTGGAGAAAGCGCCTTCTATCACCGACAGCGCCATCTCCTCTCGACGCAGCGGTGTGAGACGGGCATTCTTATGGATGTTCATTCGGATCCTCCGATGGATGCTGAAGCGTGGTAACTCCAGTCTCCTCGGTCCGGTCCGAATGGACAACCTCCCGAAAGCTCACAGCTAGCTATCTGTCTGGAGGCAGCATGGGAATTCTCTCTGGCAAGACGGTTCTGATCACTGGCGCCCTCGGCACGATCGGACAGGCCTTGGTGAAGCGCTATTGCGAAGAAGAAGCGAGAGTGATCGCCGCCGATCGCCCGGAAATGTCGGACGTTGACGCGACACTTGCCAAGCTTGGCGAAGGCGTGAGTTACTTCGGATGCGATCTCAACGATCTGGCGGGAACCGAGAAAGCGGTTACCGCGCTGGCGGAGGAGGTCGGCGGGATCGACGTTCTGGTCAACAATGCAGCGTTCGTCGTCAACAAGCCGCATGAGCAGTTCTCGATTGAAGAATACGAGCAAGAAGTTCGGATCAACTCCTCGGCCGCCTTCGTGATTTCGCGCGCTTGCAGCGTACACATGAAGCGGAAGAACTACGGCAAGATCGTCAACCTGACGTCGCTGACCCTCACAGGACATTGGGAGGGCTTCGTCCCCTATGTCGCCTCCAAAGGCGCCATGTACGGGCTCATCAAGTCAATGGCGCGCGAACTTGGGCACCATGGAATCAATGTGAACGGCATCTCACCTGGCGCGGTCGTGTCTGAAGCCGAGTGGCGGCATTTCGGCGAAAATCGTGAGAAATATCACCAATGGATTCTTGAACGTCAAAGTCTGAAGCGCAGGATCGAGCCGGTCGACATCGCAAACCTCGCGATCTTCCTCTCATCTTCCCACGCCGACCTCATTACGGGACAAGACATTCATTGCGACGGGGGCTGGTGAGTGATGAGTGTCTGCGGACGCCGGTGAATGAAATGATCGAACTTGAACCACAGCTCGTCGCCCAGGATTTCATGTTCCTGGAGGCGCCAAAGTGGCACCAGGGACTGCTCTGGCTGTCCGATGTTTTCGACCACAAGGTCTACGCGCTCACAGCCGAAGGACAACGCCGGAGGGTGTTCGATGTGCCGAACCGTCCTTCGGGGCTGGGATTTCTGGCGGACGGAACGCTGATCATCGTCTCGGCCAAGGATTGTAGGCTGCTTCGCCTCGATGGCGACAAGCTCAGTGAATATGCCGACCTGTCGAACCATGCGACAGGATGGCTGAACGACTTCGCCGTGGACCCGCAGGACCGCATCTACGTCGGCAATTTCGGCTATGATTTTGTTGCAGGCGAACCTCGCAAACCAACCTGGCTCCATCGCGTGGATCCCGGCGGGACCGTCGTGACGGTTGCTGACAATATCGACTTTCCAAACGGATCAGTTGTCATCAATGAAGGGCGAACGTTGATCGTCGCCGAAACGTGGGAGGGGCGGCTCACGGCGTTCGATATTGATGTGGCCGGAAACCTTAGCAATCGGCGGATGTTCGCCGATCTAGGCTCGCGACAGCCGGACGGCCTCTGTGCTGATGCGCAAGGCGCAATCTGGGTCGGAATCTGCAATACGGGCGAGTTTGTGCGCGTTCTCGACGGCGGGGAAATCACCCACCGGTTCAAGTTCGCCGGGTCCGGCATCTCATGCACATTGGGAGGCAGCGACGGGAGCACGCTCTTTGCGACTACCTTCATCGGTACAGAAGAAGATATGGCCGCTGGAAAACGCAATAGCGCAATCTTCAAAGTCGAAGTCGACGTTTCGAGCCCCGATACCGCTGGCGTGCAAGCTCGTTAAGCTCTTTGCCGATCCACTTTGATCCAATGGATATAACAAAAAGCTATGGCCGTTTCTCTTCCGTCTCCAACGTTTGTTGCCGTTGAAAAGGGGGACCGATAGTTTCCGGTTCTGTTTAAAGAACGGCGCGGCCGGACATCAGACGAATGTATTCAGTCATTGCTTTTCCTGCCCTCGCAGGCATGTCTTACCCTCGATTGGAAGGCCTGGGTCTGGTGCGCGTCGTGGCCAGCCCGGAGGAGATTCCGGCCTTGCCAGAGGCGGACCGCGCCGACGTGCGGGTTCTGATGACCAGCGCGACACGCGGCTGCAGTGGCGAGATCGCGGACGCCTTGCCCAATCTTGGTTTCGTCGTATCGCAAGGGGTGGGACAGGAGCGCATCGACTTACAGGCATTGTCAAAGCGCAAAGTGCAGGTGCGGTGTGTCGGCGAGGCGCTGACCGACGATGTAGCGGATTTGGCGATGGCATTCACGCACATGCTATGTCGCAACCTCGTCAATGCCGACAGGTTTGCCCGCAGCGGAGAATGGCGCAAAGAGCGCTTCGTCCTTGGGGATAGCGTCGTCGGCATGACCATGGGCATCGCAGGTCTGAGCGGTCGGATTGGCCAGGCCATCGCGGCTCGGGCAACGGCTTCGCGCATGAAACTCGCCGCGCTCGATCGCCAGTCCAACGCCGGCTTGGGGGCCTCTCTGCATGACGGATGGTCTGCACTGGCAGCCGCATCTGATGTGTTGGTTCTCGCTGTTCCTGCGTCGCCCGGCCTCAGGCATGTAATCGGAGCTAGCCAACTTGAAGCGCTTGGACCGAAAGGCCGGCTCGTAAATGTTGCTCGCGGAAGCCTCGTTGACACCGACGCGCTGATTGAAGCGCTGGAGAACCGAGCCATTGCCGGGGCCGCGCTGGACGTCGTTGAGGATGAGCCGAACGTTCCGGAACGATTGGCCGCCTTGCCCAATGTCATTTTGGCTCCGCATATCGGTGCACAAACCTGGGGCCAGCGAGCGCGTGGTGCCGCGATCGCCGAGGACGCGGTGCTGTCCTTCCTGGATGGCAGTCTCAAGTGATCCCGGGCACGCAAGTCGTGCAGCGATTGTCGGCGAAGCTGTGACGCCGCGAATGTCGACTTCCGGAACCGGCTTCGCCGGCAGGTCCGCAAGGACTTAATACGGTAATCTGAAAAGGACCCTGCAACGTGAACGTCAAGGCAAAACCAATCTATCCGCGGATCGGCCTGCTGATCGATGGGGAGTGGATCTACGACCGTCCTCCAGTTTGCGACGTTGAGAATCCGAGCGATGAGTCCATTCTCGGACAAGTGCCCAAGGCGACTGCGGAGGACCTTCAAAACGCGCTCAAGTCCTCTGCCCGCGGCTTTGAGGTCTGGCGCAAGACGCCTCCTTCGGAACGCGCCGCGATCATGCACCGTGCCGCGGCAGTGGTGCGGGAGCGTGCAGCCGAAATCGCGCCGATTTTCACCCTCGAACAAGGCAAGACGCTGAGCGAATCTCTGGCGGAGATTGAAAGATCCGCCACCTTTCTCGACTGGGACGCGGAAGAAATCCGGCGCCTCTACGGCCGCATAGTTCCAACCGATCCACCCATCCAGCAATTCGTTGTGCGCGAACCGATCGGCCCGGTCGCGGCCTTTACGCCGTGGAACGTGCCGATGAGCGCACCATCGCGAAAGATCAGCGCATCGCTGGCGGCGGGATGCTCCATCATTCTCAAACCTGCCGAAGAAACCCCCGCGACCGCCTGTCTTTTCGCGCAATGTTTCCTCGACGCAGGGTTGCCCGCCGGCGTCCTCAATGTCGTTTTCGGTGACCCGGACGAAGTATCACGCACTCTGGTGCTGTCTCCAATCACACGTCTTGTCACGCTGACTGGATCGATCGGAGTGGGCAAGCACCTGACGCGCCTTGCCGCTGAGACGATGAAGCCGGTCCTGATGGAATTGGGGGGGCACGCTCCTGTATTGGTCGATGAGGGCGTCGATGCAGAGGAAGTCGCGCGGCTTGCCACCAACTGGAAATTCAGGATGGCGGGACAGTTCTGCTCGGCGCCATCCCGATTTCTCGTCCATGAGTCGGTCTATGAAAACTTTGTCGACAGCCTGGCGGCCAAGGCCCGAGCACTCAAGGTCGGTGACGGTTTTGCGGATGGCGTGCAGATGGGACCACTCGCCAACAATCGCCGCCTGGGCGCCATGGCGGATTTCGTCCATGATGCTGTGGCCCGAGGCGCCCGGGTCGTTACCGGCGGCAGTCGGGTCGGAAACCGCGGTTGGTTTTATGCACCGACGGTGCTGGCGGACGTCCCCCTCGAGGCGAAGATCATGAATGAAGAGCCATTTGGCCCGCTCGCGCCATGCGCGCCGGTCGCCTCGATGGATGAGGCTCTGGAGATCAGCAATAGCCTCAGCATGGGCTTGGCCGCGTTCGTCTTCTCAAACTCGGTCGAGCGGACGGACTATCTATCGCGGGAGCTTCAGGTTGGTTCTGTTGCGGTCAATGTCTTTACCAGCCCTGGAGCGGACGCGCCCTTCGGTGGCTATCGTGAAAGCGGTATCGGCCGCGAGGGTGGTCCGGAGATGTACCAAAGCTATACGGTGGCCAAGACGATCGCCGAACGTCGCTCGAGGGTGTGAGTTTCGGTCTCCCCGAAGACTCCCCTTCACGGGACAGGGAGGATAGGCTTAGTTTATGGAGATCGATCCCAAGAAGCTGCTCTACCTTGCGACCATCATCGAGCACGGCAGCCTGAACCGCGCGGCCAAACTGCTTGGGATATCACAGCCGGCGTTGTCGACTTCGATGGACCGGCTGGAGGCATCTGTAGGAATGCAGCTGCTCGAACGTGGGCCCAATGGCGTCGTCACCACAAAACAGGGCGATATTCTCTACTGTTACGCAAGGCTGATCCGCGAAGAAATCCAGTTGGCGGAGCGCGACCTTCGGAATGTCCTTGAGGGCCAAGCGGAGTCAATTCGCATCGGGAGTTTGCCGAGCCTTGCCAGTAGAATCATTCCGCTGGCGCTGAGCCGATGGCGTGAGACCTATCAGGACGCCCGTTTGCAGGTGGTTGAAAATGCGCAGATCGACCTGCTGACCGGATTGCTACGCCGCGATTTCGATTTCGTGATCGGCTTGACCGAGGTCTTCGATATGCTTGACGGACTCCGCCAGCGCGTTTTGTTTCGCGACACGCTGTGCGTCATTGCCAGTCCCAATCATCCGCTGCAGGGAGTCACCGACCTCACCTGGGAGCAACTCGTCCGGTATCCGTGGATCAGTCCGACGTCGCGACGCACACATACCGTGCTGGACAACATTGTGCGGACGATGAAGGTGGAGCTTCCTGTGCAGGTGACGGTCTGCGGATCCGTATCGCTGCTGAAGTCACTGGTGGCCGAAACGGACCATTTGGCGCTCCTCCCCGCCCATGCTGTGCGAACGGAGGTGGCCGAACAACGTTTGCTCTCGCTTCCGTTCGAGGATCCGGCGCTGAAGCGCGACATCGCGGTATTCTTCCGCGAAGGATACGAAATGGATCAGCCGCGTCGCGACCTCGTGTCCTGCGTGGAGCAGATCGGGCTCGAGCTTTGCCACGAGAAGGTTTCAGAATAGGCCGGATGGAAACAGGCTGTCTCCATCCGGGAGGTCGCTCCCAGGGAAGTTCGTCCGTCAAAACTTCGGCAACGTGACAGAGAAGAACAGAGCTTCGTCCTGCGCTTCGATGTTCAAGGGGTTGTCCGACGGAAGCAACTCGATCGCGGTTTTCTCCCCGTAGGTCTTGCCGCCAACCGTGACCTTGCCCTTGCTCATGAAAAGCACTTCGATCGCCGATCGCGTCCCGGTGTTGAAGGTTGCGCCGGCTTCGACCTTGATCAGGCTGATACGAATTCCCCGTTCGGTGAAGGTGCCCAGGAGCTTGGTGAAGATGCCGGCGGCTTCGGTCTCAATCCAGGCATAGGACTCTGAGTTCATCAGCACGATGTCGTCATAGCGAGGCGGTGCGAAAACCAGCTTCTTGCCAGTCGCTTCCTCGAAGCAGGCGGCAGAACCGTCCATGTTGTGCTTTTGGCCTTTTTCATCGAGCCAAGTAAAAACGCCATTCTTGAATTCGCCCTTGGCCTTCAGCGCTTCGTTGGCAGCTTCCCTGCGTGGTGTACTCAAAAAACCGGATCCGCTGGCTCCCCCAAACTGGATCACCATCATCTCCAACCCCTCGGGGCGATCCTGCGGTCCGTAGTGGACGCTCTCGGGAAAGTAACCCACCGAACCTTCATCCATGATCTTGGTGGGGGAGGCGGGATACTTGCCCTTCAGGACATAGCGAATCTGATCGAAATTGTGCCGGTGGCGAGGTGTGCCCCAACCGCCAGATCCGGTCAGGCCCACGTTGAGTAGGTAGTTGTTCGGCGAGTCGTCGTCGCCCTGCAAAAGGAACTTCTGATCGAGGGTTCCTTCCCGCATTGAACCAACCCGGCCACCCTCTGAAGTTGCAGCTTCCGAGATACGCATGTTCGCTCCTCTTACGTCATCATGTTCGAAGTTATTTGGCTGCCCTCAAATAACGCAAAACAGTGCCAGTGCGTATCCGTAGTGTTTGGTAGCTATAACGTCTTGTTATTCCCGGCGTCGATGGCGCTTGGGGAGCACTTGATACCTCCGCATGTTGGCTTCAAAGTCTTGAGCGAATGCCTCTTCAGCGGCGCGATAGTGCGACGCGACTGCATTGTCATTTTTGGATTCTTTATGCCCAGTCTGGAAATCTCACCGCAAAACCTGGCGAAAACCAAGATGGAGTCAGGGGAACTTGCCGTCGGCATGGTCGTTCGGCTCATGCGCGGCGTTGAAGTAGTGGCAATCGCGAAGAGTGCAGGCTTCGACTGCCTTTATGTCGATCTGGAACACTGCAGTTTCTCACTGGAGACGGTGAGCCAGATCTGCATCGCAGCGACTGCGCTCGGCGTGACGCCTATGGTTCGCGTCGCCGGCAAGGACAAGGCGGAGATTGGCAGGACGCTGGAAACGGGGGCCCAAGGGATTATCGTTCCCCATATCGAGAATCGGGCCGAGGCAGAGCAGGTCGTTGAGGCGGCGCGGTTTTCGCCTTTAGGGGACCGCTCTCTCCTGGCGGCCAGCCCTCACACTCTGTTCCGCGGTGGACCTGCCGGCGAGGTCATGCGGCGGCTGAACGAATCGACGCTTGTGACCGGCATGATCGAATCCGTCACAGCGGTGGAAAACGCCGAGGAAATCGCCTCGGTTGAAGGCATCGATATGCTGCTGGTCGGCACGAACGATCTTTGCAACTCACTCGGCGTGCCGGGCCAGCTCGATCACCCCAAGGTTCGCGAAGCTTATGCCCATGTAGCGGCGGCTTGTCGGGCTAAGGGCAAGCATCTTGGCGTCGGAGGGCTGAACTCTCGGCCTGATATAGCCAGGGAGATGATTGCGATTGGAGGGCGATACGTCTCCGCGGGAAGCGACACTGGCTTCCTGATGAGCGCGGCAACTGCCGCCGCGAACGCTTTCCGGTGAATTCACAATGCGACACGTGCGGTCGGCAGTGTAGCTCGTATGTTCCGCTGCCAACTCGGTTGGAGCTGAACCATAACTCACTGACGGCCAGAAAGTTTGGAGGAACACAGGTGGATACGAGCGATGTCGAGGATCGGGTGTCTAGCGTCAATCGAGAGGCGCGAGACTTCAGCGTGAAAGATCGTGTCGTCCTGATCACTGGCTCAGGCCAGGGAATCGGCCGTGAACTCGCTCGACAGTTCGCTGCGGCTGGTTCGGTTGCGGTGATCGCAGACGTAAACGCCGCTAGCGCCAAGGCAGTTGCGGCCGAAATCCAAGCCGAAGGATTAAAGGCGAAACCGATATCAGTCGATGTCGCCGACGAAGCGTCTGTCAACGCGATGGTCAAGGCAGTCGTTGATGAATTCGGCCGCTTGGACGCGCTTGTCAACAACGCCTCGCTCTTCTCAAGCCTTGCAAAGCGACCCTTCGACCAGATCCCGTTGGCAGAGTGGCGGCGTGTCATGGACGTCAATATTACGGGCGCGTTCCTGTGCGCTCGCGCGGTAGCCGAGACGATGAAGAAGCAGTCGTTCGGTCGCATCATCAACATCTCTTCCGACTCCGTGCATCGCGGCACGAAGAACTACCTTCACTACGTGACGTCCAAATCGGCGCTGATCGGGATGAGCAACTCGCTGGCCCGAGAATTCGGCCCGCACGGGGTCACCGTCAACTGCATTCGCCCGGGCACAGTCGAGACGGAGGTCGAAGAGCGCATGACGAACCTGACGCCCGAAGTGCGCCAGCGCAACATCGATCTCCAATGCATCCCGCGGACCATCGTGCCGTCCGACCTTGCAGGGCTTATCATGTTTCTGACCACGCCGGCTGCCTCGTTCATCACCGGCCAAACCATCGCTTGCGATGGTGGCTACACGCACAGCTTCTGACGAAAAGGCCGGCAGAGGGCAATCATGGAACACTACGGCCAACATTATATCGACGGCGCATGGGTGGACCCCGCCCATTCAGGTCGCAGAGAGCTCATCGATCCCGCGACGGAGACGCCCTTCGCTTCGGTGGCGACCGGTGGCAGCGCCGAGGACGTCGACAAAGCTGTTGCGGCTGCACGACGCGCCTTCGAAAGCTATTCGGTGACGACACCCATCGAGCGGATCGAATTGCTCGACCGCATCATCTCCGCCTACGAAACCTGCGTCGACGAAATTGCCGATGTGATGGCCCAGGAAGTCGGTATTCCGGTTAGTGCCAAAGCCCAGGCAACTGGCCCGGTTGGCCACATGAAGGTGGCTCGCGATCTCCTGAAAACTTACAGCTTTCAAACGCAGTTGGCCGATACGATCATCCGTCGCGAACCTATCGGCGTTTGCGCACTTGTGTCGCCCTGGAACTGGCCGGTTCAGACGCCAACCATCAAGGCGATCTACGGGCTTGCCGCGGGCTGTAGCGTGGTCCTCAAGCCTTCGGACGCGTCTCCCGTCAGCGCGGTCATGCTTGCGCGCGTGTTCGAGATGGCCGGAGTGCCAAAAGGTGTTTTCAACCTGGTACTCGGCAAGGGCAGCGTCGTCGGCCAGGCGCTGTCCGAGCATCAGGACGTCGACATGATCTCGTTTACGGGCTCTACAAGGGCCGGCATCAAGGTCAGTGAAGCGGCTGCCAACACTGTGAAGCGCGTTTCGCTGGAACTCGGAGGGAAATCAGCCAACATCGTCCTCGAAGACGCGGACCTCGAGCGAGCCGCGCGCTGGAACATACAGCGTTGCTTCTTCAACACCGGGCAATCGTGTCACGCGCCAAGCCGCATGCTCGTGCACAAGAGCCAGATGGATCGCGTGATCCCATTTCTGCTCGACGAAGTCGGTCGATTTCGCATTGGAGATCCGCGCGATCCAACCACGACGATGGGACCGGTTGTGAACCAAGCGCAATTCGAAGGCATCCAAGGCTACATTCGAGATGGCCTGGAAGAGGGCGCCAGGATGGTCTGCGGCGGCCTCGGCAGGCCCGATGGACACGAGCAGGGTTATTTCACGCAGCCGACCGTATTCGTCGACGTGAGCCCAGATATGACGATTGCCAAGGAAGAGATCTTCGGACCCGTCTTGGTTGTGATCCCCTATTCCAGCGAGGAGGAAGCGGTGCAGATCGCCAACGACGGCCCCTATGGCCTCGGCGGATATGTTTTCGGTCGCGACCGCAAGAAGGGCTACGAATTCGCAAGCAGGTTGCGCGCCGGGCGCGTCAGCTTCAACGGCGCGGCTAGCAATTCCGTGACACCCATGGGCGGATATAAGCAATCTGGGATCGGGCGCTCGATGGGAGAACTTGGGCTGGAAGAGTATCTGGAAGTGAAGTCGGTCTACGGGTTCGAGGAAGAAGCCGCCGCTTTGCCCAGGTACGGAAGTCGGCCACTGTGATGCGACAATATTCAATTGCCGCGATCCCGGCTGATGGGATCGGCCCTGAGGTCATCGACGCAGGGCTCGAAGTGCTCGAGGCATTGAGCCGGCGGGCAGGCGACTTTTGCCTTGACGTCACGCGCTATGATTGGGGTTCAGAGCGCTACAAGACCCACGGCGAAATGATGCCGGACGATGGGCTTGAGCAACTTAAAACCCACGACGCGATTTATTTCGGCGCGGTCGGCGCCCCCCAGATCCCTGACCACATCACTCTTTGGGGACTTAGACTGGCGATTTGCCAAGGCTTCGATCAATACGCGAATGTGCGCCCAACGCGGATATTGCCGGGTATCTCCGGTCCCTTGCGCGGCAGGGGGCCTGGCGATCTCGATTGGGTCATCGTTCGCGAGAACTCGGAAGGTGAGTATGCCGGGCACGGCGGACGCGTCCACCGCGGCATGCCGGAAGAAGTTGCAACCGAAGTCGCCATCTTCACGCGCCACGCCGTCACGCGCATCATGCGCTATGCGTTCCGATTGGCGCAGTCCCGCCCCCGCAAATTGCTCACTGTCGTGACCAAATCAAATGCCCAGCGGCACGGCATGGTCATGTGGGACGAGATCGCGGCGGAGGTTGCGCGAGAATTCGCCGACGTAACCTGGGACAAAATGCTCGTCGATGCGATGACCGTCCGGATGACATTGTATCCCGAAAGCTTGGACACCATCGTAGCGACGAACCTGCACGCGGACATCCTCTCTGACCTTGCCGGAGCCCTTGCGGGCAGCCTGGGCGTGGCCCCAACGGCAAATATCGATCCAGAGCGACGGTTTCCTTCCATGTTCGAACCCATTCACGGCTCGGCCTTCGATATCGTCGGAAGGGGTATCGCCAATCCGGTTGCTGCCTTCTGGACCGGCTGCCAGATGCTCGAGCATCTCGGGGAGATCGATGCGGCCTCCCGCCTGATGAAAGCGATCGAAACGGTCTGCGCAGCCGGGGTCTTGACACCTGATGTCGGCGGGACTGCGACAACCCAGGAGGTCACCGAGGCGGTAATAGCCGCGATTAGAGGTAGCAACACTTGACCAATCGAAGCGGACCACAGGTCATGAAAGTAGGCGTAGTTGGACTTGGCTCGATGGGGTTCGGCATTGCCACGTCGCTGCTTCGTTCGGGCCACGATGTGTATGGCGCCGACGTCAACGCAGAAGCAGTCGAACGCTTGCGTGCCCTGGGAGGATCGAAAGTGGATCCCAAATCCGCCGCCGCTGAGCTGAATGCCCTTGTCGTTGTTGTCTTGAATTCAGATCAAACCGAAGAGGTGCTGTTCGGTGATCGCGGGCTGGTGTCTGAGCTGGCACCCGGTGCAGTCGTGATCATGTGTGTCACGGTCGCCCCCGACTATGCTCGCAGCGTCGCCTATCGATGCGCGACGCGTGGCCTGCATTTTCTCGATGCACCCATTTCAGGAGGCTCGGTGAAGGCGGCGAATGGCAGACTTTCCATCATGGCCTCCGGCGCACCGCAAGCCTTCGCTGCGGCTCGCCCTGCTCTCGACGCTATGGCCGAAAAGGTTTTCGAATTGGGAGACAGCGCTGGGGCTGGATCCGCGATGAAGGCGGTCAACCAGATGCTGGCCGGGATCCACATAGCGGCGATGGCTGAAGCGATTACCTTCGGCATAACCCAAGGTATCAGCCCAGAGACCTTTCTAGAGGTGATCCCGGTTTGCGCGGGTACAAGCTGGATGCTGGAGAATAGGGCTCCGCACGTGGTTGAAGGCGACTACACGCCGCGCTCGGCGATCGATATCTGGCCGAAGGACCTCGGCATTGTACTGGACGTTGCTCGGAAATCTAAGTTTGCGGCACCCATAACGGCAGCCGTCCTGCAGCAATTCATTGCGGCGGCAGGCATGGGCCTGGGACGCGAGGACGACGCCGCAGTGGCGAAAGTTTATGCTCGTACCGCTGGCCTCAAACTGCCTAGGCAGGAGATGCCCGAGACGGCCGATAGGGAGACGGGCTGGAGGCCATGACCACCTTTTTCGGCGCAATTGCGGATGATCTTACTGGTGCGACCGATCTGGCCGGTCTTCTCGCGCGCTCCGGAGTCCGGGTTTCGTTGCGCATGGGCGTGCCCAACGAGTCCCCCACGGACACTGCCGCACTTGAGATCATCGCCCTCAAATGCCGCAATGCCCCGACCGAGGAAGCCGTCAACCAGACCCTTACCGCTCTCGATTGGCTGCGTCGGGCGGGTGCCGAGCGGTTCTTCTGGAAGTACTGCTCGACTTTCGATTCGACGCCGCGTGGCAATATAGGTCCTGTGGCGGAGGCGCTCATGCGGGCGCTCGGAACGACCCAAACCATTTACTGCCCGGCTTTTCCCGAAAATGGCCGCGCAATCTTCATGGGAAATCTGTTCGTAGGCGAGCAACCGCTCTCCGAAAGCTCCATGAAGGATCATCCTTTGACGCCAATGAGGGACTCCAACCTCATGAGGCTCCTTGAACCGCAGGTGACCGCGGCCGTCGGACTGGCCAACAGGCTCGTTGTGGCGACAGGTCCGGAGGCGCTCCGCGCAAGACTCGCGCAACTCCATGCCGAGGGGGTGGCCCACGTCGTCATAGACGCTGTCGCCAATGACGATCTCCGCACCATCGGCCTTGCTTGCCACGACATGACGCTCATGACTGGCGGAAGCGCAGTGGCCATGCCTTTGCCGCAGATATGGCTGGACAAGGGTGTTCTCACCCGAAACGAGGAGAGAGAAAGGCGACGCGCCGAACACGGAATGGCAATCGTTCTTTCGGGCAGTTGTTCGGCCATGACAAACCGACAAGTCTCGGCCTATCTCGCAAGTGGTCGGCCGGGCTTCCGGCTGGATCCTCTCCGTATCGCGCAGAACGGCTCGGACGAGGTTCTGGATTGGTTGTCGAAACAAGCGCCGGATGCAGCCCCGATTGTCTATGCGACTGCTGAGCCCAGTGCCGTTCGGGCGGCGCAAGAAACCCTTGGCGTTGATCGGGCCAGCCTGCTGGTCGAACGCACTCTGGCCACCTGCGCCGTCAAAGCTCGTGAACTCGGTGCACGACGCTACGTCGTGGCCGGCGGAGAGACGTCTGGAGCAGTCGCCAAGGCGCTCAGTATAACCAAGCTCGATGTTGGAATCGAAATCGCGCCGGGGGTCCCGTGGTGCTTTGCCCGAACGGGGGGCCATGACGTTGCCGTGGCGTTGAAGTCTGGGAATTTTGGCAGTGAAGCCTTTTTCAGTCATGCGCTGGAGGTGTTGGACAAGTGACGCAGAACGCTCGCCTGCGCGAACAAATATGCACGTTGGCCAAGTCGATGTTCGACAGAGGGCTGACACACGGCTCGACCGGTAATATTTCGGCTCGAACGGACGACGGGGGTCTGTTGGTATCGCCTACCGGCACCAGTTTCGGGCGGCTCAACCCAGGCCGTCTCAGCCATTTCGACGCGCAGGGGCGACACATAGACGGCGATGCTCCCACCAAGGAAATGCCGCTCCACTCCGCCTTCTACGAAACCAGAAATCAGACTGGCGCGGTCGTGCATTTGCATAGCTGTCACGCGGTCGCCTGGTCGATGCTGAGCGATCTCGATGAAGACAATTTCCTGCCGCCGCTGACACCTTATGCCGTGATGCAGCTCGGCCGCGTGAAACTGTTGCCGTTCTTCCGCCCCGGTGATCCGGCGATGGGCAACGCGGTTCGCGGTTTGGCCGGCAAGCGATCCGCCGTGATGCTCGCCAACCACGGGCCGGTCGTTGCCGGGAAAGATGTCGAAGCGGCGTGCAATGCGATCGAGGAATTGGAAGCCACGGCGCGTCTTGCTCTGCTGTTGCGCGGCCTTGGGCCGCGCCTGCTCACCGGCCCGCAAATTCGTGAAGTGGTCACTGCTTTCAATATCGAGTGGGACGCATGAAGTTCTCGGCCAATCTAGGCTTTCTGTGGTCAGACCGTTCGCTGCCAGAGGCTATTCGCGCCGCCGGCGCAGCCGGATTCGACGCGGTTGAATGCCATTGGCCCTTTGATACTCCAGCGTCTGCGACGAAGGCCGCCTTGGAAGACGCCGGCCTCTCCATGCTCGGTCTGAATACAAGGCGGGGGAAAACCGGAGCCGGGGAAAATGGTCTCGCAGCCTTGCCTGGCCGTCAGGGGGAAGCACGTTCGGCAATCGACGAGGCGCTTGCCTATGCCACCGAGATCAAAGCTTCGGCCGTCCACGTCATGGCCGGAAACTGCAGCGGACCGCGCGCCCGAGCCGCATTCACCGAAAACCTTATCTATGCCTGCGATGCGGCCGGCGATACGATCACTGTTCTGATCGAGCCGCTGAACCACTACAATGCCCCTGGCTACTTCCTGGGCACAACGTCGCAAGCCATGGATATCATCCGTGAGGTCGGTCGGCCCAACCTGAAGCTGATGTTCGATTGCTACCATGTTCAGATCATGGAGGGAGATGTGACGAGGCGGCTTGTGTCGTTGCTTCCGTTCGTTGGGCATATCCAAATCGCATCAGTGCCGGATCGCGGTGAACCAGACCATGGCGAACTCGACTACGCCCACGTCCTGCCGCGCATAGCCGAACTGGGTTGGGTCGCTCCGATTGGAGCGGAATACCTGCCGCAAGGCGGTGCGAAGCCAGATCTTTCATGGCTCGCTCGCCATCGATGACAAAAAGAAACGGCGCCGCGGGCATTCCATGAGCGGACGAGCAGAAAAGGATGATTTGATGAGCGACAGACCCGTTGTCGGATTTATCGGTCTTGGCCTCATGGGCCATGGGATTGCGAAAAACATACGCAAAGGCGGCTACGAAATGTGGGTCCGCGACCCCTTTAATCGCGCGTCGGTCGAAAGCCTGATTTCGATAGGCGCCCAAGAGTCCGCAAGCCCAAAAGACATGGCAGGCAAGTGTGACGTCATCCAAATATGCCTCCCCAGCTCACACCATGTCGAAAGCGTCGTCCGGGGCGAAGACGGGATCATTGCCGGCGCTCGAAGCGGACTGATCGTCATCGACGCTTCCACCGCTGATCCCGGTTCCACGGCTAAGCTCGCAGCGGAGTTGTCCGAAAAAGGTGCTCGACTGGTCGATGCCCCCTTGGGGCGCACGCCCAAGGAAGCTGAGGCGGGTACACTCGACGCGATGGTCGGTTGCGACGAGAACCTGCTGGAAGTCGTCCGTCCGATCATTGAATGCTGGGCCGGCACGATCACCCATGTCGGGCCTGTAGGCAGTGGGCACAAGATGAAGCTTTTGATGAACTTCATCGGCATGTCGTATGGGGCACTGTTCTCGGAAGCGGTGGTGCTTGGCGCCAAGGTCGGCATCGCGCCGAAGGTCATTCGTGACGTGATTGGCCCGAGCCGCATGGGCAACGGCTTCTTCGACACCTTCATGCGGTACGTGGTGGATCGCGACCGCGACGCTCACAAATTCACGATCGCCAATGCGGCTAAGGACCTCCGTTATGTCACCACCATGGCTGCCGAAGCGCAGGTGGTGAGCATAATGGCCTCGGCCGCAAGGCACTACTACGCCCATGTGGAAGCTATTGGACACGCGAGTGATTTTGTTCCGATGCTGAGCGACCACGTAGGTGCGCTCAACGGGCTGAACCTGGCGGAAACAGCTCGATAGCGACGCCTCCGGCAACATCGATATCGCGGGAGAGCGGAATTGAAGGGCATTGTTTTTTTGGGCGAACGGCGCTTGGCCCTGGTCGAAGTCAATGACCCAACACCTGGAGATGGCGAGGTTGTTGTTGAGATCAAGGCCTCGGGAATGTGCGGCAGCGATCTCCACCCCTATCGGGCGCCACAAGACCTTAGCCGCCCGCCTGAGTCTCGCGTGATCGGCGGTCACGAGCCATCTGGTATCGTGGCGGCCGTAGGTCGAGGCGTACCACGACATGTCGCCCTGGTAGGCGATCGGGTGATGGTGCACCATTACCATGGTTGCACCGTTTGCCGTCACTGTCGGACCGGCTGGCCACAACTTTGCGAGCCGATCACGCGCACGACGTACAGTGCCAATGCGCATGGCGCCCACGCTCCTTATATGAAGGTTTCTGCTGATACACTCGTGCCGCTGCACGACTCGTTGAGCTTCGAAGCCGGTGCCGCCATCGCTTGCGGAACCGGGACAGCGTGGGGTGGCTTGGAACGACTGCAGCCGCGAGGAGACGAGACGATCGCTGTCTTCGGCCAAGGCCCTGTCGGGCTATCAGCAACTCTCCTGGCGTCTACCCGCGGTTCGCGTGTGATCGCGATCGATCTGGATGATGACCGCCTCGCCATGGCGAGGCAGTTCGGCGCTGACGAAACAATCAACGCGCGCGAGGCCAACGTCGCCGAGGTTCTGCGCGAACTGACCGGCGGTCAGGGGGTCGAGATGGTGGTAGAAACCTCCGGCTCGCCCCAGGCCGCTGCGGCAGGGCTGCAAGCTATCGCCGTTTGGGGCAAAGTGTGCATGGTCGGAATTGGCGGAAAGGTAACAGTCGATACCCAAGCCATGCTTGATCGCCAGATCACCGTCATGACCTCCTACACGATGTCGACCGTTGCTCAGAAATCGTGCGCGGACTTCGTTGTTTCCCGCAATCTCGACCTCGATCGCCTGTTCACACACCGTTGGCGTCTTGATCAGGCCGAGGATGCCTACCGTGTGTTCGATGCCCAGGTGAGTGGGAAGGGCGCTTTCATTTTTTGAGGGAAAGTGGCGGCTTCGCGCAACAATTGGCGGAGACGTTCCTTTGTGGGCCGATATACCCCGATTTCCGGCCTCGTCTCTGCAATTGCCGTAGCCAGTCGTTTGGAAACGCGCTGCTCGGTTGACGGAATCAAAGACGGAGGAGTGCAGCACAGGTCGCCTGCGATAAGCTCTGACAAGCCTGCTACTCAAGGGCTTCCGCGGCCCAACCGTGAAACCGAAGCCGCAATTCCGATCAACACCAGGCTGATCCCGGCGATGTGGCCTGGCCGGATCGCTTCCCCAAGGAAAAGGTAGGAGAGAAGTAGTGCGGCGACCGGCAGGACGGACATGAAGATGCCCGCTTCGCCGCCGGTGACTCTTGACGAACCTGAATACCAGAGCCAAAACCCAAGAACCGTCGGAAACACACTGATATAGCCCGTCGCCAGCAAGGCTGGACCGGTGTACTCCACCGAGCCAAACATAAACGCAAGGACGGCGAGCGGCAGTGTCAGGGCCAGCGAGATGCCACTCATCAAGGCCGCGAGGTAGAGGGGCGGCAGCGGTATCCCAATTCTCTTGTTCAGGATCGCAAACAGCGCCTCTCCCGAGACCGCGGTCACGACGAACAAGTTTCCCATCAATTGCCTGACATCAAATCCCATCCCGCTTGAGGATGAGAAATTGACCAGCAACGCACCTGACGTCGCTGCAGCGATGGCGACCCAAAGCCTGGCGCTTAGCCGTTCTCCCAAGGCAAGTGTTGTAACGAGGGCGGCCAATACCGGCAGCAAGCCATGAATGACGCCTGCACTTGCGCTGGTTGTCATCGCCAAGGCGACAATCATCAGGATGCTGTAGCCGGCGCTTCCCGCGGCGGCTTGGAGCGCGACGATCAAGAACTGGCGCACCGTCAGCCGAGGGGTAGCGGTCCTTGTCAGATAGATGAGGCCAATGAAGATCGGGGTCGAGATCAGGAACCGCAGGGGCACCGCCAGAAGTGGATGCATCCCGCCCGCTATCACCTTGGACGCAACGACGCCGGACCCGACCAGCGTCATGGCCGCGGACATCAGCACCGCCGCCGTCAATCTCTGCGAAATCATCGCAACGCCCATCAACTGACGGTGTAGGCGAGGCGGGACCGCGCCTCTTTCAGAGCAGTGGCCCACCATTTGAGCTGATGCAGCATGGTCTTTGCCGCTCCCGAACTCCTGTCGGGATTCAAGGGGCCCGCGTCGCCGGAAAAATGCTCCCAGACGGCGTGGAAGCTCACGGCATCGCGGACGGTGACGGCGTGAAGCTCGGCAAAGACCTGCCTGAGATGCTCCACCGCTCTCAGCCCGCCGGAGACACCGCCATATGACACAAACCCGATGGCCTTTGCGTGCCATTCCTCGTTCGCCTGGTCTATCGCGTGTTTGAGATGGGCCGGATAGCTGTGATTGTATTCGGGCGTTACCACCACGAAAGCGTCGGCGTCTGCAAGCTGGCGCATAAGCGCGCTGGTGGCCGGCGTAGGCTCTGTGGGGTGGAGAGGCGGCAACTCGATTTCGGCGATATCGATGACTGAAACGTCGAACTGGCCGGCTTCGCGCGCGAACCAATGTCCGACCTTGCCTCCATATCGCTGTTCACGGGTGCTCCCGATCAGCACCGCAAGTTTGAGATGCTCGCTCATTTCAATTCCGACGTCATTGTGGATGCGGAACCAATGCCATGCTCTGTCGATCTATGGGATTGCTAAAATTTCGCTAAGCATGATCTATCTAATCGATCATGCTCGACGCTCTGACGCTTGACCAACTACGCATGTTTGTCGCCGTGGCGGAAGCCGGCAGCTTTCGCCTGGCCGCGGCCAGGCTGGGGCGCGCGCAGTCCGCGGTAAGCCATTCGGTGGCGAATCTTGAAATGGAACTGGGCACGCCGCTTTTCGACCGGAACTCTCATCGGCCGGTCCTGACCGTGGAAGGTCGGGCTTTGCTGGAGGACAGTCGCTCGCTGCTGCTGCGGGCGGACCTGCTGCGCGCCAAGGCAAGAGGCATGGGAAGCGGACTCGAAATCGAACTCACCGTGATGGCGGATACGCTGTTTCCCGTTTCAATCATCGGCGAGGCGCTCGGCCGGCTCCACGCCGCTTTTCCATCGGTGAGTGTAGAGCTGTGTAGTGGAACGTTGGGACAACCCGCGCATGCGCTGCTTGGCGGAACAGCTGATATTGCGATCACAGTGGGCGAAGACCTGAGAGATTCGCGGTTGGAGTTCGAGGCGCTCACGCCCGTTTCGTTGACCTCTGTTGTTGGTGCCACTCACCCTCTCGCCAGCCGCGCCAAGGAAGCCCGAGTGAGTGCGGTCGATCTCGCGGATTTCGTTCAGGTGGTGCTGGTCGATCCCAGCGGCCGCACGCAAGGAATGGACTTTGGTGTTTTGTCGCAACGAAGATGGCGTGTGGGGAGCCAGGCGGAAAAGCTCGAATTGATACGAGCGGGTGTCGGCTGGGGCAGGCTTCCCGAATGGCTTATTGCGGACGACTTCAAAGAAGGGCGGCTCGTGCCGCTTCCGGCGGCAGCTTTGGGGAAGGACGGCAGGACCGTGAACTGGTCGTATATTGCACATCGGCTCGATAAACCCTTGTTGCCGGCGGCAGCATTTTTGCGATCGGCCCTTCAGGAGATTGCCGCTTCGGAGAAAACCCCCTCACGTGTTGGGAAGGACTAAGGTCGAAGCGGTACAGCTTGGCATGGTCGAAACCTGGCACCCACAGTGGATCACCGTTTGTTTAAGGCGGAGGTTTCCCTGTTTGGCTCAAGCTTTTCCCTGTTAGGCTGCCTAGGGAAAATCCATATAACGGATTGAATCAACGTCGTTATTTCGCGTTAAAACCAGCCCGCGCGCCTAAAGACTCTGTAAATTCGCTGTTTTTAGACGCCTAACAGGGAAATCGGCGCAGAGGCTGGTTCGCATATGACTGCCAGCACCACCATTGTCGTTGTTTATCAATTACTTATCGCCAGCTCCTTCGCCCGGTTAGCCAGATCCTGGCGGCGGAAAACCTGCCACGTCGGAAGCCAAGATCGCCGCAAGCCTGCGTTGCTCTTCTCTCGCAAGGGACGACCCTCCCGCCAGTCGGAACAATTTCAGCCTGAGAAACGGCGCGAGCGAGCCTTGTTCGGATGCCTGGAATCCGAAATTGGCCCTAGGGGAGCATAACGCCACCGTCTTTATTTGTATCTGATCTGCTGATACATAACCTCGTGTGACGAGTGCGGGGCCATATGTCGAATGAAATCATGGTTGTCGATCCGCTTGAGCGGCTTGACTTGTTGAAGAGCCTCGCGAGCGAGGTCCGGGTCCGGATTCTCGATCTGCTGCACCGCAAGGGGCCGAAAAACGTCAATCAAGTGGCCGAAGAACTGGGTCTTCCGCAATCAACGATTTCCGCAAACATCCAGGTTCTTGTCGATGTCGGTTTGATCGAGACGAAATCGCAGAAGGCGCGCAAGGGAAGCCAGAAGGTTTGCTATTCGACTTTCTCCGAGTTGGTTGTCGTCTTTAAGGACCGCACCCCGGCGCAGGATCTCGGCGTCATAGAAGTGGCGATGCCGCTTGGACTCTATACGAGATGCGAAGTTTCCGCTCCCTGCGGCCTGTGTTCAAAAGACGGCGTCATCGGACTTCTCGATGTGCCCGACACCTTTCTCGATCCTGACCGTATGCGGGCAGGGCTGCTGTGGTTCACGCGCGGCTTCGTCGAATACCAGTTTCCCAACAATGCGACGCTTGCCAATGCCAAGGTCGGCGGATTGGAACTAGCGATGGAGCTTTCGTCGGAGGTCCCGGGCACATCGAAGGATTGGCCATCGGACATCACGGTAGCGATCAACGGGCACGAGATAGATACCTGGACGGCGCCGGCCGACTATGGCGACAAGCGCGGCAAGCATACGCCCGGCTGGTGGAAGCTGGCCGGATCGCAATATGGCGACCTCGCACACTGGCGCGTCACGAACAACGGCACCTATCGCAACAACAACAAGGTTTCCAAATGCTCGCTGGCTGATCTGGAGCTCGAGCGGCACCGCTCGATCCGGATACGAATCGGCGTGAAGGAAGATGCGCGTCACCCCGGCGGCATAAACATCTTCGGTAGCGGCTTCGGCAATTACAGCAACGACATCGTTCTGCGCCTGCTGAAGGCCTAAGGGCATCACGGGTCTCACGGAAGCTGCGAACTGCTCCACTCTTTGTTTGGACGTATTCCAACAGAAAGCGCTACGGGTTTTCCAGGAAAGCCGCACACATCTTTCCTGGAATTGCTCCAGGCCCTTGACGGGCGGGCAAACTCCACCCTTAACTGACCCATGACCCGGATATAAATCGGAAAGTCGGATTGATAGTCCGCAGTGGGAGGGATCATGAAGGCCAGAGTCACGGCGAACGCCGCCTATGCCGTCGCGGATATCGACAAGCGTCTTTACGGTTCCTTTCTCGAGCATCTTGGCCGGGCGGTCTATACGGGCATCTACGAGCCCGGACATCCGCAAGCGGACGAAGAGGGAATGCGCAAGGACGTGATCGAGCTGGTGCGTGCGCTCGACACGCCGATCTGCCGTTACCCCGGTGGCAACTTCGTATCCGCCTACAATTGGGAAGACGGCATAGGGCCAAAGGAGAGCCGCCCGCGGCGGCTCGATCTTGCGTGGCGCACCACGGAGCCCAATCTGGTTGGCATCCATGAATTCGCCGACTGGGCCGAAAAAGCCGGCACCGAGATGATGCTTGCCGTCAATCTCGGTTCGCGCGGCCTCGACGAGGCGCGGGCGTTCGTTGAATACGTCAATCACCCGGGCGGCAGCTACTGGTCCGACCTCAGGGCCAAGAACGGACGCCCGCAACCCTGGAACTGCCGCCTCTGGTGTCTCGGCAATGAAATGGACGGTCCCTGGCAGGTTGGCCATAAGTCGGCCAGCGAATACGGCCATCTCGCCAACGAGACAGCCAAGGCGCTGCGCGGCCTCGACCCGACGGTGGAACTGGTCGTGTGCGGCTCGTCGCATTCCAATATGCCGACCTATCCGCAGTGGGAAGCGACGGTGTTGGAAGCGACCTACGAGCAGGTCGACTACATCTCCCTCCACATGTATTTCGAGAATTACGAGAAGAATACGGCCGAATATCTCGCTCTTCCGGCCAAGCTAGATCGCTACATTGGCACAGTCGCGGGCATCATCGACTACGTGAAGGCCAAGACGCGCTCGAAGCGGAATGTGAAGATCTCTTTCGACGAGTGGAACGTCTGGTACCATCAGCGCAAGCAGGACGCCGAGCGCATGCGCGGCTGGGACTGGCCGGAAGCGCCCAGGCTTCTGGAAGACATCTACAATTTGGAGGACGTGCTGCAGGTAGGTTGCATCATCAACACCTTCATCCGCCGATCGGATATCGTTCGCATCGCCTGCATCGCGCAACTGGTGAACGTGATCGCGCCGATCATGACCGATCCCGGCGGCGCCGCCTGGCGGCAAACGATCTACTGGCCATTTATGCTGGCCTCCAGGCACGGCCGCGGCACCGCGCTGCAACTCGCGGTCGAGGTGCCTACCTATGACGCGGCCGCGGCCGACAAAGTGCCGTGGCTCGACATTGCAGGCGTGCACGATTCGAGCGCCGGCACGCTGACCTTTTTTGCAATCAACCGGCACGGGTCCGAGGCGATAGAGGCCGACGTCGCCCTCGAGCGGTTCGCCGCCAAGTCCATCGAGCACACGATCATCCGTCACGACGATCTCGAGGCCTGCAACACGAAGGACGCACCGGACAACGTATCGCCTGTCAAAGGCAACGGGGCAGCGCTCACCAGCAAGGGAATGACACTTAACTTGCCGCCGCATTCCTACTCGATGGTCCGCGTGACGCTCTGAGTTAATATCCGATTATCTGATATATACCCTAAAATCCGTTGCAGGCGGTTCGGTTTGGTGTAGCATTGAGACGTTCAAGGCGGATCTAACCGCCGTACTCGGGAGGAGCTGAGATGAACTTTCGCAAGATGATGGCCCTAGCGGTGGTTGCGGCCGGAGGATTTTGGGCCGTCGCGGCCCAGGCCGAAGAAACCGTCGCATGGTGGGATTTCCTCGGCGGCGGTGACGGTGTGCGCATGAAGCAGATGATCTCCGACTTCAACGCCGCCCACGCCGGCAAGATCAAGATCGACGCCACGACGCTGGAGTGGGGCACGCCCTTCTACGCGAAGGTGCAGACCTCGGCCGCTGTCGGTGAGGCGCCTGACGTCATGACCTATCATGCCAGCCGCATCCCCTTGGCGGTGAGCCAGGACATTCTCGAAGAAATCACCGCCGACGATATGAGCAAGATGGGCCTCTCGGCCTCGGACTTCGCCCAGACGACGATGGGCGCCGTGACGGTCGACGGCAAGCAATACGCGGTGCCGCTCGATACCCATCCGATCGTCCTGTACTACAATCGCGTCCTCCTGAAGAAGGCAGGCGTGCTCGGCGACGACGGCCGTCCCGTGGGTATGAGAAACAAGGAGGAATTTACCGCGACACTGCAGAAGTTGAAGGATGCCGGCGTCGAGTTCCCGCTGGGCAGCGTCACCGCCGACGGCAACTTCATGTACCGCACCATTTATTCGCTGGTGTGCCAGCAAGGCGGCGAGCTTCTGACGGGCAACGAGTTCCTCGCCGGCGACAATCCTGAAAAGCTGGCGAAAGCGTTAGCGGTTCTGCAAGGGTGGACGAAGGCCGGGCTGCAGTCGACCTATACGGACTATCCCGCGACCGTCGCCCTGTTCACCTCGGGCAAGGCCGCAATGATGATCAACGGCGTCTGGGAAGTTCCCACGATGACCGACCTCGCCAAGCAAGGCAAGCTGTTCGACTGGGGCGCCGTCGAGATCCCGGTGATCTTCGACAAGCCATGCACCTATGCGGACAGCCATTCATTCGCAATCCCGAAGAACAAGGGCAAGGAAATCAGCCCGGAAAAGCGCGCCGCCGTTCTCGAGGTGATCTCCTGGATGGACAAGCACTCGCTGTTTTGGGCCACGGCAGGGCACATCCCGGCCTACAAGCCAGTCACCGAAACGGCTGAATACAAGGCAATGGAGCCCAATGCGACCTACTCGACGCTGACGGCCAACATGATCTTCGATCCGAAGTCGCCCAAGGCTGGTGTCGCCGGGCCGATCTTCGACATCATGTCCAATTATTTTGTGCCGACCCTCAATGGAGAGATGGACCCCGGCGAGGCGGTGAAATCCATCAAGGATGAGCTGAACAGCATGTAGGGCTCAAAGGCTGGGACCGTCCTGTCCAGAGCGGTCCCAGTCATATTTGAGGAAGAGCCATGCTTCGCAACTCCCGCACTGAACGTCTTGTCGCGCTGGTGCTGGTCGCTCCCTTCCTGGCGATCTATCTGCTGGCGTTCGTCTATCCGATGGTCCAGATGTTCCGCATCTCCTTCACCGATGCGCCGCTGATCGGCGCGGGTCGGTGGGTTGGTCTCGACAACTACCTGCGGCTCGACAACGACCCGATGTTCCGGCGCGCGCTCTGGAACACCGCTTATTTCGTTCTGATGACGGTCGTCCCAGGGACACTCATCGCCCTGTTGATCGCGCTAGGCGTGTCGCGGCTCAAGGGCCGCTTCCAGTCGATCGTGCTGGCGCTGTTCTTCCTGCCTTACATCCTGCCGGTGTCCGTCGTCTACCTGATCTGGGACTGGACGCTGAATTTCCAGTTCGGGATCGCGATGCATGTGCTGGACTGGCTCGGGATCCCGCGCGTGCCGGTCTTCAAGTCGCGCGTCTGGTACTTGCCGGCTGTGGCCGGAGTGACAATCTGGTGGACCGCGGGCTTCTCGATCCTCCTCTTCCTTGCCGGGCTGCGGTCCATACCAGCGGAGATCTACGAAGCCGCGGCGCTCGACAACTCGACGCGATGGACCACGTTCCGGCGCATCACCTGGCCGCTGCTGTGGCCGATCACCTCGCTGGTGTTCACCATCCAGCTCATCCTGCAGCTCAAGATCTTCGACCAGGTCTATCTGTTCTCGATCGGCGGCCGGCCGAACGACAATATGGTGCTCGTCTACTACGTCTTCCAGAAGGCCTTCCAGCAGAACCAGGGAGGCAGGGCGGCGGCCGTCGCCGTCACCCTCTTCGTGCTTGTGGTGGTCGTCTCGGTCCTGCAATTCCAACTGCTCCGGTTCGCCGAAAGGCGGCGCCGATGAACGCCGCGGCTGCGCAACGCTGGAACTTCTGGGGCGGGATCATCACCGCACTGACGCTCGTCTGGGCCGTCCTATGGGCGTTTCCGCTCTACTGGGGTGTGATCTCATCGCTCAAACCGGACGACGAGGTCGTGCGGCCCTACATCGAACTCTGGCCCGAGACGCCGACGCTGGAGAACTACATCAGCGCCCTGACCACCACGCAGATCGGCGCCTGGTACGTCAATTCAGTGGCGGTCGCGGTCGGCGTGACGGTCATCACCATCTTCATCTCGATGCTGTGCGGCTACGCAATCTCGCAGTTGCGGTTCCCGGGACGGATCGCGCTTTGGTGGCTGATCCTTGCCTCCTTCATGGTGCCGACTTCGGCGCTGATCATCAATCACTTCGTGCTGGTCGCCAACCTCGGCGTGCTCAACAGCTGGGCCGGAATCATGTTGCCGCAGCTCATCCACCCCGTCATCATCATCGTGTACAAGCAGTTTTTCGATCAGGTCCCGAAGGACTTCCGCGAGGCTGCGGTCATGGACAATGCGTCTGAATTCGGGATCCTCTTCAAGATCTACATGCCGATGAACTGGGGGGTAACGACGGCGCTGTCGATCGTCTGCTTCATCTGGACGTGGAACGCCTTCTTGTGGCCGTTCCTCTCGGTGACCCGCACCGAGATGATGACCATCACGGTCGGCATCACGCAGGTCAACGACGCCTTCGGTGTCTACTACGCACGCCAGCTGTCGGCGGCCGTACTGGCCGGCATGCCGGTGGCACTGGCCTACCTCTTCTTCCAGCGCCGGGTGACCGAAGCGATAACGCTCTCGGCAGGTATCAAGGGCTAGAGCCCCGGCAAGATGCCGGAGGGCACGACCGGCTCGGCGGGTTCAGTCTCCGTCGGCGCGTGCGTGCCAGGCCGACCCGTCCGCGGCGAAGAGATGCAGGGCCGTGGTGTCGAACTTCAGCCGAACGGCGTCGCCTGGTTTGACGCTCGAAAGCCCGCGATCCTGTGCCGTCACCTGCGTCCCATCCGCGAGCCGCGCATAGACGAGCGTTCGCTCGCCAAGGCGCTCGACAACGGTGGCCGTGGCGGATGTTTGATTGCCCTCAGCGACGACAGTCAGAGATTCCGGCCGTACTCCGAGTTCGCGCCAATCCATGTTGGCCGGCGTGCCAGGAAGTTCGACGAGCGATCCATCGGTCAAGCGCGCATTGAGCCTGTCGCCTGAGCCCGAAACCGTAACAGGCAGGATGTTCATTGCCGGCGACCCGACGAAGGTCGCGACGAATCGCGACGCCGGACGTGCATAGACATCGACGGGTCTTCCCATCTGCTCTATCCGGCAATTGTTGAGGATCACAATGCGGTCGGCGAGCGTCATCGCCTCCACCTGATCGTGGGTGACGTAGATCATCGTCGACTTCAAACGCTGATGCAGTTCGGCAAGCTCAACGCGTGTACGGGCGCGAAGCGCCGCGTCCAGATTGGAGAGTGGCTCGTCGAACAGGAATGCCTTGGGCTCCTTGACGATCGCACGCCCGATGGCCACGCGCTGGCGCTGCCCGCCGGAGAGCTGCGACGGCCGTCGGTGAAGCAGCGCTTCGATCTCCAGGATACGCGCAGCCTCGGCGATCCGCTGGCGGATGACATCCGGCGCGACCCGAATGTTCCTCAGCCCAAAGGCCATGTTCTCCGCGACCGTCATATGTGGGTAAAGAGCATAATTCTGGAAGACCATCGCAACGTTGCGCCTGCCCGGCGCAAGGTTCTCCGAGCGCACCCCGTCGATCGTCAGCGTGCCCACGTCAATGCTTTCGAGGCCGGCGATCATGCGCAGCAGCGTCGTCTTGCCGGAACCGGAAGGACCGAGAAAGACGACCAGTTCTCCCGGCTCGATGTCCAGGCTCACGTCACGGATCACTTCGACGGCGCCGAAGTGCTTTGATACGCCCGAAAGCGTGATTCCCGTCATGCTTGCGATCCTTCTTTCCTACATAATTTCGGATAAATACCCGATGTCAAGGAATGTTGAGCTACGGCACAATGGGCGCCTCATTCCTGGTCCGCGAAACAGCTGCCAACTGTCCTGCCAACAAGTGGGCGGTTTAGGAGGTTCGCCGGATCATACGAGATCATACGAAGGAAATCGGTTGGCGAACCAGCCGCTAACGTATTGATTTTATGTCGGAAAACGATGACCCTCCGGGCCCGCCATTGTCGTTGTTATCAATGGCTTAGTCTTGATTTCTTCTCTCAAAACGCCTTTGGCTGAATCTCAGCGCATCGTGCTGATTTTGTTGACTTGCGGTGGGCCGCTGGGAGCCGTCAAACGAACGGCGGTTTTGCGTCTCATATGGGCCGGTGTGGTAAGGTTCCGGCGTTTCCGAAAAACGGTCATTGCTGGTGGCCTTGGGGAGGCCGATCGTAGTCAATTCAGTTCGTCAGGCCGCGCGGCTGAAGCGGTCGATCCTGAAATCATCGAGCGGCGTTTCGCAACGGCCGGTCGTGATGAGTTCGGCCATGGCGTCGCCGACGCCGGGCCCGAGCTGGAAGCCGTGTCCGCAAAAGCCGAAGGCGTGGAACAGGCCCGGCGTCGTCGCCGAGCATCCCATCACAGGCAGCATGTCCCGCACATAGCCCTCGCAGCCGGACCAGGTGCGGATGACCGCGACCTTCGCGATTGCCGGCAGCAGCCGTGCGACGGCGCGCAATTGTAAGGGCAGGCGCGTGGGGTCGGCTCTTGCATGGCCGGGTTCGAGGTCCACCGGCACCCTTTCGGCCGCGCCGCCGAAGACGATGTTGCCGCGCTCGACCTGGCGCAGATAGGCGCCGTACTCCTTGTCGCGGGTCCAGATGCCGACCACGGGGAGAATTCTGTGCGGCAGCGGCTCGGTCACGCCCATCTGCGGGCCGCGGGCCTCGAGCGGGACCTCTTCGCCGAACTGTGCGGCGATGCGCGCGCCCCAGGCACCGGCGGTGTTGAGCAGGCATTCGGCAGCGAACGCACCCTTCGAGGTGGCGACGTGGAAACCGGAGTTATCGCGGCTGACGCTCTCGACCTCGGCTTCCTCGATGATTTCCGCGCCCAGCCCGCGGGCCGCCTCGGCAAAGGCTGGCGCGATCAGCCGCGGGTTGCCGCTGCCGTCCCGCGGCGAGAACGACGCAGCGATCGCTTCGGGGCCGAGGCCGGGAAAGCGGACACGGATCTCGCGCGGGGTCAGTTCCTCCAGCTCGAGCCCCCAGGGTCGCGCCGTGTCGGCATAGGCCCGCATGTCGGCGAGACCGCCCTCATCGAAGATCAGCCGGATGTGTCCGGTGGCGCGGAACTCCACGTCACGGCCAAGCATCCTTTCGGCCTTGCCCCACAGCTTGAGCGAGCGGTGGGCCAGCGGAAGCTGGGACAGATGGCGCCCGGTGCGTCGGATGTTGCCGAAAGAGGCGACGGTTGCTCCGGTGCCGATTCGGTTGCGCTCGATCAGCGTCACGCGCGCGCCGCGCCTGGCCAGGAAATAGGCCGAAGCCGTCCCCATCAGGCCGCCGCCCAGCACGATCACATCCATAGCGGCCCCTCGCAAACAGTGCCCGAATTTCGACCGATCTTGTCGACGCCGCGCCGATGCGTCAAAGATGGGTTTGGACGAAAACCATAAGCTTGACCTATGGAGTGACAATGCGGGCGCGGCAGCTCGAAGTGTTCATCGCCGTCATGCGCGCCGGCACCGTGACCGCCGCGGCGCGGATGCTGAACATCTCCCAGCCTGCGCTCAGCCAGATCCTGCTCCACACCGAGGACGAACTCGGCTTCACGCTGTTCGAGCGCGTCAAGGGACGGCTGCGGCCGACGCCCGAGGCGCTTGAGATTTTCGCCGATGCCGAAAGGCTGTCGGCGGGGCTGGAGGGCCTGCGGCGCAAGACCACCGACCTGCGCTTGGGTCGGGCTGGGCTCGTGCGCGTTGCGGCCTCGCCGCCGCCGGCCATGGCGATATTGCCGCGCGCTTTCACCAGTTTCCGCGCGCAGCATCCAGGCATTCTGCTGCGTTCCCACATGGCGCCGATCGCAGCCATCGTCGACATGCTGCGCGCCGGCGACGCCAGCCTGGGCGTCGCCTTGGACGACCGCCTGCCTCCCGACATCGAGGCGGAGGTGATCGGCAGTGTCGGCTTCGCCTGCCTGCTGCCGGCCGGGCATCCGTTGGCCAGGAAAGCCGAGTTGACGCTCGCCGATCTCGCCGGAGAGGAGCTGATATCCTATCGCGGAAACACCCGTCCCGCCGACGAACTGGCCCATGCGGCCCGCGCGCAGGGCGTGGCGCTTTCGCCCTCGCTCGAGATCGACGTCTCCATCTCCGCCGTCGGCTTCGTCCAGGCTGGTCTCGGCATCGGGCTCGTCGACGCCCTGCTGCCTTGGCGCCAGTTTGCCGGGCTTGCCGTCAGGCCGCTGGCAGCGGGGCCGGAATTTCCCATCGCTCTGCTCACCTCGCGCACACGCGCCCTTGCACGGGCCGACGAGATGATGCGCGACCAGATCCGCGCCGCCTGCTCCGCCGTTCTGGGCGGCGACAAGGCAAAGGCATAAGCAAGGCTTATATGCTTGCCCATCATCCATCTTGGACCCGGACCGGTCAGCCGTGCCAGCTTTCTGCAGGCAGACAGGAAGGGACGCACAATGGATGGGGTCATCACTGGGGGTGAGGCGCAAAACGGAACCGACTGGAAGGTCGGTGTCGATATCGGCGGGACATTCATCGATTTCTGCGCGCTCGAAGCGAACTCGGGACGCGTCGCCTCCCTGAAGGTGCTGACGACGCCGGAGGACCCGGGCGCCGAGCTGATGACGGGCCTCACCCTTCTCGCCGAACGCGAAGGCTTCGATCCGACCCATATGACACGCTTCGTGCATGGCACGACCGTCGGCATCAACACCATCATTCAGCGCAAGGGCGCGCCACTGGCACTATTTACTAATGCCGGCTTCGAGGACGTCATCGAGCTGGCGCGGCTTCGCATGCCGGACATGTATTCGCTGTTCTGCGCGCGGCCGGATCCGTTGATCGCGCGCGACATGGTGTTCGGCATTCCGGCCCGCATGCGTGCCGATGGAAGCGAATCCCAGGCACCGGACATGGCGGCGGTGGAGCGTGCGGTGACGGCGGCAAAAGCGAACGGGGCGCAGGGGATTATCGTGTCCTTCCTCCATGCCTGGCGCAACGGCGCGCAGGAAGCTTCGGTGAAGTTGGCGGTCGCGCGCCTTGCGCCTGATC
The DNA here is from genome assembly GCF_004792275.1 of Mesorhizobium sp. M4B.F.Ca.ET.143.01.1.1. NCBI lineage: Bacteria > Pseudomonadati > Pseudomonadota > Alphaproteobacteria > Hyphomicrobiales > Phyllobacteriaceae > Mesorhizobium > Mesorhizobium sp. M4B.F.Ca.ET.143.01.1.1. The sequence continues at coordinate 30,067 of NZ_SRSR01000003.1, forward strand.
TCTTTGTCTTCACCTCGGCCGAGGTCTGGCCGGTCATCCGCGAATATGAGCGCAGCTCGACCGCCATCCTTAACGGCTATGTTCATCCACGCGTCTCTGGCTACCTGACGGCGCTGGAAGAGCGGCTGAAGCATAGTGGCGTGCCGGCCCGGCCGATGCTGACCAAGTCGAATGGCGGGCTGATGAACGCCGCCGAAGGCAAGCGCGCCTGTGTCAACATGCTTTTGTCGGGAACGGCCTCAGGCGTCATCGGTGCCTCGTGGCTGGCGCGCCAGGCGGGCGAAGACAAGGTGCTGACCCTCGACATCGGTGGTACCTCCGCCGACTTCGCGCTGATCATCGGCGGCGAGGCGCAGTTCGGCACCGGCGAGCTGATCGGCGAATTTCCGCTCCACATCCCCTCCGTGTCGGTGAGCTCGATCGGCGTCGGCGGCGGCTCGATCGCCAGCGTCGATGCGCAGGGCGTGCTGCGCGTCGGACCGGAATCGGCGGGTTCGACGCCGGGGCCGGCATGCTACGGCCGTGGCGGCGCGCAGGCGACGGTCACGGACGCCATGGTGGTGTGCGGATGGCTCGGTCACAGCGAGATGGCCTATGGCCAGCTCCGGATCGATACCGGGCTGGCGCGTAGCGCGGTCGGCGAGCTTGCCGCCCGGCTCGGCCGCCCGGTCGAGCAGACCGCGCAGGCGATCCTCGACATCGCGGTGTCGGAGATGTTCGTCGAGGTCGAGAAGCTGGCCTCGCGCGCCGGCGTCGACCTGCGCGAATTCACGCTGATGCCCTTCGGCGGCGGCGGTCCGATGCTCGGCGCCTTCCTTGCCCGCGAACTCGGCATGAAGCGTGTCATGGCGCCGCGCCGCCCCGGCGTGGTGTCGGCGCTGGGCGGGCTTGTGGCGGACCTGCGCGGGGATTTCATACGCACCATCTTCAGCCCGCTGACGGCTGCGTCGCTCCCCGAGATCCGCGAGGCCTTCGATGCTCTCGCGCAAGAGGGGCGCGACTGGCTCGCGGCGCAGGGGCACGACGCCGCGGCTGAGCTCACTCTCTCCTGCGACATGCGCTATCTCGGTCAGAGCTATGAGATCGAGGTCGTCCTTTCACCGCAATGGCTGGCGGCCGCCGACCCGGAGGCAATCGAGCAAGCCTTCCACCGCACCCATGAGCAGCTCTACGATTTTCACGACCCGGACGGCGAGATCGAGCTTGTGAACGTGCGGCTGTCCGCCATCGGCGCGGGGCCGAAACTCTCCTTCCCGGAGACAGACGAGATCGGCGCCGCCGCCATTCCGGCGCGCCGTCTCCCGGTCTACACGGGCGCGAGCCTCGAAGTCGTGGACCTCCACGACCGGCAGACCCTTGTGCCGGGCAGCACCTTCCGGGGGCCTGCCGTGGTCGTGCAGGAAGACACCACCTTCGCCATTCCCGCGGGAGCGCAGGCGCGCGTCGACCGCCACCTCAACCTTCTGCTGACCTTCGCGGAGTGACGCCATGTTTGACCGGACAAACCTGCAGGTTCTGGCGAACCACGCCCGCGCGGCCGCCGAAAACATGGCCCACACGCTGCACCGCACCGCGCACTCCGCCTTCGTCAAGGAGACGCAGGATTTCACCGTGATGCTGATGGACCGTGCGGGGGCGACCTTCGCCGTGCCGATGGAACTCGGCGCCACGTGGTATCCGGGACTTTCCTACCACCGCGCGATCGCCATGGTCGACGACTACCGACCTGGAGACGTCGCCTTCACCAACGATCCCTATTCGGGCCACGTCGCCACGCACGCCCCCGACACGCATCTGTGGAAGCCGGTCTTCGTCGACGGCGAGATCGTCGCCTGGACCGGAGGTCACATCCACAACACCGACATGGGCGGGGCGGTGCCGGCTTCGCTCAGCCGGGCGCTGATCGAAATCCATCAGGAAGGCATCCGCTTCCCGCCGATGAAGCTGGTGCGGGAGGGCGTCTTCGACGAGACGATCCTGCGCATCATGAGCACCAATGTGCGCAAGCCCGACCTCAACATCGGCGACATCAAGGCGCTTGTCGGCGCGCTCAACACCGGCGAGCGCAAGATCCAGGCAATGGTGCGGAAGTTCGGCAAGGCCGGCTTCATCGAAGGGGTTGCCGCACTTCTCGATCATGCCGAGGCGCAGGCGCGCGACGTGCTGCGCGCCATGCCCGACGGCACGTGGGAATTCGCCGACTATGCCGACGAGGATTCGGTCGAGGCCAATCCCTGCCGGCTGAAGCTGACGCTGACGATCAAGGGCGACGAGGCGGTGCTCGACTTCACCGGCTCTGATCCGCAGTTGGGCTCCTCGCTTAACGTGCCTTCAGGTGGCGACCCGCGCCACACCATGCTGCTGGTCGGCGTCTACTACGTGCTCTACACGCTCAACCCAAAGCTCCTGCTCAACACCGGCCTCACGCGGCCGTTCACCTGCATCACGCCGCAGGGGTCGGTGCTCAATCCGGTCCACCCGGCAGCGGTGGGCATGCGCTCGCTCACCTGCGCCCGGCTGCGCTCGGTCATCTTCGGCGCCTTCTCGCAGGCCGTGCCGGAGCGCCTGCCCGCGGCGCCGGCCGGCAACAACTGCATCGTCAACGTCATGACTATCGACGAGCGCAGCAGCCGCACGGTCATCGCCGCCGTGAACCCGGTGGTGGGCGGCGGCGGTGCGATGCCGCATCGCGATGGGACCAACGGATCGGGCGCCGATGCCGCCTATCTCAAGAACACGCCGATCGAAATCACCGAGACCGAGACCCCGGTCGAATTCGTGAAATACGGGCTCGCCAGGGACAGCGGCGGGGCGGGCCGCTGGCGCGGCGGGCTGGCGACCGAGATGGCCTTCCGCGTCTTTGCCCCCGACTCCAGGATCACGGCCCGCAACCGCGACCGCAGTTTCTTCCGTCCCTGGGGCGTGCTGGGCGGCAAGGCCGCCGGCCTGTCGGACATGGTCGTCAATCCGGGCACCGAGCACGAGCGGCGGCTGGGCAACATCGACACCGCGGTGCTGCAGCCCGGCGACCTGCTCGATATCCGCTCCGCCGGAGGCGGCGGGCGCGGCGATCCGCATCTGCGCGAGCCCTGGCGGGTCGCACAGGACGTTCGGCGCGGCTATGTCTCAGAGACATCGGCGGAGCGCGACTATGGCGTCGTCCTACGCGGCGGCGAGGTCGACGAGCAGGCGACGGAAAGGCTGCGCGCGCGGCACAAGCCGTCCGCCGGCCATTTCCATTTCGGTCCAGAGCGCGACGGCTACGAAGCGCAATGGACCCCTGCGGCCTACGACCGGCTCACCGCCATACTGAGCGACCTGCCGATCCACTGGCGGTTCTTCGCCAAGACCGAGATCTTCCGCCGCATGAAGGGGGGCTCCGGGCCGGAGGGCGTACAGGCGGCCTTCGATGCGGCGTGCGAACGGTTCCCCGAACTGCCGCGTCCTCGCCCGGTGCGAGAGGCCGCTGAATGATCGGCGCCGGCCGCATCGTCCGGCTGGCCGAGCGCGACCGGACAGAGGTGAATTTCTTCCTCGATGGCGAGACGCGCAGCGCGCTGGCCGGCGACACCGTGCTGACCGCCATGCTGGCGTCAGGACAAGCCTTGCGAAAGTCCGAGTTCGGGCCTGAGCCCCGCGCGGGCTTCTGCCTGATGGGAGCCTGCCAGGATTGCTGGGTCTGGCAGGAAGAGGGGCCGCGCCTGCGCGCGTGCACAAGCCCCATCGCTGAGGGCATGCGGCTGCGCACGACGCCGCCGGAGAGCTGGCCGTGAGCGACGCTTCATCGCCGAAAATCGTGATCGTCGGCGCCGGTCCGGCCGGCATTAGGGCCGCGGCGGCGCTGGTCGAGGCCGGGCTGCACCCGGTGGTGATCGACGAAGGCAATCGCTCCGGCGGTCAGACATATCGCCGCCCGCCGGACGGATTTACCCGCACGCCGGAGCAGCTCTACGGCTCGGAGGCGGCGAAGGCACGGGCGCTGCATGACCTGTTCGACCGGTTGGTCAAGGATGAGCGCCTCACCCATTGCGCGGCGAGTTCGGTCATCGCCGCGCAGGACGGTCGGCTGCATGTGCTGGGGGAGGGCGGCATGCAGCTAGTCAGCTATGATCGCCTGATCCTTGCCACCGGCGCATCCGATCGCGTCGCTCCGGTCCCCGGTTGGCAGAGCGCCGGCGCCTACAGCCTCGGCGCGGCGCAGATCGCGCTCAAGGCGCAGGGCGTGGCTCTAGGGCGGCGGATCGTCCTGATCGGGTCAGGGCCTCTGCTGACGCTGGTCGGCGCCCAACTCGTCAAGGCTGGGGCGGATGTGGCGGCGGTGCTGGATACATCGTCCTGGCGCCAGCAGATGCGGGGATTCCTTGGGCTCGCCGCCCGGCCGCTGGTCGCGCTGCGCGGTTTGGCGCTGCGGGCGAGGCTCGGCGGCCGTTACCATGCGGGGGTGATGCTCGAACAAATCGAGGCCGACGAACAAGGTGTCACCGCGATGCGCTGGCGCGACGCTGGCGGCCGCGAACACGTCACGCGATGCGACATGATCGGCATGGGCTGGCACTTGCGTGCTGAGACCCACTTGGCCGACCTCGTCGGGTGCGCCTTCGCCTATGACGCGCAGTGGCGGCAATGGCTGCCGAAGGCCGATGCGATGGGCCGTGCCGGGAATGGCGTCTACCTTGCGGGCGATGGGGTTCGGCTTCTGGGAGCGGACGGCGCGGAGATTGCCGGGCGCCTTGCGGCGGCGGCGTGCCTTGCCGATCTCGGACAACCGGCGCCGTCGGCCAGCGCCGATCTGCGCGAGCTCGCGCGGCTCGAGCGCTTTGCCCGCGGTCTGGCCCGCGCCTTTCCCTGGCCGGAGGCGATGGCTCGGGTGCTCCCTGACGACGCGATCGTCTGCCGCTGCGAGAACGTGACTGCAGGAGACATACGCCAGGGCGTGGCTTTCGGCGGCTGCGAGGCTAACAGGGTGAAGTCGCTGTCGCGCGTCGGCATGGGGCGCTGCCAGGGGCGCTACTGCCAGTTGGCCGCCGTCGAACTCGTCGCGGCACAGGCCGGCTGCACGCCCGGCGCCGTCGGCCGGTTTCGCGGACAGCCGCCCGTCCGACCGGCGCCTATCGGCGCTTTTCTGCGGAACGGCTAACGCAATTGCGGATGCCGCGCATTGATGAGGGTCAGATCCTAGAAATCGGCAACCTTGCCCCAGGCGGAGGCTTCGAAGCGGCGCGGATCGTAGGATGTCGGATCGACGATCGGTTCCAACCCGGTCACCAGATCGGCGACGAGATGACCGGCGCCGGGCCCGATGCCAAAACCGTGTCCCGAAAATCCGGCGGCGAGGAAGAAGCCCGCAACGCTATCGATCTCGCCGATGGCGGGGACGCCGTCCGGCGTGCTGTCGATGTAGCCGGCCCAGGCAGCGCTGATCTTCGTCTTTCTGAGGTCGGGCAGAAGTTCAAGCGCGCGGGCATGGGTCAGACGGATGGTGGCCCGGTCGGGAGCCGGATCGAGGATGCGCATGCGCTCCATCGGCGTCGGCTGGTCGAGCCGCCAGCGCTGCAGCGTTTCGTGCCCCGAGCGCACGCCTTGCAGTCCGCCGGGCGCGAGGCTGCGCCACCGCTTCAGAAACATGGGCAGGAACTGCGACGAGAAGCGCAACTGCTGCGGCGTCACGTCGACGCGGCCGCGCCCGCTGATGGCAAGCGTGTAGCCGCCGTCGCCGCGACGCGTGGCCGAGATCCTCGCCGTGTGCAGCGCATCCGGCAGGCCTTCGGCGCCGGGCGAGACGGACAGGATGGAGGAACGGATCGACGCCTGCGGAAAGCGGAAACCGAACTGCCGGCAAAAGGACGACGCCCAGGCGCCGCCGGCCATGACCGCCACTTTCGTGCGGATCGTTCCGCTTTCGGTGACCACGCCGCTCAGGCGTCCGCCCTCGGTCTCGATGCCGCGCGCGGCGCAATTCTGGTGAACGGTGCCGCCGAGCTTGAGGATGGCGCGGGCGACCGCGGGCGCGGCCCGCGACGGGTCGGCGGTGCCATCGCTCGGCGAGAAGACGCCGCCCTTCCAGGTCCGGCCCGTGGCGCCGCCACGCTCGCTGGCCTCGGCGCCGTCGAGCATATGGGTGGTCACGCCGGCCGTCCTGGCGAAATCGCGCCAGCGCGCCCAGCCGGCCAGTTCCGCCTCGTTATTGCTGAGATAAAGCAGGCCGCAGCGGCGAAAGCCGGTGTCTTCGCCGGTCGCCGCCGCGAAGCTGTCCCACAGATCGAGGCTGTGGGTCGCCATCGGCAGTTCGCGGGCGTCGCGGTTCTGCTGGCGGCACCATCCCCAATTCCTGGAGGATTGCTCGGCGCCGATGCGTCCCTTTTCGACAAGCGCGACCTGCATGCCGCGCCTGGCCAGATAGTAGGCCGCGAAGACACCGACGATGCCGCCGCCGATCACCACCACGTCCGCGGATTGCGGCAGTTTGCCAGATGTCTCGATTTGCTGCAGTGGCGCGCGCATGGTCTCTCTGCCTTGAAGCGCCAATCTAACGCGTTGCGCAGGCAGCCGCTGCCGCAGTTGAAGCCGAAGCAGAATTTTATTTCGGCTGCTCGGTCGAAATCGGAACTCGCTGCGTTTCAAAGCGGTGCCCGCTCGGATGGACTGGCCCGCGGGCTGTGGTAGTGTCAAGGCTGTTGGTACGGCAGCATTTTGTGCTGTGGCATGCGATCTTTGGAGACGGCCATGAAACTGGATCGGATCGACATCAAGATTCTTCACGAATTGCAGAAGAACGGCCGCATCACCAATGTGGAACTGGCCGACCTCGTGCATCTGTCGCCGAGCCCTTGCCTGATGCGGGTCAAGAAACTGCAGTCGGAAGGCTACATCGAGGGCTATTCCGCGCAGATCAACATCGGCAAGCTCGGCCAGACGCTGACCGTGTTCACCGAGATCACCTTGAAGAACCACCGCCAGGTCGACTTCGCCCGATTCCTCGCTGTCGTCGAGAAGATCGACCAGGTGATCGAATGCCACCTCGTCTCGGGCGGCTACGATTACCTGATGAAATTCGTCACCGCCGGCATCGGCGAATACCAGACGATCATGGAACGGCTAACCGACATGGATATCGGCATCGACAAGTATTTCTCCTTCGTCGTGCTGAAGTCCCCCATCGTCAAGGCGCACATGCCGCTGCCCAGCCTGTTCCCGATGTGAGGCTCCGCGCATCGTCGTCCTAACCATCCGTCTCAAGGCAAAGACGGAAAACCGTTCCTGGAATTGCCTCTAGCGGTGGCCGTACTGGCTGACGAGCTCGGGGTCGCGCACCAGGCCGTCGAGCCAGGTCGGATCGAGCTTCGGCACCGAAGAGAACAGTAGCTTGGAGTAGGGGTGGGCGGGCGCCTTCACCTTGTCTGGCGTGATCTGCTCCACCCGCTGCCCGTTGTACATGACCATGATCTCGTCGCAGATGGCCTCGACGACCGACAGGTCGTGGCTGATGAAGATGTAGGAGAGCCCCAGCTCGCGCTGCAGCTCCTTGAGCAGTTCGATCACGGCGGACGCCACCACCGTGTCGAGCGCCGAGGTGATTTCGTCGCAGATGATGAGCTTGGGGTCGGCCGCCAGCGCGCGCGCGAAATTCACGCGCTGCTTCTGGCCGCCCGAGAGCTCCGATGGATGCCGGTAGCGCAGCGCCCTCGGCAGGCGCACCATGTCGAGCAGTTCGTCGACGCGCTTCGAGCGCGCCTGCCTGTCGAGCCGGTGATAGAAGGCGAGCGGACGGGCGATGATGTCCTCCACCGGCTTGGCCGGATTGAGCGCGGTATCGGCGTACTGGAACACGATCTGCATCTCGCGCAGCTGGTCCTGGCTGCGTTTCCTGGCGGCGCGCTGCAGGTCCTTGCCGTCGAAGACGATGTCGCCGGCGGCCGCCGGATGGATGCCGGCAATGACGCGCGCCAGCGTCGATTTTCCGCAGCCGGATTCGCCGATGACGCCGAGATTGCGCCCCTTCTCGACGACCAGGCTGACGGAATCGACCGCGCGGATGAGTGGCAGTCCGTCAGCCCGCATCGCGCCATAGCCGGCCGTCACATTGTCTATGCGCAGCAGTTGCTTCGTCCCGGCATCCGCGTCGGCTTGCCCTTGCCGTGGCTTCGGTTCGAAGGCGGCCAGCAGTTCGCGCGTATAGGGGTGCCGGGCAGCTGACAGGATTGCCGCCGTGGTGCCGGTTTCCTGCACCTCGCCGCCCTTCAGCACCACGATGCGGTCGGCGATCTGGGCGACGACCGCGAGGTCGTGGGAAACATAGACACCTGCGATCCCGCCCGCCCGCATGACCGACTTGAATGCCTTCAGCCCGTCGATCTGCGTCGTCACGTCGAGTGCCGTCGTCGGCTCGTCGAAGATCACCAGCTTGGGATCGCCGATGAGCGCCATGGCCGCCGACAGCCGCTGCAATTGACCGCCCGAAACCTGGTGCGGATAACGGGCGCCGATCCCTTCGGGGTCCGGCAGCGACAAGGCCCTGAACAGCTCGACGGCGCGTCGGCGGGCCTGTTCGGGCGGCATCAGCTTGTGGATGCGCGTGACCTCGATGACCTGCTCCATGATGGTGGAGGAGGGGTTGAAGGAGGCGGCGGCACTTTGCGGAACATAGGCAATGTCGGTGCCGCGCAGCCTGGCGCGTTCCTTTTCGGAAAGGCCGGCCATGTTCTTGCCGTTGACGTTGATCTCGCCGCCGGTGATCCGGCAGCCGGGCCGCGCATAGCCCATCAGCGAGAGCGCCACCGTAGTCTTGCCGGAGCCGCTTTCGCCGATCAGGGCGACGATCTCGCCGTCGGCTATGTCGAGGCTGACGCCCTTGATGATCTCGACCAGCCGTCCGGCGTCGGTCGTCGCCTCGATCCTCAGGTTCCTGACCTCGACGAGATTGCTCATGCGTCCCGGTCCCTGATCTTCTGCGGCAGGTTGTCGATCAGCAGGTTGACGCTGATGGTGAGGCTGGCGATCGCCAGCGAAGGCACGATGACGGCGGGGGCCGCGAAGGGCAGGCCGCCGATGTTCTCGCGCACCAGCGCGCCCCAGTCGGCGAGCGGCGGCTGCAGGCCGAGCCCAAGGAAGGACAGGCCAGAGAGCAGCAGAACGATGAAGACGAAGCGCAAGCCGAAGTCGGCGAGCACCGGGCGGATGATGTTGGGCAGGATCTCGGAGCCGATGAGATAGAGGGTGCTCTCGCCGCGGACACGCGCGACGGTCATGAAGTCCATGGTGTTGATGTTGACGGCGAGCGCGCGCGCGAAGCGATAGGAGCCGGGGATATAGATGACGGCGAGCGTCAGGATCAGCACCGGAATCGACGAGCCGACGGCAGCGACGACGACAAGACCGAACAGTTTGCTGGGGATGGAGTTCATGGCGTCCAGGAAGCGGCTGAGGCAGGTGTCGAGCCAGCCGCCGGTGACGGCCGCTATCATACCCAGCACGACGCCGGAAAAGCAGGCGATGGAGACGGCCGCAAGCGATATGCCGACTGTGTAGCGCGCGCCCATCAGAACCCGCGAGAGCATGTCGCGCCCGAGATAGTCCGAGCCGAGCCACAGCCCCTGTCGCATCGGGCCGAAATAGTCGTCGTCGACGATGTCGCCGATGGGATGGGGAATGATGTAAGGCGCGAAGATCGCGATCAGTGTCCACGCCAGGATGACCAGCGAGGCCACGACGCCGACGAGGTTGTAGCTGTGGCCCAGGAAGGATCGTCGGGAGGTTGTCGTGCGCGCTATCGTCATCTCAGCCTCGGGTTGGACATGATTGCGACGATGTCGGCGGCCGTGATGAGGAGAAGATAGCCGAGGCAGAAGATCATCGCGCAGCTCTGGATCAGCGGCAGGTCGCGGGTCGCGACCGCATCGACCATCAGCTTGGCGATGCCGGGATAGTTGAAGATCGTCTCGACGATGATCACGCCGCCGACCAGATAGGACAAGGAAAGCGCGATCGCGTTGACGATCGGCCCGAGCGCGTTGGGAAGCGCGTGCCGCAGCACCATCCGGCTGCGCGAGGCGCCTTTGAGGAGAGCCATCTCGACATAAGGCGTGGAGAGCGTTTCGATTACCGCGGCGCGCGTCATGCGGATCATCTGGGCGGAGATGACGAAGGTGAGCGTGATCACCGGCATTGCATAGATGCGCACGAGATCGGTCAGCGAATGCGCCTCGTTGACCGACGACAGCGCCGGCAGCCATCTGAGATAAACGGCAAAGAGCAAGACCGCCAGCGTCGCGACCATGAACTCCGGCACGGAGATGACGCCGATCGAAAGCACAGTGACGGTGCGGTCGTAGATGGAGCCGCGCAACATCGCGGCGGTGATGCCGAGCGTCAGCGCCAGCGGCACCGAGAGCAGCGCGGTGATGCCGGCGAGCTTCATGGTGTTGACCAGGCGCCCGCCGATCAGAGACGCAACCGGCATCTCGTTGGCATAGGAGGTACCGAGGTCGCCGTGGAGCAGGCCGACAAGCCAGCGCAGGAAGCGCAGGATCGCCGGGTCGTTGAGATGCATGGCCTCGCGCAGGCCGGCGACCGCCTCGGGAGTCGCCGCCTGGCCGAGCAGGATCGACGCGGTGTCGCCAGGCAGCATGCTGGTGGCGAAGAACACGGCGAACAGCACGATCAATAGCGTGATGGCCGCGATCCCTAGCCGCTTCAGCACGAGGTTGAGAACCCCAGACGTCATTGAAAGCGCTCCCTGCGGTGCGTTCGGCCAACCATCTTGCGCAATGCAGTGCCGGGGGACCGGCTGACCGGCCCCCGGCAGTCGCCCCTCAGGCTTCGAGCCAGAGATATTCCGCCATTGCGTAGCCCATCATGCCACCAAGCGGGTTCGCCTCCAAACCCTTCACCTTGCTGGAGAGGGCATCGACGTTGGAGATGTAGGCCGGGATGATGGTTCCGGCCTCCTCGGAGACCATGACCTGCATCTGGTTGTAGATTTCCTTGCGCTTGGCCTGGTCGAGCGAGCCGCGCGCCTCGACAAGCAGCTTGTCGAACTTCTCGGACTTATACTGGCTTTCGTTCCAGGGGGCGCTGGAAGCGTAGAGGAGCGAGAACAGGATGTCCGGCGTCGGGCGCGGATTGATGTTGCCGAAATGGATCGGCGCCTTGAGCCAGTAATTGTCCCAGTAGCCGTCGGATGGGACGCGCTGGACGTCCAGCTTCATGCCGATATCCGCGCCGGCGGCCTGGATGATCACCGCCATGTCGATCGACGAAGTCGCGGCGTCGGACGCGATCACCGGGATGGACTGGCCGAGCAGGCCTGACTTCTGGAAGTGGAACTTCGCCTTGTCCGGGTCGAATGCCTTCGGCTTGATGTCGGCGTTGTGGAAGATGTTCGCCGGCGAGACAGGTTGGTCGTTGCCGACCTCACCAAGGCCGCGCAATGCCGATTTGACGATCTGCTCGCGGTTGACGAGGTACTTCATGCCGGCCACGAAGTCGGCCTTGCTGCCCGGATCCATGTCGAGCCGGATGTTGAGGTCCGTGTAGTTGCCCGCGGTCGTTTTCGACAGTTCGAAGCCCTGCTGGCTCTCCAGGAGCTTCATTGAGCGCGGATTGATCGATGCGGCAAAATTGATGTCGCCGGAAAGCAGGGCGTTGACGCGAGCGCTGTCGTCGGTGATGGCGATGAATTCGAAGGAGTCGAGATAGGGCTTGCCCGACTTCCAGTAGTTCTTGTTCTTGGTGACGACCGAACGCACGCCGGGTTCGAACGTCTGCAGCACGAAAGCGCCGGTGCCGTTGCCCTTGGAGAAGTCGGTGGTGCCGTCCGCCACGATCATGAAATGGTGCAGCGCCAGGATGGTCGGGAGGTCGGCATTCGGGTCGGCGAGCGTGATTTCGACGGTCGACTTGTCGACCGCCTTGAAGCCGGTCATCTGCGCGGCGATCTTGGCCACCTTGGAGCCGACCGCTTTGTCGAGATGGCGCTTCAGCGAGTAGACGACGTCGTCGGCCGTGAGGTCCTTGCCGTCGTGGAAGGTGACGCCCTTGCGCAGCTTCACGGTCCAGGTCTTGGCGTCCTTGCTGTCGAAGCTTTCGGCCAGCTCCATCTGCGTGACGCCATCCTTGTCGAGGAAAGTCAGGCGGTTGTAGAGCGAGCAGCAGCGGACATAGTCGGTGGAGAGCGACGCCTTTGCCGGATCGAGCGTGTCGGCGGTCGAGGACGACCAGCCGGCCGCCTTGAAGCTTCCGCCGGAAACCGGCTCGGCGGCGACGGCCTGGCTGGCGCGGCCAAGCACCAGGCTGCCCGCGGCGACCGCGGCGCCACCGGCCAACAGCATCTTGAGGAGTTCGCGGCGGCTCGCGCCCCGCCGGATGGCGTTCTCGACCATGGCGTCGTCTGCGCTGGTCCAGTTCGTGATCTTGTCGGTCATGTCATTCCCCTTTCTGTTTGTTTGGTCGGCATGCTCGTCTTGCTGCGGCTGTCCGGGCTTGGGTTCAGGTTCGTTCCTTCAGGCTTTCCCGAACGGCCGCCGCAAGGGAGGCCATCGAGGTGAAGTGGTAGTCCGGCACGGTGAAGCGCTCGGGCTCGATCGTGCCGCCATAGCCCTTCTGGGCATGCCGGCGTTCGATCCAGCAATTGGTCAGGCCAAGTGCCCGGGATATGCCGATGTCGTGATGCTGGCTTTGCGCAACGTGCAGGATGTCGTCCTTGCTGTCGCCCCTTGAGGCGACGAAATCGAAGACCTTCTGGAAGAACGCCGGATCCGGTTTCTCCGTTCCGGTATCGTCGGCGGTGAAGGTGGCGAAGAAGGGCGAGCCGAGCTGCTTCTCGAAATGGTCGAGGGCCCAGCGTCGGGCATTGGTCATGGCAATCAGCTTGTGGGATTTCGCAAGGTCCGCCAATGCCGCCGCGCTGTCGGGGAAACCTTTCCAGACGCTGGCGGAATCGCGCAGGCGGACGCCGAATTTCTCGTCTGCCGGCAGGCCGAGCTGCGGCGCGATGACCATGTACACACGCACCAGATCGTCGGGAAACAGGCCGGCATCGGGCATGTAGCGGGCCTGCCGGTAGAGGGCCAGCGCGGCTTCGCCATCGATGGAGACGCCAGCCTCGGTGGCAATCCCGGCCAGGCAATTCGTGATGCCGCCTTCGAAGTCGATCAGCGTGCCGACGACATCGAAGGTCATGTACTTGAATTCGCTGAAAGCCCTGGCCAAGAAACTAGCTCTCCTCTGCGCGATACCGGATTGCATGGTGCTGAACAGAACAAAATTCCGTGCTGTCCAAAGCGTTGGCCTTTTTCGAAAGCCCATAAATCCGCGCTTTCTGGCCTTGTCTTATAAGCAGTCTGGCACTTCCCCCGCGCTGGATTCGCCGAAAAGGCGTGAGGGGGCGGCACAAAATTGCGAAATCGTCTGCCCCGGCGATATTTCGAGATACGAAAAATTCGTCGCCCGTCATGCCAGGGCCTGACGGACGTCGGGATCGTCCAGCGTCTGGTCGAGCGTGAGGCGCGTGCGCTCGATGATAGCGTCGACGTCGCCGTCGGTGCAGCAGAGCGGCGGCGCATAGCCGAGGACACCGTTGGCAAAGGCGCGGATGATGAGACCGTTGTCCCACGCCCGGTCGAAGACGCGCCGCGCCGGCATGGCCGACGCCGGAAGCGGTGTTTTCTTCGTCTTGTCGACCACCAGCTCGATCGCGGCCAGCATGCCGCGACCGCGCACATCACCGACGAGCGGGTGGTCGCGCAGGCTTGCCAATCCTGTCATCAGGCGGGCACCGGCCTTGATGCCGTTGTCGAGAAGGCCGCCGTCTTCATAGAGCTTCAGCACCTCGAGCGCGACGGCGGCGCTGACGGGATGGGCCGAATAGGTGTAGCCGTGGCCGACAGCAGCGGCGCCCGCGCCGTCGGCGATGATGTCGTAGACATGATCGGCCATGAACACGGCGCCCATCGGGACATAGCCGGAGGTCAGCCCCTTCGCGGTCGTCATGAAATCGGGAACGATGTCCTCGTCCGTGCAAGCGAACAGGGGTCCCGTGCGCCCGAAGCCGGTGATCACCTCGTCAGCGATGAACAGGATGCCGTATTCCCGGCAGAGCTCGCGTATCGCCTTGATCCAGCCCTTCGGCGGGACGATGACGCCGCCCGAGCCCTGGATCGGCTCGGCATAGAAGGCGGCGACCCGCTCCGGTCCGATCTCCTCGATCTTGGCCTTCAGCGCGGCGAGCGATGCGGCGATGATCGCGTTGCCGTCCTCGCCCACCGGATTGCGATAAGGGTAGGGCGAGGGGATCTTGTGCTGCCATTCAAAGGGAATGCCGAAACCGGCGTGAAAGGCGGGCAGCGCGGTCAGGCCAGCGCCGACCACCGATGAGCCGTGATAACCCTGTTCGATGGAAATGAACTGGTCGCGTTTCGGCTCGCCCCTGGCATTCCAGTAGTAACGGACGAAGCGGATGGTGCTGTCGACCGCGTCCGAGCCGCCGAGGGTGAAGAAGACGTGATTGAGGTCGCCCGGAGCGCGCTCGGCCAGTTCCGAGGCGAGGCGAATGGCCGGCTCCGAGCCGAGGTCGAAATAGGCGGTGGCATAGGGCAGCTCGCGCATCTGCCGGGCCGCCGCCTCGACGATGCTGTCGTGGCCGTAGCCGGCATTGACGCACCACAAGCCGGCGAAGCCGTCGATCAACTGCCGGCCGGATGCTTCGGTCACGGTGGCGCCCTTGGCCGATTTCAGGACACGCACGCCGAGCGCCTCATGGCCGCGGTATGAGGAGACCGGATGGACGAGATGGGCGCGGTCGAGTTCGATCAGGGAATTGGCGAGCATTGTTGTCCTCCTAGCCGAGCGCCTGGTTGGCGAGGGCGTAAACTTTTGGCCTGGCCGGTTCCGACCCCGGCTTGGGCGGACGGTCCATGGCCACGCCGCCGCCGACATGGACGAGGCCGATTTCGGTGAGCCAGCCATCGATACCGGTCCGGCTGTCGGTATCCACGCGCAGGAAGGCGCCGCCGCGCGGCGCGGCGAAAAAGCTGATCAGGTCTTTCGCGGCCTCGGCGCTTCCCGCGATGACCGGGCCGATCACCTCGCCGCGCCCGAAGGGACGGATCGCGGCATAGGCCTCGATGGCGCCGTTGCGGCGGATGATTGCGAAGTGGCCGCGCTCGGCCAGCGCATCGATCAGGGCTTCCCGGTCGGCGCCATAAGCGTCGCGATCGAGCGCTTTGATTTCCGGCAGATCGCCAATGCTTGCGGCTTCAACGCCGTCGGGCGCGTCAAGCTCCGTCACCTTCCCCTGATGCTGCAGGATCGTACCGGAGGGCACGAAGCCAAGCTTTTCATAGAGCGGCTCGCCATCCGCCGTCGCGACCAGCCGTAGCGGACGCTCGCCTGCGAGCGCGATGGCCTGGTCCATGAGCCGGCGCCCGAGCCCCTGGCCCCGCACGTTCCTGTCGACGATCACCATGTTGATCATGGCGCAGTCATTGCCATAGGGCGTTACCAGGATGGTTCCAGCAACGCGCCCTTGGTCGTCGAGCGCGACCGCGCCGCTCGAAAGCTGCAGCGCCATCTGCCAGTCCTGCGCGCGATGCGGCCAATTCTCCTGGCGAGAAAGCGCTACCGCACCCTCGATATGGTCCGGCCCGAAGGCCTGGAGTTCGATCTCGCCCTGCTGCATGAGGCATCCTTTCGTCTGCTGATCAAGTCTCGGCCATCGGCGCGCCGCAGATCGTCTGAAGGTTTTGGCCTGGACAGTATCTTTCGCCGTAGCGCGAGGCATGCGCCGCATCTTGTGCTGGCGCGCCCGCCGCGGCGGACGCGCTTCACGTCTCGCGCGACGACGTAATCGCCACACCAGATGCTACAGCGTGCCAAACCGGATGGCGGATACGGAACTTTCTGCTTTCGGGACGCCGATTTCGGTCAGGTCGGCCGCCTTCTGCCGTCCTATGATGAATTCATCCGAACGCGGATGTGCTTCCACCGGAGATCGACGGACATGGCTTCCTTCAGGCCCAAATACATCACCTTCGACTGCTACGGCACGTTGACCAATTTCCAGATGGCGGAAGCCGCACGCGACCTCTACGGCAGCCGGCTCGACGAGCCGCGCATGCAGGAGTTCATCAAGAATTTCGCGGCGTATCGGCTGGACGAGATCCTGGGCGACTGGAAGCCCTATGCCGATGTCGTCCACAACGCGCTCGAGCGTTCCTGCAAGCGCAACGGCGTTGCCTTCAGCCCCGACGACGCGAAGATGGTCTATGAGCGCGTCCCGACCTGGGGGCCGCATGCCGACGTTCCGGCCGGCCTGGCGAAAGTCGCCAAGGAAATTCCGCTGGTCATTCTGTCCAACGCCATGAACGCGCAGATCATGTCCAACGTCGAGAAGCTCGGCGCGCCGTTCCATGCCGTCTACACGGCCGAGCAGGCTCAGGCCTACAAGCCGCGCTTCAAGGCCTTCGAATATATGTTCGACAGGCTGGGCTGCGGTCCGGAGGACATCCTTCACTGCTCGTCGTCATTCCGCTACGACCTGATGTCGGCGCATGATCTCGGCATCAAGAACAAGGTCTGGGTCAACCGCGGCCACGAACCGGCCAACCCGTACTACGGCTATGTCGAGATATCAGACATTTCGGGTCTTCCAGGCGTGGTCGGTCTCTGAAACAGGGCGGATTGCCGATGAAGTTCGTCTCTTACTGGCACGACACCGCCCCCGACTTTTCCGGCGCGGCGCAAGGCCCGGTCGAGGGTCATTACGATGCCGCCATCGTCGGCGGCGGCTTCACCGGTCTCGCCGCCGCGCGCCAACTGGCGAAGGCCGGCGCGAAGGTGGCGGTGCTGGAGGCGGAGCGGGTGGGCTGGGGCGCATCCGGGCGCAATGGCGGGCACCTGAACAATGGCCTCGCCCATAGCTTCCTCTCGGCCAAGGCGGAAATCGGCAAGGAACGCGCAATCGCGCTGTACCGAGCGCTCGACGACTCCGTCGATACCATCGAGGCGCTGGTCGCCGAGGAAAGCATCGACTGCAACTTCCGGCGCGCGGGCAAGCTGAAGCTCGCCTCCAAGCCGCAGCATTTCGATGCGATCGCCCGCAACTTCGAGGCCGTCCATGCCGAGGTGGATCCGGACACGGCGCTGCTGTCGGCGGGGGAGCTCAAGTCCGAGATCGGTTCGCCCTTCCACGGCGCGATGCTGTCGAAGAAGAGCGCCATGATGCATATGGGCCGCTATGTGGCAGGCCTGGCCACGGCCGCCGCCCGCCACGGCGCCGTGATCCACGAGAACACCAGGGTGACGGACCGCAAGCAGACCGGCAGCAGGCATGAGCTGACCACTTCGCGCGGCCGGATCAGCGCCGACAATGTGTTGGTGGCGACCGGTGCCTACACCACGCCGAATTTCGGTTATTTCCGTCGCAGGATCATCTCCGTCGGCAGCTTCATCATTGCTACGCGGCCGTTAAGCGATGCCGAGATCGCCACGACCATGCCGGGCAACCGGACATGCGTGACCTCGATGAACATCGGCAACTACTTCCGGCTTTCGCCGGACAAGCGCCTGATCTTCGGCGGCCGCGCGCGCTTCTCTGCAACGTCGGATCAGCGCTCCGACGCCAAAAGCGGAGAGATATTGCGAGCAGGCCTCGCCGCGATCTTCCCGCAACTTGCCAAGGTCGAGATCGACTATTGCTGGGGCGGGCTGGTCGATATGACCAAGGACCGTTTTCCGCGCGCCGGATACAATGGCGGCGTCTGGTACGCGATGGGCTATTCCGGCCACGGCGCGCAACTTTCCACTCATCTCGGCATGATATTGGCCGATGCCATGCTCGGCCGCGAGGACCGCAATCCGCTGAAAGGGCTCGAGTGGCCTTCCATCCCCGGCTATTCCGGCAAGCCCTGGTTCCTGCCGATGGTCGGCCTCTACTACAAGGCGCTTGACCGGATTCAGTGAGGCAGTAGGGGAGTAGGGGAGTAGGGGAGTAGGGGAGTAGGGGAGTAGGGGAGTAGGGGAGTAGGGTACAGGCGCTCATTCCCTACTGCCTTACTCCCCTATTCCCATATGAAAACTCTTCATCTCGAGATATTCCTCGATGCCGGCCTGGGCACCTTCGCGCCCAAGACCGGACTGCTTGACGCCGCCGAAGGGAGCCACTTCCATCGAGACCGAGCCGGTGTTGAGCCCCACCATGCCGAACTCCAGCGCCTCGCCGACACGCCAGGCGCGTTTCAAATTCTCGGTGTAGAAGTAGGAAGCAAGCCCGTAAGGCGTGCCGTTGGCCAGCGAGATCGCCTCTTCCTCCGTCTCGAAGCGGAAAAGCGGCGCGACCGGGCCGAAGGTTTCCTCGCCGGCAAGCTGCATGTCTTTCGTGGCGCCGGTCAGCACCAGTGGCGCGACATACTGGTGACCGACCGGTAGCGCCGGCTTTTCGGTGATGATCGCCGCACCCTTGGCTAGCGCGTCCTCGACGTGACGGTTGATCTTATCGACCGCCGCCATGTTGATCATCGGCCCGATGGCGATGCCGGGTTCGGTGCCCGGCCCGACCTTCATGGCGTTGACACGGGCGGAGAGCTTCGCGGCGAAGGTCTCGTAGACACCGGCCTGGACGATGATGCGGTTGGCGCAAACGCAGGTCTGGCCGCCATTGCGGAATTTTGAGACCAGCGCGCCCTCGACGGCGAGATCGAGGTCGGCGTCGTCGAAGACGATGAAGGGCGCGTTGCCGCCAAGTTCTAGGCTGAGCCGCTTCACGCTGTCGGCCGCGCCGCGCATCAGCAGCGAGCCGACCCGCGTCGAGCCGGTAAAGGAGATCTTGCGCACGGTCTCATTCGCCATGATCTCGTTGCCGATATCGGCCGGCACGCCGGTGACGATGTTGATGACGCCGGCGGGGATGCCCGCACGTTCGGCGAGCACGCCTAGCGCCAGCGCCGAATAGGGCGTGAACTCCGATGGCTTGATGACCACCGTGCAGCCGGCGGCCAGCGCCGGCGCGACCTTGCGGGTGATCATCGCATTGGGAAAATTCCACGGCGTGATGATGCCGCACACGCCGACCGGCTCCTTCAGCACGATGATGCGCCGGTCTTGCGTCGGCGAGGGGATGGTGTGGCCGTTGATGCGGCGTGCCTCCTCGGCGAACCATTTGACGAAGGACGCGCCGTAGCGGATCTCGCCTTTGGCCTCGTCCAGCGGCTTGCCCTGTTCCGTCGTCAGGATCAGCGCAAGATCGTCCAGATGCGCCAGCATCAGCCCATGCCAGGCCTCCAGGAGGGCAGCGCGCTCGGCGTTGGTTTTCTTCCTCCAATCCCCATAGGCAGCAGCCGCGGCGTCTATGGCCGCGCGGGTCTGCGGAGCGGCCATGTCGGGCACGGTGCCGATCGCGGCCTGGGTCGCCGGATCGATGACATCGACCGTCTTGCCGGAGTCGGCGATGACCCATTCGCCGCCGATAAAACCGGCTTCGCGGAAGAGGCTTTTGTCTTTCAGGTTTCTCATCGAAAACGACCTTGCAATCAGGTGAGCGCCGCGACGACGGCAGCGGTGATGGCTTGTGTGCGATCCTTGCCGGGGGTGGTTCCAATGCCTCGCGCGGTTGTCGCCTCGAGCGCCTTCATGACGCGGCCGGCGGCAGCCTTTTCGCCGAGATGATCGAGCATCATGGCGCCGGACCAGATGGTGGCGATCGGGTTGGCGATGCCGAGATGGGCGATGTCGGGCGCCGAGCCGTGCACCGGCTCGAACATGGACGGCGCCGAACGGTCGGGATTGATGTTGGCGGAGGCGGCATAGCCGAGCCCGCCCTGGATCGCCGCGCCGATGTCGGTCAGGATGTCGCCGAACAGGTTGGAAGCGACGAGCACGTCGAGGCTCTCCGGCGCCATGATCATGCGCGCCGCGAGCGCATCGACATGATAGCTGGTCACCTCGACGTCCGGATAATCCCCCGCAAGCTTGCGGGTGACCTCGTCCCAGAACACCATCGAGTATTTCTGGGCGTTGGACTTGGTGACGGAAGCAAGTTTGCCCCGCCGTGATCGCGCCTGCTCGAAGCCGAAGCGCAGGATGCGCTCGACGCCGGCGCGGGTGAAGATCGATGTCTCCACCGCGACCTCGTCCAAAGTGCCCTGGTGCACACGCCCGCCGGCGCCGGAATATTCGCCCTCGGTGTTCTCACGGATGCACAGGATGTCGAAACCTTCCGCTCGCAGCGGTCCCGTGACCCCAGGCAGCAGGCGGTGTGGCCGGATGTTGGCATATTGCACGAATGCCTTGCGGATCGGCAGCAGCAGGCCGTGCAGCGAGACCGAATCCGGCACCTCCGCCGGCCAGCCGACCGCGCCGAGAAGGATGGCGTCGAAGCCGCGCAAGGTCTCGATGCCATCCTCGGGCATCATGCGGCCGGTCTCCTTGTAGAAGCGGCAGGACCAGGGGAACTCGGTGCCCGTCAGGGCAAAGCCGTCCTGCTTGGCGACGGTTTCCAGCACCGTCCAGGCGGCGGCGGTGACATCGCGGCCGATGCCGTCACCGGGGATCAGGGCGATCGAGTAGGATTTCATCGGCATCCCTTCATACGCTGACCAGGACGCTCTTGGTCCTGCGGTTGGCCAGATAGGCGTCGCGGCCAAGGTCCTTGCCGATGCCGGAGCGCTTGTAGCCGCCGGTCGGCAGGATGTGGTCGCGCGAGCGGCTGTAGCGGTTGACCCAGACCGTGCCCGCTTCGAGCTTGCGCGCCAAACGGATCGTACGCGATAGATCGGAAGTGAACAGGCCGGAAGCCAGCCCGTAGGTAGGATGGCTGGACAGCGCCAGCGCCTCGTCCTCGGTCTCGAAGGTCTGGACGGTGAGCACCGGGCCGAAGATCTCCTCGACGATCGCGGGATTGGACTGATCTACATTGGCGATCAGTGTCGGCGCGTAGAAATAGCCGCGGCTATCCATGGCGGCGCCGCCGGTCAGGCATTCGCCGCCTGCCGCCACCGCAGCCCGCACAATGCTGTCGACACGCGCCCGCTGCCGTTCCGAGATGATCGGCGAATAATGCGTCGCCTCGTCCCAGGTCGGGCCAGGCCGCACGGCCTTCATCTTCTCCAGGATCGCGGTCGTCAGCCTGTCGGCGACGCTCTTCTCGACGATCAGCCGGGTGCCGGCGACGCAGGCCTGGCCGGCGTTGAAGGTGACGCTGCCGGCGATCGCCGTCGCCGCCTTGTCCAGATCGGCATCGGCAAAGACGAGCTGCGGGCTCTTGCCGCCAAGCTCCAGCGTCATCGGCTTGACGCCGGTGCGAGCGACGTTCTCCATGATCGCCGAGCCGGCGCGAGTCGAGCCGGTGAAGCTGACCTTGGCGATCTCGGGATGGCCGGTCAGCGCCGTTCCGGTCGTCGGACCGTCTCCCAGCACCACGTTTATGAGCCCTGCCGGCAGACCCGCCCTGACGGCGAGTTGCGCCATGCAGACAGCCGAAAAGGGTGTCATTTCCGACGGCTTCAGCACCACCGCATTGCCCGCGGCCAGCGCCGGGCCAAGCTTCCATCCGGCCATCGAGATGGGAAAATTCCAGGGCGTGATCGCGCCGACCACGCCATAGGGCTCGCTCATGATCATGCCGAGACTGGCGTCGTCGGTCGGCACGAGCTCGCTGCCTTCCTTGTCGGCGAATTCGGCAAAGAAGCGGATCTGCTCGGCGGTCACCGCGATGTCGCCGGCAACGAGCTGGCCGACCGGGCGGGTGGAGCACAGCGCCTCGATCCTGGCCAGCGTTGCGGCTTCGGCCTCGATCAGGTCGGCCCAGGCCTGCAGCGCCCTGGTGCGCTCGCGCGGCCGGACGCCGCCCCAGTTGCTGGCCTTGAGCGCCGTCTTGGCGCTCTCCACCGCACGGTCGATCATGTCGGCGCCGGCCACCGGGCAGGCGGCATATTCCTTGCCGTCGGACGGGCGGCGCATCTCGATCGCGCCCTCGGCCGCGATCATTTCCCCGCCGACAAAATGGCCGACGGGAAGGGGAATTGTGTTCGGATCGAAGCTCAGGCTCATGGGCAACCACTTAGCAGCGTTGGAAGCAGCCTAGCGCGCGCGGGCAAGCAGCATGCGTCGTTCGACGAACCGCGGCGGATGATTGTTGCGTGCGTGTCGCGCGGGACGGCAAAATCTGTCGCTGCCGCTTGCAACCGCGCCGATCGTTCACCCGACCGTCACGTAGATCTTGCGCACCGTTTCGATCGTCTTCCAGACGCCGGTGAAGCCCGGCTTCATGACGAAGCTGTCGCCGGCGCCGTAGGTCACCGGCTCGCCGCCGTCCGGCGTGATCTCGATCACGCCAGACAGGATGTGGCAGAACTCGAAAGTCTCTCCCTTGATCGAGCGCGTCTCCCCCGGCGTCGCCTCCCAGACGCCAGTATGGACGAGGTCGTCCTTGGCCGCGTCCTGCGCCCAGGTCTTGAAGGCGGGGTCGCCGGCAATCAGCCGCTCGGGCGACGCCTTGGACTGGCGTGGCGGGGAGGACGGGTCGGTATCGAGGGTCTTCAGCAGGGACAAGGAATGACCTTTCAGGTTGGAGCTTCAATAGCCGCGCGACCGGTCGACGAGCCCGATCGGATCGAGCCCGGCGCGGTGGCGCTTGATGTTGTCGATGACGGCGCGCGCAGCGGTCGCCGGCTGGGTGACGCTGGCGACATGCGGTGTCAGGATGATCTTCGGATGCGACCAGAATGGATGGCCCGAGGGCAGAGGCTCGGGATCGGTGACATCGATCATCGCTGCCGAGAGGCGGCCGCTGTCGAGCGCGGCGACAAGCGCTTCGTGGTCGAGTTGCGGCCCCCGACCGGCGTGGACGAGCGCCGCGCCCTTGGGCAGCTTCGCGAACAGCTCGGCATCGAGGAAACCGCGCGTCTCCTCGGTCAGCGGCAGCAGGCAGACCAGAATGTCGCTGGCCGCAAGCATCTCCTGCAGCCCGTGCCGTCCATCGTGACAGGTCACGCCCTCGATCCGCCGCGGCGAGCGGCTCCAACCGGCAAGCGGAAAGCCGAACGGCTTCAACCGGTCGAGGACGGCCTGGCCGAGCTGCCCGAGGCCGAGCACGCCGATCCGGCGCGAGGCGGCCTGAAGCTGCGGTATGTCGCGCCATTCGCCGGCGCGTTGCTGTGCCAGATATCCAGGGAGGTTGCGGTGGAGCGCAAGCACGGCAAGCGTCGCATATTCCTGCATCATGCGCACGATGCCTTCCTCGATCGTACGCACAATCTTCACCTGTTCCGGCACTCTATCGAGGCGGAACTGGTCTACGCCGGCGCCGATGGAAAACAGGATCTCCAGGTTCCTGTAGCGCGCGAGGTCTTCCGGCGCAGTCCAGGTGATGAGATAGCGTACGGCGTCGGGATCGACTGTTGCTGCATTCGTCGTGAAGGGGATGTCCGGCAGTTCCTCGGCGAAGGCCTCTGCGAAGACCGCGCCGCGGCGCGCATCGGAATTGAACAGGAAGGTCATCCCGGGTCCCCTTCAAGCCGCGCAGCGGGCGCCCAGCGCCTCGATCAATCGCTGGCAGGCGGCGAGCTCGCTGGCGAGGATGTATTCGTCGGGCTTGTGGGCGCGACCTATGTCGCCCGGGCCGCAGATGATCGCATCGAAGCCGGCGGCCTGGTAGAGACCGGCCTCCGTGCCGTAGCTGACGGCGGCAAGCGGCGCTTCGCCGGTCAGCTCGGCCAACAGTGCCGCCAGGCTCGAGTCCTGCGGCAGCGACAGCGCCGGATAGGCGCTCATCGGCGTCCACTCGATCCGAAAGCCGTCGACCGCAAGGGCTTCGGCTCGCGCCCTGACCGGCGCGAGCAGGCTGGCCGGGTCGACGCCGGGTATGGCGCGGGCCTCCAGGTCCAGCGTGCAGGTGTCTGGAATGATGTTGACCGACTGCCCACCCGTCACCACGCCCGCCTGCAGCGAGGAATAGGGCGGCTCGAAGGCGGGGTCGAACGGACCGCACGTCAGCCGCTCGGCTTCGCTGACGGCCGCGCCCAGCGCAGCGGCCATGGCATGGATGGCGTTGAGCCCGAGATCGGGCCGCGACGAATGGCCGGACCGCCCGTTGACCGTCACCCGAGCCGCCGCCTTGCCCTTGTGGCCGCGCACGGCGCGCATGCCGCTCGGCTCGCCGACGATGACGCCGAGCGGTTTCGCGCAAAGTTCGGGAAGGCGGGCGATCAAATGCGGCACGCCGCGGCATCCGACCTCCTCGTCGTAGGAGAAGGCGAGGTGGATCGGTCTGGCCAGGCGCAGTTCTGTCAGGTGAGGCACAGCCGCCAGCGCGGCGGCAAGGAACCCCTTCATGTCCGTGGTGCCACGCCCGTAGAGATGCTCGCCCTCCCGGCGCAGCGCGAAAGGGGCCGAGCACCATTGCGGCTCGCCGGCCGGGACGACGTCCATGTGGCCGGACAGGATGTAGCCCGGGACATCGGTGGGGCCGATCGTCGCGAACAGGTTGGAACGGTCGCCTTCCGGCCCCGGAAGCAGGGTGACCTGCGCCCCGTGTTGCGCAAGATGGGCCGCGATCCAGCTGGCGATGTCGCCGTTCGGTTTGCCGGCGACCGATGGAAAGGCGACGAGACGGTCGAGGATGTCGAAGACGTCCATTCCAACCCTTAAGACACTTCGGGTCGCCGGGATCGGTGCCGACGACCGTATGCTGCTAGATTTCGGGAGAGGATGTGCGCGTTCTTTCGCGATTGCGTGCCGAAAGCGGAAGTGTTTCAGTTGAATCTAGCGTTGGCGCCCGGCTTTCGAGCAAATCCTACCGGTCTGCTTGTTTAGCGTTGGCGGGGAGAGGGCGTCACCCTCTAGTGCGGCAATCTTTCAGGGGCATGGACTTGAAGCCGTCCGGAAGCTTGAAAATCGATACCTTCTCGATGCGCATCGGCGACATCGAGGGCATCGAACTCGACCGGTTGCACGCGCACTCCCTGTCCGTGGGATGGCCGCACCGGGCCGAAGACTGGCAGTTCCTGCGCGAATCGGGACGCGGCTTCGTGGCGCTCGATGAGATTGGCCGCGTTCTCGGTTCGGCCATGTGGTTCGAGCATGGCGCCGACTTCGCGACCGTGGGAATGGTCATCACCTCGCCGCGACTGCAGACGCTCGGAGCCGGGCAATGGCTGATGAAGCGGGTCTTCGAGAAGGTCGCCGGGCGCGACCTACGCCTCAATGCAACCCGAGCGGCAAGACGGCTCTATCTTTCGCTCGACTTCCAGCCGGAGAAGACAGTCTACCAATGCCAGGGTGTCGTTCGTGCGGAGGGGACGGGTAGGCTGGCAGCCAGGGGCGATGTCCGGACTTTGGGTGAAGGCGACATTCCCGCGGCGATCATGCTCGATGGGGCGGGATTTGGCGTCAGGCGGGCGGCGCTCATCGAAAAGCTCTTCGCGCACTCGGCCGGCTATGGCCTTTTCAAAGGCGACAGGCTGAAAGCCTTCGCGCTCTGCCGCCCGTTCGGGCGGGGCCATGTCGTGGGGCCGGTCGTGGCGGAAAGCGACGCCGACGCCGTGGCGGTCGTCCGGCCGCACGTGGCCGACCATTCGGGGTCTTTCCTCAGGATCGACACGCATGTGGACAATGGCGACTTCGCTGCCCTCCTGTCGCACAGCGGAATGCCGGTCTTCGACACGGTGCTGACCATGTCGCTGGGCAAGCGCCTCGCCGATTATGCTGCCGGTGACCCGGCTATGCCGAAGACCTATGCCCTGGCGAGCCAAACCCTCGGGTAGTTCGTTGTTTTCGTCGACTGGTCGAGGCCTCGGCCGCCACCAGAAAAACACCGAGCGACTTCCTTCAGCCTAGGCTGGCACCTGAGCATGCTGCGCTCAGGTGCAAGTATGCACTTTCAGCTTGAACCGCTGGATCTTGCCAGTCTGCGTCTTTGGAAGCGCATCGGTGAACTTGATCGAACGCGGATATTTGTAGGGCGCGATGGTGGCTTTGACATGATCCTGCAAGAGGCGTTGCTCCAACTCACCCGGGTCGATCCCGTCGATCAGGACGACATGCGCCTCCACGATCTGCCCACGACCGATGTCCGGGACGCCGACGACAGCGCATTCCTTGACATGGGGGTGGGAAAGCAAGGCCGCCTCAACTTCGGGACCAGCGATGTTGTAGCCTGAGGAAATTATCATGTCGTCCGAGCGGGCGGCGAAATGGAAATAACCCTCCTCATCCCGGAAGAACGAGTCCCCTGTCAGGTTCCAACCGTCGCGCACATAGTCCTTCTGCCGGGGATCATTCAGGTAGCGGCAGCCCGTCGGGCCACGGACGGCTAGCCGGCCGACCTCGCCACGCGGTAACTCGTTCATATCGGCATCCACGATCCGGGCCTCGTAGCCGGCAACCGGACGCCCGGTCCTGCCCGGCGCGAGATCGTCCAGCCGGTTGGATATGAAGATGTGCAGCATCTCGGTTGCGCCGATGCCGTCCACAATCGGCTTGCCAGTCCGCTGCACCCAGGCCTCGAACACCGGCGCGGGAAGGGTTTCACCGGCAGAAACCGCGATCCGAAGCGACGTAAGATTGGCCCCTTCGTCGAGCGCGGCGATCATCGCCCGGTAGGCCGTCGGAGCCGTGAACACGATGGTCGCGCCATATCTCTCGATGATCTCGATCATGTTGGCCGGAGAGGCGTGCTCCAGCAGCGTCGCCGTGGCGCCGAAGCGGAGCGGGAAGATGGCAAGTCCGCCGAGGCCGAAGGTGAAGGCGATCGGCGGCGAGCCGACGAAAATGTCCTCGGGCGTGACCTGCAGGACGTCGCGCGCATAACCGTCGGCGATGATCAGCAGGTCCCGATGAAAATGCATCGTCGCCTTTGGCGAGCCGGTGGTGCCCGACGTGAACCCAAGCAGGGCCACGTCGTCGCGACCGGTCTCCACGGCATCGAATACGACCGGCTTGTCGAGGGCCGCGCGGTCGAGCTCTGCGTCGTGATTGGCCGTGCCATCGAAGCCGACGACCTGCTTGAGGAAGCGGCTGTCCTTGGCGCAAGCCACCATCTCGTCCATCAGCCGCGTGTCGCATAGCGCAAGCGTGATCTTGGCCTTGTCTACGATCTGTGACAGTTCGCCTGATCGCAGCATCGGCATGGTGTTGACCACGACCGCGCCTGCCTTGGTAGCGGCCAGCCAGCACGCCACCATTGCCGGGTTGTTGGCTGAACGGATCAGCACGCGGTTGCCCGGCCGCAGGCCGTAGTTCTCGACGAGCGCGTGCGCCAGGCGGTTGGTCCAGTCGGACAGTTCCTTGTAGGTCCTGCGGCGACCGTTGCCGATCAGCGCTACATGATCACCGAAGCCGCGCTCGACCTGCCGATCGGTCAGCTCTACCGCGGCATTGAGATGCTCCGGATAGTCGAACCCATCGAGCGGAAGGTCCGGCCATTGATCGACGGGCGGAAGATTGTCACGCGCGAACGTATCGACATGTGCAGACCGGCCAAGCATTCGCAAACCTCCACCCGTCGTGAAATGTGCAATGGAAACGACCAGCCGACGGTGGCACAGGAGTCCAGTTGTTTAAAGCTTAAAATGTTTGGCGCCGATATCACTTCCGTTTGCTGGCGGAAGCGCGACCACGCACGCTTCCGCATAGGCATCAATATCAGGCCTGATTTTCACCCATGCGGGCGAAGCGGGCCGGATCTGCCCTCTCCAGTCGCAGCGACAGCCCATATCCGACCACGGCGGCGGCCGGGATCAATGCCGGCAGGATGACCCCTAGCGCGCCGCCGGTGGTGCCGGTGAGGTCGCCAAAATGCAGGAAGATGTAGACGAACAGGGCCGCCATGATCAGCCCCGACAAGGCAGGCAGGACCACAGTCGACAGCGCCGGCGCGCCAGCCTGCTTGTTGCGGAAGAAGACGATCACCGAGAGCGAGGTGACGGTCATCATGCCGAGCACGCCGAGCGTTCCGACCTGGCTGATCCAGGTGAACATGTTGAGCACCGGATCGAGCCCGAGGCCGGCAAAGATCGCCAGCACAATCAGGGCGCCGATCGTCTGCACGACCGAGCCGATGTGGGGGCTCTGGTGATCTGCATGGGTGCGCCCGAAGGCGGCGGGCAACAGGCCCTCGCGTCCTGCCACGTAGCTGTATCGGGCGATGTAGTTGTGGAAGGCCGACAACGCGGCAAAGAGGCTCGATACGAGCAAGATACCGGCAATCGTCGGTATCGGCCCGCCGACATAGCGCCCCGCCAGATCGAAGAAGAGCGCTGATGGATCGCCATAGCCCTGGATGGTCGGGACCAGTTTGTCGGCGCCTATGCCAACGATCATCAGCCAGGTGGTGAACACGAAGAATATGCCGATCATCAGCACCGAAAGATAAGTGGCGCGCGGAATGGTCTTTTCCGGGTCTCGGGCTTCCTCGGCATAGATCGTGGTTGCCTCGAAGCCGATGAAGGAGCCCAGGCAAAACAGGATCGCAGCGGTCAGCGAACCCGAAAACATCGCGGCGGGATCGAACACGTTCAGCGCCAGCCCGTGGTCGCCGCCCTTGCCGAGGATGGCAAAGTCGACGATCAGAACAATCAGATATTCGAGCGCGACGGCCACGACGAGAACTTTTGCCGACAGGTCCACCTGCCGGTAGCCCAAAATGGCGACCAGGACGACGGCGATCAGGCTCCACCCCCACCAAGGCAGGACCAGTCCGAGCTCGCTGAAGACCCCGGAGGCGATTCCGCCCAGCAGACCGATCAGTCCGAACTGCATGGCGTTGTAGGCGACCAGGGCCACGAGCGCCACGGCGCCGGCGGAGCGCCCGCCGAGACCGCGCGCGGCATAGGCGTAGAAGGCGCCAGCATTGGTGACATGCCGCGACATGGCCACGTAACCGGCCGAAAAAGCGAGCATTACCAGCGTCACGAAAATGAAGGTCGCTGGAATACCGGCGCCATTGCCAAGCATGAACGCCAGCGGCATCGCGCCGGCCACGCCTGTGAGCGGGGCGGCCGCCGAGATCACCATGAAGGTCACGGCGATCAGGCCTAGCGAATTCCTGCGAAGTTGATTGCTTCCTGCGGTACTCATATCTGTCGTTCTCCCTCTCTGTTCCCCACGGCCGATTGACCGGTCCATTGTTTGTTGGTGTCTGTTACCGCGTGCCCGTTTCGTCCGGCCGTCATCCCCCTCCGCTGGCGGCATGCCCGAAGGACCGCCGGCATTTGGCCAGAAACTGCCCGACCCATTCGCTGCGGCCGTTGCCGCGTGGCGTGATCGCCACGACCGCCCCTTCCGGGAAGTCCTCGTCCAGCGGTATGGCGAGGATCTCCTTGCCGTCGGGCGCGGTCCTGGCCTGCGGCGCCTGCGGGACGATCGAATATCCAAGACCCTGCGCGACCAGGCCGCGCACCATGGCGAAGGAAGGCGACTGGAAGCGGATGTGCGGTTGCAGCCCGCCGCGCTTGAACAGGGTGTCCGTGGCCGAGCGCACCGAGGGATAATCCAGCAGGATCATGGGCAGTTCAGCCAAATCGCTTAGCCGCAGACTGGATCTGCCGGCTAATGCGTGGCTGGCGTTCAACAGCACATGCGGAGCCGGAGGGCAGACCAGTTCGGCATCGAGGTCAGCTTCGTTCACCGCCCCGAAAGTGATCGCTGCCTCGATCCTGCCGGCCCGCATCTGCTCGATGAGATCGTCATGGTCGGCTTCCAGAAGGCGGATGTCGACATCCGGCTGCTGGCTGGCGAAGCCGGCGACGAGGTCCGGCACGAATTGCGGTCCAAGCGTGATGAAGAAGCCGATGCTGAGATGGTTCTCCGGGTGTGGCGGTCGATGGTCATCCGGCATGATCGGGATGGCGCGCCGGTAGCCGCGATTGCCGTAGACCAGCGGCGAGCGCTGCGCCGAAAGGTCGATGGTCTCGGCCTCGCCGATAAAGAGGAAATGGGTTCCCCACATCAGCGCCGTCTTGAGTTCGCAGTCGAGAGAAACGACAGCGCCATCGATGATCGGCGCGCCGGTCGCGCCGGGATGCCAAGCGATCGCGCCGAACCGGTCCTGGTTCAAATGCTTGAGGCGGCCGGAGAAGAGATCCGAGACGAAACTCTGGTTGCCGCTGAGCACGTTGGCGCAGAACCGCCTGTTCTTCTTGATCGCCTCGCATGCGGGGCTGAGGTGATGGACGCTGATCAGCAATGAAGGCCGGCTGGTGTCGGCGGACACCGACGTCATCGATGAAACGGTCACGCCGAAACGACCTGCCTCGCCGTCCGTGGTCACCACGGTGACGGCGGCGGCCACGCGGCTCATGCCTTCGATGAAACGGGCGCGCAGATCGGCATCCATGGTCAATCACCCCAGGTCGAAGAAGCGTTCCAGCTCGACGTCCGGAACCTTGCGACGGAACTCGTTGTGCTGGCTTTCGCGGGTGGCCGTGAACGCCTCGACAAAGCGTGCGCCCAGCCAGTCCTTGGCGAAGGCGGAGCCGCGCAGCCGGTCGATCGCCTCCGGCATCGAGCGGGCGAAGTCGCGAGCGGGATGCTGCGCATAACCCGAGCCGATGGTTTCGGGATCTGGCTCGATCTCACCGATGACGCCGGCGACCCCGGCCGCGATGGTTGCGGCGGCCGAGAGGTAGGGATTGGAATCTGCGCCGGGCAGGCGATTTTCCACCCGCAGGGACCCCGCGTCATGACCGACGAGGCGAAAGCAGGTGGTACGGTTTTCGAAACCCCATGTCAGGCCAGGCGGCGCGAACGTGCCGGGGGCGAAACGCCGGTAGCTGTTCACCGTCGGCTGAAAAACTAGCGTCGTGTCGCCGACATAGGCCTGCAGGCCGCCGAGGAAGTGGCGAAAAGTGCGACTGACGCCGTTCTTCTCCTTCGCGTCCCAGAACAGGGACCTGCCTGTCTTGTCCTTCAGGCTGATGTGTAGGTGGATCGACTGGCTATCCGCCTTTTCGTTCCAGCGCGGCATGAAGGTGACCGACCGGCCCTGCCGCAGCGCCAGCGCGCGGATGAAGTTCTTCAGGAGAACCAGCTGGTCGGCCGGCTCCATGCCCTCGCCGGCGCCGATGCACGCCTCCATGAAACCCGCGCCGATTTCCTCGTGCATCTTGGCGAGGTCGATCTTCAGCGGCTCGCACATGGCGGCCACGGCCTCGTACCACTCGGTCTGGACGACCTGGTAAAGGATCAGGTCGTGGCTTGCATGCGCCGTCGCGGTCTTGAGATTGCGATAGCCCTTCGCCTTCGCGCTCTCCGGCGTCTCGTCGAACAGCGTGTATTCCAGTTCCATTCCGTATTTCGGCACCAGCCCCGCTTCGCCGGCACGGGCAAGAACGGATTTCAGGATCGCGCGGGGGCATATCTGTGATGAAGCACCGGTGTAGTTCGACAGCACCAGCAGGTCATGCCCGGCCTTCGACCACGGCAGGCGGCGGACGGAACCGGGATCGAGCTGCAAGGGGTCATCGTGGAAATCACCCTTATCGTCATTGACGCCAGGAATGATGAGCATCGCATCGGTCGGGTCCAGCGCCAGTTGCGCGGGGGCCATGCCCATGCCGTTCTTGGCAATGCCCTTGAGGCTGTTGGCCGAGACCATCTGCCCGCGCAGCAGCCCGTTGGTGTCGGTCATCGCGACCGTGGCAAAGCGGCTGGCCGGGTCGGCCATATAATCGTCAAGCGTCATGTTGCACCTGATTGAGGGAATGGGCGCCGATAAGTCGTGCGAGTTCGGCGAGATCAGTCTCGGGCTGTGTCGAATAGGCCTTGAGGAATACCTTGAGGCCGTTGTTCAGATAGCGGGCGATCTCGGCGCGCGAGGGCGAGTGGTCCGGCATGTAGAGGGCCTGCGTGCGCGGCGCCGACAGGATCAGGCCCCATAGATCCTGCGCGGCGAGTTCGGCGTCGTCGAAAGCCAGCCGGCCGCCGCGTCGCTGGCCTTGCAGATAATCCATGATGCCGCGCAGCAGGCGGTCCGGCCCCACCTCCTGATAGGCGCGGCCGATCTCCGGAAAGCGTTGCACCTCGCCAATGATGAGCCTTGCCAGCGACAGGAGGTCCGGACGCAGCACGGTGTCGGCGTAGTCCCAGGAAAATTCCAGCAGGTCCGCCACCATGCCGCGATCGGAAGGATGTTCGAAGACCGCCAGCATCTGGTCGCGCTCGCCAAGCATCATGGCCGAGAACAGCGCTTCCTTGGACTGGAAGTACTGGTAAAGCGTTGGCTTCGACAGGTTCGCCTCGAGAGCGACGGCATCCATGTTGGCGCCGGAATAGCCCATTTCGGAAAAGACCTTCAGCGCGGCTTCCAGGATGCGCCGCTCGCGCTCGATCTTGTTTTGCTGTCGGCGGGACAAGGCGGTCATCGCGGCAGTTTCCTCAGGAAGTCCAGCAGGATGCGGCTGTAGGCTGCGGGCTGCTCGACATTGCAGACATGGCCGGCATCTAGGATGGTCTCGTAGCGGATGTCTGGCCGGGAGGCCTGGTCGAGCATTCGCCCGGCAACGCTGCGGATCTCCGATGGCGACGCCAGCCGGTCGTGCTCGCCCGTCATCATCAACACCGGCATGGTCAGGCGCGAGAAATCGAAACCCTCGGAGGGATTCGTGAAGCAGACGAGCGCGTCGAGATAGGTGGCGGAGGGGATCGCCGCCATTGACCGGAAAAGCTGTTCCTTCACCGCGTCGGAGGCGTTCGGCCCCGCCAGCACTTTCACCACCGCGGGAGCGAAATCGGCCGGCGTCTGGCCGGCATCCAGCGGCACCTTGCGGCTGACACGGAAGGTCTCGCGCTCCTCGAGGCTTGCCTCCGACATGCCGGTGCAGCCACCCGAAAGGACCAGCCCCGCCAGCATCTCCGGGTGGCGCATGGCGAAGGAGGTGGCGATCCACGAGCCCAGGGAGAGGCCGACCAGCACCAGCCGATCGGCGCCAAGTTCTTCCTTCACGCGCAGGATGTCGTCGCAGTAGTCCTCTACGGTCGACTGCATTCGCCCGAGCGCGCTGCCGCCGTAGCCGCGCAAGTCGAGTGCCGCCGCGCGCATCACGCCGCCTGCGGCCGCGAGTTGCGGCAGCCAGTTGCCGCGCGAGCCGCCGATGCCGTGCAGGAACAGGCAGAGCGGACCGTCGCTGTCCGTCGTCGTTAGCGCGAGGCGAGGCTCGCCATCGATGACTATGTCCCGCGTGGCGGCTGAGGCGGGCAGGGGCCTTGGCTGCTCCGTCGCGTCGGTAGCGAGCGTTGTCTCCGACAGGGCGGCGATGCCCGCTTCGAAGATCGCCTTCGTGCCCTCGCAAATCGCCTGCAACCGCGGCGAGGCGGCCTCGACCCGCGCGCTCCAGCGCAGGGTGCTGCCGCCATGATCGCCGGCGCCTATGGCAATGCGGCCGTCATAGGATTGCGCGCCGGCAATGCCTTCGAGATGTGTGTAGGCAAGCGTGCGGTCGCTGTCGCTCAGCCAGGTGAGTTGCTCGCGATAGACGGTACCCTCCCCATGAGCGGTAAAGGCGCGAACCAGGGCGCCTCGCGCGTCGCGCTCGGCGTGGATGGTGGCGATGGCCGGGTGCCATTGTCCGCAGAAGTCCGAAACGACGGACCACACCGCCTCCGGCGAGGCAGCTGAGACGCCGACGACCTCAACCGTTTCGCGCGCCATTGGCGTCTACCGGGCCGATCGCGCGGCGCCGTGCTCGCCGCGCCACAGCGACATGCGGGCGCCGCCTTCATCGCCAGGGGCGGAGTCGATCTCGTCCATCTCGTAGAGCGCCAGCACCGAGAGGTAGTCTTCCATGATCTCGGATGTGAAGGGCAGCATCAGCGCACCGCAGCGGCTGTCTCGGTACATCCGCTCCAGCGGCAGCGATTTCAGCATCGACTGGCCGCCGCAGGTGCGGATGGCCATCGACGTCATCTCGGCCGCGCCTTCCATGACGTTGTATTGCGCGGCGTACATGCGCAGCACCTCGCCCTTGGTCGGAAAGCCTTTCGACTCGCCGAAAGCCTGCCACCACAGCGCGCGCATGTTCGCCAGCCGGGCGTACATCTTGCCCACCGCGATACGCTTGGTCGCATACATGCGCCGATCTATTGGTGGCTGGCCGGGCACCTTGCCCTTGAGATAGTCGACCATGAAGTCGAAGGCGCCCTGCGCGACACCCATATAGGTGGGCGAAAGGGTCACCATCATGTGAGGCCAGTTGGGCAGCGTCTTGCCGAAGATGCCCCGCGGCATCAAGAGGTCCAATTCGGTGACGAAGACGTCCTTCAGGATGAGGTCGCGGCTGTTGGTGCCGCGCATGCCGAGCGGATCCCAGTCGCCCTTGACGCTGAGGCCCGGCGCATCCTTGTGGACGACGAACAGCATGGTGTCCTCGTGGCGCGGCTCGCGGCCCTCGAACACCTCGGTGCAAACGATGGTGTAGTAGTCGCAATAGCCGGCCAGCGAGGCGAATTTCTTGAAGCCGTTGATCTTCCAGCCGCCGTCGACCTTGCGGCACTGCGTCTGGTTCGGCTTCGAGGTCCAGTTCTGGCCACCCTCGGAGATCGGCTGCGAATAGATCGCTTTTTCGGCGATGGCGCGGCGGAACTGGCGCTCGCGCAGCGGCGCGAATGCCGCCTTCTCCTGGGGCGTCAGGTTCGGCATATCGAACATGAAGCGCGACCAAGCCATGGACGAGTTGTGCATGTTGAAGGTCAGTGCGGTGGCGCCGCAGTATTTGCCGATCTCGGCGCCGACCATCGCATACTCGAACATCGAGAAGCCCCAGCCACCGAATTCCTCCGGGATGCAGAGCCCGAGAAAGCCTTCAGCCGCCAAATCCTTGTAGTTCTCGACCGGGAAGGAGGCGTCATCGTCGATCCCCTTGGCGCGCGACGCGAATTTATCGCGGCCAAGCTCGTTGACCAGCCGCAGCTTGGCTTGCACCTGCGGGCGGATGCGGGAGAGGTCGTAGTAATCGGCAATGTCGCTCATGGTCTTCTCCGAGGGCGTCAGGACGCCAGTTCGCCTTGCAGGAGGCCGTCCTTGACGACGACGTTCCCGTCCAGAGTGATTGTGCAGTTGCGCATCGGCAGGTCGAAATGACCGAGCGTGTAGCGGCCGGCATATTGGTTGGCGCCTGTGGACCACAGGAACGATCCCGCCAGCGCGCGGAACTCCACAGCCTGCATGTCACGCTTGTCGTACATGGCGGCCGAGACCCAGCGGGCACGCGGATGCATGCCCCAGCCGACATGGCTCATGCCGTAGGCGTTACGGTCGTTCCAGGCTTCCATGTATTCGCGGAAATGGATGGCATCGACGCCGTCGCCCTTGATGGCGGTGACGAAGTCGTCCTCGACGGTGAAGTCGATGCGGCTGGTGAGCGTCGTCTTGAACGTCAGGTTCATGTCGCCAACGTCCATGACGATCCGGCCGTTGACGCAGTTCTTTCCGGGAAAGGCGAGGCAGAGCCCGCCCGGCCAGTGTGCCACCGCGCCGGGCGTGGTGCCGAAGCCCGGCGTGCCGCCGCAGGGTGCGTTGCGCAAATCGATGACGAGATCGGTACCGGCCGGCGAGGTGACGCGCATCTCGCTCGCCTCGCGCAGCATCTGCACGCCGAGCGCCACCTTCGGGCCGAGCTCGGCCGTCGGCTCGGTGCGCTCGAGGATTTCAGGATGTTCGTTCGTGACGACCAGGAGGCGGGTTCGTCCTGCCGCCTCGATCTCGGGCCATTCAGGGGCATGGATCAGCCCCTCGACCGTGCAGTCGACGATCACCTCGCAGAGCTTCAGCGCCTCGATCACGGCGCGGTTGCCCTGGATCGCCCAGGACGTGCCGGTGGACTTCACCGGCACCGGCGCCGTTTGGCGCGGCGTCGGCATCTGGATCATGCAGAATTCGGCACCGAGATCGTGCAGGGCGAGTTCCGACAGATGGACCAGCACCGGACGCGACTGCGTCTCAGACAGGATCGCCACCCTTGTCCCATTGCCGATAGCATTTAGTACGAAGACGCGGCGGAAGCAGTCCAGCCACCGTCCTTCGATGCGCTCTTGCAGCATCGCTCAACTCCCATTGACGATCCGGCTTGTTTCGGATTTCTTTACTTGTCAGTTAAGTTTTCACGTTCGCATAAGCCTGTCAATGAAATTTTCGAAGATTCTTCTTTTTTCGAGAATAATGACGTGTCGCAGGATCCGGGCTGATCACCGCGATCAGGCGGTTGGACGGGCATCGCGGAAATCCGGACTGCATTGCCGACTGGTGGCCGAGGTCGGTCTTCGATCAAGGGGCCTATGACTGAACCTGCGCTCGTCAATACCTGCCGGAGAGCAGTTCCCCGGCGCCGGGTGACGCGGCGAGCAGTCCAAGCCGTGACATCATCTGATAGCTGGTACAGACAGAGGCACTGACAACGGGAAGGCCCAGCGCCTTCTGGAGTTCGTCGATCACCGGTAAGGAAGGCATCTGCACGCAGGCGGACGCGACAAA
Organism: Mesorhizobium sp. M4B.F.Ca.ET.143.01.1.1; assembly: GCF_004792275.1. Lineage (NCBI taxonomy): Bacteria > Pseudomonadati > Pseudomonadota > Alphaproteobacteria > Hyphomicrobiales > Phyllobacteriaceae > Mesorhizobium > Mesorhizobium sp. M4B.F.Ca.ET.143.01.1.1. The sequence goes on from NZ_SRSR01000003.1 coordinate 66,518, forward strand.
CGCGTCGATCCCCTTCGTGTCGACCCTCTTGTAGATGTCGAGCAGGTTGTTCGGATCGTGCCTGCCGACTTCGAGGTTGTCGGGAATTTCGAGGGCGACGAAGTCCTTCACCGCTATTCCCTCATGCTCAATGTAGTCGACCACCAGCTGGGTAAGCGGCTTCATGTAAGGGCATATCACCGAGATCTTCTTCGCCCCGAGCACCTTGAGGCCGTCGACGAGCGCACCTGCACTCGTGACAACTGGAGCCGGAGCGCCGTTCTCCGCGGTGCGCATATGCAGCCGCGCTTCCGAGGTGCGGTGATAACCCTTGCCCATGCTCATGATCGCGACCAGACAGGCATAGCCGAGGACGTCGACGCGCGCGTCGGAAAGCTCGATCGCGCAGCGGTCGCTGTCACGATCCATGGCCTCGAGCTCTTCCTTGACCACCTTCTTCATCCGCATCCGGCTGGAATGGAAAGTGAAACGTTCAGGCAGGAATATTTCCCTCGTGCGGAAAATCGCCGGGATTTCCGTCTCCATTGTGGTGTTGGAGGAAGGCACGATCTGCCCGATGCGAAAAGTGCTCGCCATGCTGGATCCGCTCCGTCTGACTGCTGTAACTGGTAGGCTTCGGCTTATGCCGAATGGGCACCTGGCTGTGCTGTTTCGATCAAGCCGGCGTCATCGCTGTCGAAGGTCTGCGCCCTTTCGGTCAGGGAAATGGGTTCCAGCCTGCGGCGGTTTACCCGCAGGTCGAAAACGTCGAACCGGTTGTAGTGGCCGACTATGTCATGCATCTGCTTCGGCTGGATGCAGCGTCCGAGATCAATCTCGGCGTAAACGATTCCTTCTTCGTCGATCAGCGGCTCGCCAACCACGCGCCCGTCCGGGCCGATCACCCCAGAGAAGGCGCTGGACTTGCGCTGCAGGCGCGCCCTTGCATCCGGAACGACACCTTCCATTGCGGCTATGATTTCTTCCGAGACGGTCGAACAGGAAACGATCGTAAAGACCTTGCCTTCGAACGAGTGGGCCATGGCGCGCAGCTTTATGGCCTCCGCCATGTCGTAGTCGGGCGGCGCAACGGGCAGCGAAATGTAGCTGGCGACGTGAACCAGTTCGCCTTGGGCGAGAAGGGTGAAGCGCGCAAGGGTGTTCGTGTTCTCGCCGCAAGCAAGCGCGCCGAGTGGCCCGATTGCAGTATCGTGGACTTTCAGGCCGGCTCCATCGCCAGGCGCCCAGGTCAACTTTTCGGCCCAGGTCGGCATCAATTTGCGGTGCTTGCCAAGCAGCGTTCCATCCGGGCCGATGGTCAACAGGGTGTTGTAGAGAGTTCCAATCGAACTCGTGCTGCGCTCGTTGATACCGATCACGACGTGGATGCCGGCTTCACGTGCCGCACTGCGCAGGATTTCGACTTCCGGACCGGGCTCGGCGATGGCGGCGCGCGCCAGTTTGTCGAACCAGGCTCCGCCGGTCACCGGATCGGTGATCCAGCTCCAATACGGATAGGCCGGGATGAACACCTCCGGGAAGGCGATGAGATCTGCGCCATTGGCCCTTGCCTCGCGGATCAGGGAGACGGCCTTCTCGATCGTCGCCGGTGTATCGAGAAAAACGGGTGCGCCTTGCACCGCCGCGGCAACGAACTTTGGAAGCTTCAGCATGGCAACTCTCCTGCTCTCATCGGCCACCAGGCAGGCTGTCTTGGATGCCAGAGACCTTCTGATCGCTTAGATCCGGGACCAACCGCACGACGGCTGTCTTGAACGGCGTGGGCACGTGCCTACTCCGGCGTCGCGTTCACGACTGGATGCCGCAGCGTGCCGATCCCTTCAACGCATGCCACGACCACGTCGCCCGGCCACATCCATTCCTGCGGATCGCGCCCGGCGCCGACACCTTCCGGCGTGCCGCTGGCGATGATGTCGCCGGGCTCCAGCGTGATCGCCGACGAAATGTCGGCGATCAGGTGGTCGACCTTGAACAGCATGTGGCGGGTGTTGGACCGCTGTTTCTCGACCCCGTTGAGCGTCAGCGACAGGTCGAGCACCTGCGGGTCGGGAATCTCGTCGGCCGTCACGATGCACGGCCCGAACGGCGCGTACGTGTCCTGACCCTTGGAGAAGATCCATTGACCGGCGCGCCGGTTGTCGCGCGCCGAAACGTCGATCATCACCGAATAGCCGAAGACGTGGTCTAGTGCGTGCTCCTTGCGCACGCGGCGGGCGGTGGTGCCGATGATAACGGCAAGTTCCACCTCCCAATCGAGCTGCTGCGTCATCTTCTTGTTGTGCTCGATGCCGTCCCCAGGCCCGATCACCGTGGTCGGCGGCTTCGAGAAGACGACCGGCTGCTTCGGCAGGTCTTTTGACGTGTCGAGCGACTTCGCACTTTCCGCGACATGCTCGACATAGTTCAGGCCGATGCCGAAGATATTCTTGCGCGGTCGGGGAATGGGCGCCAGCAGCCTTACATTGTCCACCGCAGTGGCGGTTCCGGGCGGGAAGCGTCCGGCTGCCCTGCCGAGGCAGTCGCGAAGCGTCTCCAGTCCGCCGCGCCCGGCATCGATCAGGCCGAGCATGGTATCGGGCAGGGTCGTGCCTTGCGCCGTGGCGAGCGCCTCCACATCCACGACCAAATTGTCGGCGAGTACGCCGAGCCTTGCCGCCGCCTCGACCGAGGTGCGATAGGTCACAAGTTTCATGATCTTTCCTTCAGAGGAGCGGCTGCAGGCCGCCATTGTCGCCGAATGCCTGCTCGCGGTAGAGCCCGAGCGCCCGCATCACCGGCAGGTCGGACAGGCAGAACAGGCAGGCGTCCTCGCGATCGGAGCCGTTGGCATGCTCGTGCCACGCCCAGGACGGCACGCAGAAGATGTCGTGCTCCTGCCAATCGTAGCGGCGGCCGTTGATGATCGAATGACCGCTGCCCTTCGCCACATGGTAGAGGCCGCTGCCCGTGTGCCGGTGCGCCTTTGTGTGCTCGCCGGGACGCAGCATCTGCATCGATGCGCCGAGCGTCTGCATGACCGGGCCGTTCGTCACCGGGTTCACATACTCCATCAGCACGCCGTCGAAGGGCGAGCCATCAGTGCAACCCGCGTATCTCGTCAGTGCGTCGTAGGTTGGTGCCCATTCGTATTTGAACATCGGGCTGTAGCCCTTGGTCCAGTTCTCGCCCATCGGCTTGAGCCCCGCGTTCCCCCAGGTCTTGGTCATGTCGTCGACCGCGTAGCCGACCGCCTGGCTGAGATCCGGGTGAACCTCGTAGAAATTGGCTTCCATGGCGTTGACGAAGGGGATGTCCAGGCCGTCCTGCCAGATGCAGGGCGAGCCGGTCGCCTCCACGCCATGCTCGTGCCAGGTGTCGTTCGGCGTCAGCACGAAATCGTTCGCGCCGAGCGTCATCTTGTGCCCGTCCACCACAGTATAGGCGCCCGAGCCCTCGATGATGAAGCGGATCGCCGAGGCCGAGTGGCGATGCGCCGAGGCAACCTCGCCGGGATTCATCACCTGGAGCCCGCCATAGATCCAGCCGACCGCGGCGGCCACGTCGGTGCGCCCCGGATTGTTCAGATAAACCACCCGCCGTCCGGCCTTTTCCGGTGTGACGAGTTCAACCGAGCGAAGGACATGCGCACGCAGGTCGCGATAGCGCCAGACCACCGGCACCGACTGCGACTTCGGTTCCCAAGGCTCGATCTTGTTGGCGACGGTCCACAGCGCGCCTGCCTTATGGCGCGCCAGCTCGTCGTAATAGGCAAGCAATTCCGGCGTGTCCTCGACGTTCGCCCGGCCGACGACATCCTCGCGATGGTTTTCGCGCTCCTGTGCCATGGCATCCTCCTGCTTGTAGCCCGTTAAATCTAGCATGGCCTCAAGGATTTTCGATTGCAACAGAAATTTTCGAAAATAAATGAAATTGCCGACGAGCTCCTCTATGAGGTAAGGCTGTAAGGGCGAGGAAATGTGAATGACGCTTGCCCAAAAAGCCTACGATGCCCTGCGCCACGACATCATACGCGGCGAACTTCCGCCTGGCCGACCGTTGCGTCTTGCCGACTTGGGCGAGCGCTATGGCATGGGCTTCTCGCCGCTGCGCGAGGCACTGAACCGCCTGCAGGCCGAACGGCTGGTGACGGCCGAATCGCTGCGCGGCTTCCGCGTGGCGCCGCTGTCGCTCGACGAGCTCCACGACGCCACGTCACTGCGTATCGTCATCGAGACGGAAGCGCTCAAGGCATCAATCAAGAATGGCGACGACTCCTGGGCGTCGGGCATCGTGTCCTCGCTCTACGCCTTGAATGTGCAGGCGGCGCGAACGGGCCCCGAAGCCGATATCTGGACCCTCGAAAAGCGGCACCACGCGTTCCACCGCGCCTTGCTGGCGGGTTGCAATTCGCCATGGACGCTCGAATTCTTCGAACGGCTCTATGCAGCGACCGAGCGTTACCGCATTCCCGTTCTGCTGGCCTCTGCCCGACCGGTCGGTCGCGATGTCCAGGCCGAGCATGGCGCGCTTGCGGAAGCGACCCTCGACAGGGATGCGGACAAGGCCTCCGTGCTGCTCGAACAGCACTATCTGCGGACGGTCGAGGACCTGGCGGAAGTCATCAGCTCCAGCAAGGGCGTGGCTCTGCCGGTCAGGCAGACCGTCTGATTTTGGGCACTTCAATTTTTGCCTAAGGAGATGGTCGAGAGACTTGTGGGGTTGTGTCCACTTGATACTTCGGTTCGCCAGGCCATACGAGAGAATACGAAGGAAAAGGGTTGGCTAACCACCCGCTAACATATTGATTTTATGCAGAAAACGATGACGCTGCTGGCCCACCAACTACGACGTAGCGCAAGGCCATTAATTTCGAAAGGCTCTCCGACGGTGGGTGCGGTGATCGGCGGCAACGGCGTGCGAAAGGGCGGCCTGACCCATCCAGTATACTCGCCAGGGCTAACGACGGCTTCGCGTCCAATTTCGGCCTAACAGGCAAAGTTCGTCGTTGTCCTGAAGCGGACTCCATCAAGCTGAGATTGCGACTCTCCCGGATCCGTATCCAAACCCATGGAAGGGACGAGACGCGACCATGAGCGGGAACGGCTCAGCCCATACCAAGACGCAATAATTTAGGTTACCTTTCCGGGGCTGAGCTATCGCGACCTATGGTCGGGTCGCATCACTTGGGAGACCTTCGTCCAATCTCAAAGCCGCATCATGCGTCGATCGCTATTTCAGAAGTATTTCTTCGTCTTGTTCGCCGCGGCCATTTTTCCGATCGCTGCCGGTGGCATCAGCAACACGTGGTTCAGCTATGTCGACCAGCATGCGATCCTCAGTGCCCTGCTGCAGTCCGAGGCAACATCGGCGGCCGACAAAATTGAGAGCTTTCTTGACGGCATCCAGCTTCCGCTAGGCTCGACGATCCCCCCGGAAGGATCGAATATGGCCAGCGTGAAACAGCTTCGGCTTCTTGCCGTACGAGCGATGCACGAGGTCCCGGGAATCCTCAGCATCAGTATTGTCGACGGTACTGGCGCGGAGCGGCTGCACATCTCTCGCATTGGCAAAAACAGGACAGAAAGCGGGGCGGATCGCTCAGGCGATCCCGCTGTCGTGGGCCTCAGGACGGCGAAGGTGTGGTACGGTCCAGTCATTTATCGCCCGGGGTCCGAACCCTCCCTAACCATGGCGATGGCCAGCTACGACAATTTAGCCGTCGCCAACTCGGTCATCGCCGAAATCAGTCTGAAGCCGATCTGGCTCATCGTTTCCGAAATCCGCGTGGGCCGCAGCGGCCAGGGATTTGTCATCGACCAGGCCGGCCGCCTCATCGCTCACCCCGCGATCAGCAAAGTGATGGAGGGCGCGGACGAGAAAGCAGCGCTGGCCCTGCGCGAATTGCGGGATGCGAGCGCTGCCGCAGGCGGCACTGCGATTGCAAGCCGCAACGCCGAGAATGAACGCGTTGTGATTGCTGGCGCGCCGGTTACCGCGGCCGGCTGGACGGTAATTGTCGAGCAGTCGCAGGCAGAGGCTTTTGCGCCTCTATACGCTTCATTGTGGCGGACCGGCGGGTTGTTGTTCCTCGCCACAGTCCTTGCGGCGGTGCTCGCATACTGGCTTGCCAGACGGATGAGCGGGCCTATTCTCCTGTTGGAGGAGGGCGCTCTCAAGATCGGTGCCGGACAGTTCGATCACCGGCTCACCATCTCCACTGGAGACGAACTTGAACGGTTGGCTGCTCGGTTCAACCAAATGGCGCAGGAACTTGCCACATCGCGGGACCGCGCGGAACGACTGACGCGGTTGAAGCGCTTCCTTGCACCACAGGTTGCGGAACTCGTAGAGAAGGCCGGTGACGAGCGAATGCTCGCTGGACAGCGCGCAGAAGTAGTCGCTGTTTTTAGCGACTTGCGTGGCTTTACTGCATTTTCATCGCACGCTGAGCCTGAGAACCTCATGCAGGTTCTGCGCGAGTACTATGAGGCGCTCGGCGCGATAATCACCAAGTATGAAGCAACGCTGACCAGTTTTTCGGCGGATGGATTGATGATCCTCGTCAACGCCCCGGTTCCATGTGAAGAGCCGGCGCTTCATGCCGTAAGAATGGCTGTCGACATGCAGGATTCCACACAAGAGCTCATATCTGATTGGCGGCAGCGTGGTTATGAGATCGGCTTCGGCATGGGTCTCGCTATGGGGTGGGCAACGGTGGGTCGGATTGGCTATGAGGCCCGCGCTGACTACACCGCAATTGGCAATGTCGTGAACTTGGCGTCGAGGCTGTGTTCGTCCGCTGAAGATCGCCAAATCCTTATCGATTATTCCGTGGCGCGCCATTTGCCTGGTAACATGCCGATCGTTGACCTCGGCACGCGCCAGTTCAAAGGCCTCGAAGGGCACGTTCGCGTCTACAATGTTGAGACGCAAGGAAGCGAACGACCGAATTTAGATTCTGCTGAGAATGACGCCAGGCAAAAGGGCTAAGCTCCTCTGCATCAACGTCCGCAATCGCCGCCGCTCTTCAGCCTCGCGGCAAGCCACTTTGCTCAATGAGATCAATTGGGTTAGTCTCGCAATATGCGCCATCGCTGATAAACCATTTCGCTGAGGGGGCGAAAGTTCATGGAGATGCAGCAGGTCCGCTATTTTTTGGCCCTGTCCAATACGTTGAATTTCACCAGAGCGGCCGAAGAGTGCAACGTCACGCAGCCGGCGCTTACGCGCGCCATCAAGACGCTTGAAGAGGAACTGGGCGGAGAGCTGCTTCGGCGCGAGCGCCAGCATTCGCACCTCACCGAACTTGGGCGCCGCATGCTGCCGCTGCTGCAGCAGTGTTATGATGCCGCCACTTCCGCCAAATCGCTTGCCAAGGCAGTGCAAAGCAGCGACGTCGCGCCGCTCAATGTCACGATCTCGAACAGCGTCAATATCGCGCTGCTGGTGTCGCCGTTTACGGAGCTTTTCCGGGCCTATCCCGGCGTTCACCTCAAGATCAACCGTGGTTCGCCGGCTGCCGTCATCGACGCGCTGAAAAGTGGTGATGCCGAACTGGCGATTGCCGGGCCGCTGGGACAGGCCTGGGATCGCCTGGACGTGTGGCCGCTGTTTCAGGAGGAGATTGAGCTCGCCGTAAATTCCGATCATCCGCTGGCCCGGCGCAATGAGGCCGATGTCTCGCTGGCCCAGCTTGCGGCAGAGCCTGTGCTCAGCCGGATCGATTGGGAGACGAGCGAGGAGCTGTCGCGCTGCCTTTCCGCAAAAGGCTACTCGCCTCGAACCGCGCATGAAGTAGAAACCGACCAGGACCTACTCGCGCTGCTCGAGGCCAATGCCGGGGTCGGCTTTGTCTCGCTTACGGCGCCGCGATCCTCGAACACCCGGCGGCTCAAGCTTCGCGATCTGGACGTCTCGCGGATCGTTTCCGTTTATGCGGTTGCCGGCAGGCAGCGCTCGCCTGTCGCGACAACGCTGCTCAACCTGCTGAGGTCAGCAGATTGGTCGACATTCGGCGTCAGCGAGCCCGCCTGAGCGCCGCGATCATCTCGTCAACGTCCATGCGCCGGCGGTAGTCCGGATCGACGAAGCGATCCGCGATGATGCCGTTCGTCCCGACGATGAAGGTGGCTGGGATCGGCAGAAACCAGCTGCTGTTGCCCTGGTACTTGGGCAGATCGAGCCCCAGGCCCATCAGCCGCTCCATCTCTGCACCGACCCAGATCGCAAGGTTGAGGGACAATGCGTAGCCGTTATCCATGTCGACCAGAAACGGAAACTGCGCGCCAACCGCGGCCTTCATGGCTTTGGCGAATTTGCGCCGCTCGGGCATGATCACGACCACCTGTCCACCAAGCTCAGCGATCTCGCGCTGCACCTCGACGATGCCGATGGCGTTCAAGCGGCAGTAGGGGCACCAGTGCCCACGCTGGAAGGTGATGACGGCTGGGCCCCTGGCGAGGATTTCCGACAGGCTGACGAGCTTGCCATCGTCATCAGGCAACAGGAAACCGGGCATGGCATCGCCCGGAGCCGGCGCCATGGTCCCGGCCCCTTGTTTCTCAAGGCGATCCACCAGTCGCTCTACAGCGTCCGCGAACTCCGAGTTCAGACGGCGAACCGCCGCGGCAACCACAGCCAGCCGTTCGTTGAGAGGCGCATCAAGTTCGATGGCTGCCTGGACGGACTGCTCGAATGTCATTGCCTGGTCGTCGGCGGTCATGTCTGCACTTTCACGCGTCCTGCACAGCCTACCACCGGAGCCCCTCGGCCATTGCCATGTTTTTCCTGCATGGTTTCGATGCCCCCCGTGCATCGTCGCATGCCAGGTTCCTGTTCCATTCGCCTCCCAACCAGGTATCCCCCGACGATCCGATCCGCCGGCACACTTTGGGCGACATGCATCAGTGAAGCTTGATCCGCGGTCTTGCCCGCCTGACGATGATCTCGCCTATCGCAGCCAGCATGGTCTTCGCCAGTCCGTGCACCGCCTTGAGATGCATCTTGTATAGCGAGCGATAGACAAGCCTTGCAACGAGACCTTCGATCTTCAGCCCTCCGATCAGGCTGCCAAACGCGCCGTAGTCGGCCAACGAGACCACGGAACCATAGTCGCGGTAGCGATACGCCGGCGCGGCACGCCCTGCGAGACGAGTTGCGATCACCTTCACCATGTGGTCTGCCTGCTGATGGGCCGTCTGGGCTCGCGGCGGCAAGGCGTTGTCTTCGCCCGGCAGCATGCAGTTCGCACAGTCGCCGATCGCGAATACATGCTCGTCTCCAACCGCCCGCAGGGTTTCGTCGACGACCAGCCGGTTGATGCGGTCGGTTTCGAGGCCATCGAGATCCCTCAGGAAATCCGGCGCCTTGATGCCGGCCGCCCATACCACCAATTCGGCCGGCACAAACAGCTTTTCGCCTAGCCGGATACCGTCTTCGGTCACTTCGGTGACCTTGATGCCGCAACGCATCTGCACGCCAAGTTTGATCAGCAAGCGTGCCGTCGCGCGCGCCATCTGCTCAGGCAGCGCCGGGAGAATCCTCGACCCGGCTTCGACGATGGTGATGCGGATCAGCCTTTCGAAGTCGATGTTGTCGAGATTGTGCGATGCAATTTCACGCATCGACTTGTGCAGCTCCGCGGCCAGTTCAACGCCGGTTGCGCCAGCGCCGACGATGACGCAATGGAGCTGACCGGGCGACAGCTGCTCGTATTGCGCGTTGGCACGAAGGCATGCATCGATCATGCGCCTGTTGAACCGGGCGGCCTGCTCCGCGGTGTCGAGCGAAATGGCGTGGCGCGCGGCGCCCGGCGTGCCGAAATCGTTGCTGACGCTGCCGACTGCCATTACCAGCGTGTCGTAGCCAAGAACGCGTGGCGGTATGACCTGCCGGCCGTCATCGTCGAAGCTGGGCGCAACAAAGACCTGGCGCTTTGCACGGTCAACGCCGACGACCTCGCCGATGCGGTACCGATAGCCGTGTCGGCTGGCATGGGCGATATATTCGACGGCGTCGTGCGACGCGCTCAAGGCGCCGGACGCCACCTCATGCAATAGCGGTTTCCAGATATGGGTGCGGTTTCGATCGACAAGCGTGACCGAAAGCCGCCGGTTGCCGAACTTGCGGCCGAGGCGCGTCGCCAGTTCCAGGCCGCCGGCGCCGCCGCCGACAATGACCACGCGGTGCAGTGACTTGTCCGCGTGCGAGGGAGTCTCCGGGATGGTGCGGAACAGCGCGGCATTGTTGGCCAGAACGGCTTCAGGAATGAGCCGCTTACCTGGAGTGATGATCTGCATCGGTGGTCTCCCATCCCTTCTTTGGCGCGGCGCATCACTCTTGGGATTCGTGGATCACGATGCCCTGAAGCATGTCGACCTCGCACTCCCAGGGCTTGTCCGCGAGGACGCGCTGCCCATGTCCGTATCCCGCCTGCCAGCGGGTGCGGATGCCTGAGCGGGTGAAGTCGATGTCCTTGGTGTGGTCCTCGCCGTCGAGGCGCGGCGAAAGCAGCCGGACGAGATGCATGACCGACGGACAGCCGTAAGACGCGAGTTCCTTGAACATCGGATCCTCGCGACGCTCCTCGGGCACGAGCTTTCCCATTTCGCGCACGACGTGGCGCAAACGATGCAGTTGCTCCTGGCGGGCGACATGGCTCTTGCCGCGGCTGGCGTATTGAAGATCCTTCTGCCGCCCCATGACCTGCCAGATCGATTTCGGCTCGGTGGCGCGGGGCTGCCACATATTGACGGCAAAGATCAGCGCGTCGCGCCGCGGACGCTCGTCCAGAACGACCTCGATCGGCGTGTTCGAATAGATGCCGCCGTCCCAGTAAGGCTCGCCGTCGATGCAGACCGCCGGAAACGCTGGCGGTAGAGCGCCCGACGCCATGATATGCGCCGGCGACAGGATCATCTCGCGCGTGTCGAAGTATTTGAGCTCGCTGGTGTTGACGTTGACCGCGCCGACCGTCAGTCGCGTGTGGCGACCGTTGAGGTAGTCGAAGTCGATCAGATTGTTCAGCGTCCTTTTGAGCGGATCTGTCGTGTAGTAGGACGCGTTCTCGACACCGACCTCGCGGTTCACTCCAAACATCGCGCTTGGGTTCGGTTCGAAAAAGCCAGGGATGCCGCGCATCACCGTGCCCATGTTGGCGAAGATGTTGCTCGGAATCATCATCCGGAAAAACTCGTCGAGCGGACTGCTCCGGCTGACGCCGTCCCAGAACTCCTGAAGTCTGGGCAGGCGATCGCCGGGCTCGTTTCCTGCAATCAGCGCGGCGTTGATGGCGCCGATGGAGGTGCCTATGACCCAATCCGGTTCGATGCCGCCTTCGACCAGCGCCTGGTAGACACCGGCCTGATAGGCACCGAGAGCGCCACCGCCTTGAAGGACAAGGACTGTCTGACGCCTGACTTCGCCCTGGTGGCTGACCGCCGGTTCTGCTTCCGGGATAGACAGGTTTCGCGTGATCTTGTTCATGGCCTTCGGTCCTCGTGCAGGTCTAGTGAGCGGTCCAACCGCCTTCGATCGGCATCACGGCACCGGTGATCGACGCCGCCTCGTCCGACGCCAGGAACAGACAGAGCGCGGCAACCTGCTCGACGGTGACGAACTGCTTGGTCGGCTGCGCCGCGAGCAACACATCCTTGATCACCTGCTGCTCGGTGATGCCGCGGGCTCGCGCCGTGTCCGGGATCTGCTTCTCAACCAGCGGCGTGAGCACGTAGCCGGGGCAGACGGCGTTGACGGTGATGCCCTGTTCGGCGACTTCCAGCGCGACGGTCTTGGTCAAGCCGGCGACCCCGTGCTTGGCTGCGACATAGGCGGACTTATAGGGCGATGCGACGAGTGCGTGTGCTGAGGCCACGTTGATGATGCGACCCCATTTGCGTGCCTTCATCGCCTGTAACGCACGCCGGATCGTATAGAACGAAGACATAAGATCGATCGCGACGACCGCCTCCCATTTCTCGATCGGGAAGTCATCGATCGGCGCGACATGTTGAATGCCGGCGTTGTTGACCAGTATGTCGACTGCGCCGAATTCATCGATGGCCTTGTCCATCATCGCCGTGATCGCAACGCCCTTGCTCATGTCGGCATTGTCGTAGCGGACGGTGACCCCATGATCGCCGGCGAGCTTCGCCCGCAGGCGTTCGATTTCGACGGCATCGCCAAAACCATTCAGGACGATGTTGCAGCCCTTGGCGGCGAAGGCTTCGGCTATGCCTTGCCCGATGCCGCTGGTCGAACCGGTGATGAGCGCTGTCTTGCCACTGAGCATCGTTGTTTCCCTGTGTCTGGAACCGCAGGCAAATGGGCCGGCGGCTGCTTGGCGCCGAGCTGCAGCGCTCGGCTCTGGATCTGCGGGCCAGTATGGCGAGCCGCCTGAAACCGCGGAAATGCCGTTGAGACATGGATTCGATAGCCGACAGTCTGACCGGCGCGCCTCGCGGTGCAGGTCCGCAGGCCGGGTTGTTTGACGTTACGGCAACTAGTAATATTGCTCGGCAACGCCGGGGCATCCGGAACCGCCCCCGAGGGGAAGCGTGCAGTGGAGATCAGCCAGGTCCGATACTTCTTGGCCGTCGCCAAGGAGCTGAATTTCACCAGGGCGGCCGAGCAGTGCAATGTCACGCAGCCCGCGCTGTCGCGCGCAATCAAGCTTCTCGAGGATGAATTCGGCGGGCCGCTCTTCCACCGTGAGCGCCGCTTCACTCACCTCACCGAGCTCGGCCGCATGGTCGAGACCTATCTTGAGGGCGTCTTCGAGAACTCTCGCCAGGCAAAGCAGATTGCCGAACAATATGTGACCCTGAAGAAGATGCCGCTCAAGGTTGGCATCATGAGCACGATCGCTCCGGACGAGATCATCGAGCTCATCGCGGGCGTTCGCGCGCACCACCCCGGCGTCGAGTTGCATCTTTGCGATGCGGACGCGGTGAGCCTCAGGAGAAGGCTGCTCGAGGGTGAACTCGAGGCCGCCATCTATGCGTTGCCTTCAGACGTCCCCGACGAGGAAGTGCACTCACTGCCGCTGTTCCAAGAGCAGATGGTGATGGCCGTTCACCTGGCTCATCGCCTTGCCAACCAGCGCGTTGTGCGGGTGAAGGACATGAGCAACGAAAGCTACATCCACCGCAACAATTGCGAGTTCGCGGGCTACGCGGATGCCATCCTTGCGGAGCAAGGCGTCACCGTCAGTCCGGTTTACTGGAGTGACCGTGACGACTGGACATTGGCGATGATCGCTGCCGGGCTTGGGTTCGGCTTCATGCCCGAGCATACCGCCAAGCATCCTGGCGTGGTGCCCCTGCCGATCACCGAACCGGAATTCTGGCGAGAGGTCAATCTCGTCACAGTGCGCGGCCGCAGGCATTCGCCCGCGGTCGGCGCACTGGTGCGCGAGGCCACGCAGAAGAAGTGGTTCGGCGAGCGGGTGAAAGCATTGTCCGCCGCCGAGTAGGGGCCGCCGGCGCCAGCCAGCGTGCTGCACATGCCCAGCCACTAGATCTCGGCACTCAGTTCTTTTTGACGGTCGAGGTCACGGACTGGATCACCTCGGTGGCCATCTTGAACTGCGCCTGCCGGTCAGTGATGCCGTGGCGCTTGGCAATCCAGTCGAAGTCGCTGTAGGCAGCGTAAACTTGCCCGTCGGGCGTCTGGTAGACCAGCACGCGCACCGGCCAGTCCAGGCCGGCCTCGGGATTTGAGGTGATGAACGTCGTGCCGAGGGCCGGATTGCCGAACATGACGAGCCGCGAAGGCCTGACATCGTTGCCGGCATTGTTGCCAAGCCGTGCCTGGTCGATGACGCCGAAGAACTTGATGCCTTTCTTGAGCACGTCCTTCTTGATGCGGGCGACGGTCTCGGCGACGGAATAGTCGCTCTTTACGGTGACAACGCCGTCCGATGCGGCTGCCGGGAGGGCAACGGCGATCAGCAGAGCGGCGCCTGCGAGCAGAGTTTTCAGTTGGTTGATCATGTCAGTCTCCTTGGTTGGATAACAGTTTTTCAGGTTGATGCTCAGGCCTTCGGTGTTTGCAGCACACGCGCGATCGCAATCGCGCTGGCGAGAACGGCGACAAGCACGGCCACGCAGGCGGTCCACCCAATGCGGTCGTAGACTTGTCCGATGACGAAGCTGCCGGCGAGGCCGCCGCCGTAGTAGGACGCGAGATAGATGCCGCTCGCGGCGGCGCGATCGCGCGACGCGGTCCGGCTGACATGTCCGGTCGCTATCGCCTGCGCAAGGAAGGTGCCGATAGCAACCAGCGCCATTCCGGCGAGGACGACGGGAAGGCTCGGAGCGAGCAGCAGAAGCAAACCGGCGATCGCCAGCCCGAGCGTCAGTCCGACCCCCGCCCTCGGCCCGAGACGCGAGGCCACGCGCCCGGCGAGTGGAGTAGTCAACATTGAGGGCAGGAAGACGAAGTAGACCACGCCGAGGGCCATCGGGGTCAAAGACAGGGGCACTGCTACGAGCTGGAAGTTCACGTAGGTGAACGTGCCGATAAAGACGAAGAGGATCAGGAAGCCGATCGCGAAACAGGCGCGCAGCTCGACGTTTTGCAATGGTGCTTTCCAGTCCCCGCGGGCAGTCCCGCCAGTCCCGTCCCCACGCATCATGGCCGAGGTCTTCTGCAGCGTGAACCAGACAAGAGCGGCGCCGAACAGATTGAGGGCGGCGAAAGTCAGGAAGTTTGAAGAGATGCCGAATGTGTCGGCCACGGCAGCCGACATGAGCCGGCCGAAGAAGTTGCTGGCGACATTGCCGGTCACATAGGCCGCGAGCGCGCTGGTCGTCTGCCGGGCGGAAAAATGCTCTGCCAGGTAAGCCATCGTCAACGTAAAGGCGGTCGACATGCAGAGGCCTTGCGCTATGCGCAGCAAGGCAAAAACGACGATGCTGTCGGTCTGCGAAAGCAGCGTTGTCGGTATCGCCAGGATGACCAGGCTGATCCAGATGCCGTTGCGGCGATCAATGCCGCGTCCGAAGAGCGCGATGGCGATGCCCGCCACCGCCATGCCGAACGTGCTGGCGTTGACGGCGAAGCCCATGGTGGCGCGGCTGACGCCGAATTTCACCACCAGCGAAGGCAGGATGGCCTGGGTGGCAAACAGATCAACGAGCGTCAGGAACGCAATCAAGGCGATCAGGCCGAAGCGCCAGCCGTCTGCGGCCACTGAGCGAAGCCGCGTTGGTTCGGTATGTTCACTCGTCGTCATGACAGGCTCCGTTGCCCCGTCCCCGGGCGATCGCCAGAGGACGGGCTTTTGGTTTCTGATGTCGGGATAGCTTGGCCGCGACGAACGGCTCACATCATGTGGTCTTCGTGCATCGCGGGCGGCAGGACGTCGGCGGAATAGAGGACGGCCGGAACCTTGCCATTGTTCTTCCACCAGTGGGCAAGCTGACCGAACTCGGCGGTTACGTCGCCGGCCGGATGTTCGATGCCGACCTTGCAGGTGCTGCGATATTCGGTGATCGAACCCTCGACGATCAGGATGTTGGCCGGGCGGACATTGTGCTCGTGCCAAGGCACGACGCCGCCGGGCTGAACGACGAGCTTGCGAAGGCGCAGCATGTTGCCTTTCCAGGCCTCGCCCTTGCTGCTCAGATCGATTGCGGAAAGGACCGTGTCGGTCACACCCACCGGCTTGCTGGGATGTTCCTGGATGTCGGTCGTCGCGGCCTGGCCGGCAGGACAGTCGCCGGCGAAAACCGGGGCCACCGAAAACGCGGCGGTGGCGGTGAGAAGTCCGAGTGTCAGCGCCAGCTTCAGCGGCACCTGCAATGCAATAGTCTTGGAAGCCATGTCGATTTCTCCTTTGTCGGTGCCCAATCGCGGAAGCGGGGCATGAGAGGAGAGTGACGGGAGCCTCGATGAAAGAGAAATGCTGACTGGCTCTTAATTCGATACCTGAAAACTATCGTTGGCTGTCCTGGATGCATGAAGAAGGCGCACGACAGGACTTGAGGCGCGCCACAACCATTTCTTCAGTTTTCTTCAGGCTGCGGTCTTACGGATTGCTTGAGCGAGGGCACTCTCAGGCCAGCCATGCGCCTTGACGCTGTTGACGAAGGCAGAGGCCGCTGGCGAGAACCTGCGCCCCGCCACGACCACCAGAGAGACTTCCCGCCAGACCTCGGGATCGATGACTGGCCGGATCTGCAAGCCTGGGATCACCGCGCTGAACTCCGGGATGAAGCAGATGCCAAGCCCCCCGGAAACCATGTTCTGGATCCAGTCCTCGCGCTCGCTCGCATAGGAGATCCTGAGTTTGACGCCACGGTCGTTGCACAGACCGGCGAGATGATCGCGATACTCGCAGTTCAGCCGCCTGAGATAATTTTCGCCGTCGAGTTCGGAGATGGCGACATTGTCGTTGCGGGCCAGCCGATGGCCGTTTGGAAAGGCCAGGACGAAGCGCTCGCGATAGAGCGGCGTGGCATCGAACCGTTCTGGAAAACTGTCGCTGGACGCCATGATGGCAACGTCGATTTCACCGGATTCGAGCAGTTGCGACAGCGAAGCGGGCACACCTTCCACCAGCTGCAGTTGGATGCCTTGCTGGCGCCTGTTGAAATCGGCCAGCAGGCCGGTGAAGCGGCGCGGGCCTATGGTGCACATGACGCCAACCTTGAGGTTGGCATTTTCCAGGCACAAAAATCTCGAGGCCTCCTGCCGCACTCCGGTCAGCTCATCGAGGATCTGCTGAAACCGCGGCCGCAGCAAAGCACCCAGATCGGTGAGGTGGGTCAGGTTTCGCTCACGGCGAAACAGCAGGCCACCGACCTCTTCCTCGAGCTGCTGGATCGCACGTGACAGCGCAGGCTGGGTGACGTTGCATCTTTCGCCCGCGCGCGTGAAGTTTCGGGTCTCGCAGACGGCCAGGAAGTAGCGGATGTGATGGATGTCCATAAGTATCGTCCCTCGAGCAGCACAGGTGCATTTCCAGCTCGAAGACTGCCGCAAGGAACGGGATCACGCCAATGCGCGGGGGCTATAAAGTCGATAGCGTTTCGTCATGCGACGATGACGGGCCAAGGCCCGCCATCTGGTCGTGTAGCGTCAGCTGTGATGGCCGAGGGCAAAGAGTTGGGCGCAGAACTGTGCATGCGGCTTGCTCATGGCGGCGTCGTTGCATTCCTTCATCATTGCGTTCTGCGTCGATTTCGGCGTGGCCTTCCACGCCGTCTCGAAATCGGCGCTCGACTTCATCGTCTTCATGCCGGAATCGGTGAAGAAGGGCTGCATGTTGGAAGGCTCGTCGAGGGCGCCGGCGAAGGCAACGCCGCCAAGAACGGAAAGGGCAAAAGCGCCGAGGCAGACAGCTTTTGGATTCATTTTCAAGTCCTTTTCTGGTCGAGTAGTCGTCCTATCGACAACCGTTTGATTGATTGACAGCAATTGAGAATTTCTGGGTTTCTCGTTGCTGGCTTTGATCTTGCGACAATCAGCCGGCAAGCTGCCAATGCCATCTGCGTATCGAGGTTATGCCGGGCGTGCATCTCGTAGATGCCTACGATCGCACTGCTAGTTAGCTCCGCCCAAAGCGAGGACTTTGGCGCAGAACTGGGCGTGGGGCTTACTCATCGCCGGGTCGTTGCATGCCTTTGTCATCTTGACGCGATCATGCTTCGACAGAGCGAACCAGGCGTTCTTGAACCCAGCCATCGGTTTCATCGTCTTCATCGTGGCGTCCGTATAGAAGCTCGGAAATGCAGCGAAGTCACTGAACGGGTTGGCGGACGCAGGGTACGCACCAACGCCAATTGCAAACGCTGCCAGACAGGCAAGTAGTCTTCTCATCATTGATCTCCTTTCCAGGCGGCGGCTCTGGCAACAGCGCCAGGGCTGGCAACGCGCGTCGCCTCGTCTGATCGGGATGAAGAGTGCGGCGCGCGAAGACCGGCAGCCAATGCAATCTGCCTATGGACTTCATGCCACCTTGGCATTTCGGCTGATCAAGAAGATGCGGCAGTCTCATTCCAGTCGCCTTGTTGACGATCTTGGGATGGAGACGAAACCATGCTTGCCCAGTCCCCGATTAGACCGGACCAGGCCGCCATTTCAGCGGTGGATCTTGGCTTGGAGGAACGGACGATCGACATCGTGCTGGCAAACGATGCCCATGGCGCGTTCGTCTGGGGCGTGCTCGATCGCCTGCTGGACGAAACGAACTGCCGCGTCAACGGCGTCACGGCGTCGGGTTTCGCAGCGATGGAGGCATCCGTCTTTGCCTACGGCCTGAGCGTCGGCGGCAGGCGCGGCGCGCGGATGGCACTGGCCAATTTCTGGCGGCGCATCAGCCACGCTTCGGTCTTTGCCGATGACAGAGCCAGCCTGCTTCGATCTATCCTGGAACAGTCAATTGATCTCAAGCAAATCCGTGATGAGGAATGCCCAGTGAAACTGGGCGTGTTAGCCGTCAACGCGCGCACGGATGCGGTAAAGATATTCACGAGCGACCAGTTGTCGATCGATGCGATCGTCGCGGCAGCCACGATCCCCTTCCTTTCGCCGCCTGTCGAGATCGACGGCGATGCCTATTGGGGTGAGGGCGACGTCTTCCAGTCGCCGCGCCTCGTATCAGCTGAAGGTCGCCATCGCCTGATTATCGCCGGCAAGCCTTCCGTCTTCACCACGCCGTGTCCGGATCGCAGCACCGCAGCCGGTCATTGCCTGACGAAATGCGCGCCGGTTCACACCATATTCGACAGTCGATACCGTGCCGGAGCTCCGCTGCTGTTGCGGCCCTGGACCGACTGGGGCGAACTGACCGACATGCGCGACAGGGGGCGGCAGCGTGCAGCAGCCTGGCTTGCCGCTGATCCTCTGCGCGCTGATGAAAGCCCGGTCGCAGCCTGCGGGAGACGATACATCTAGGCGCCTCGCTCCCCGCCTAGCCGCGCCTGCATCGCATACTCCCGAACGCAGGTGCCAAGCCCTCCGGTGCCCCCGCCGGAGGGCTTTTTCGCGCCGCCTTCCGGGACATAGGGAGTGCGTATCAAATCCATGCCGAGACAGCATTTCAGCTCGGCGTCACGATCGGGCAGACTGATCTGCAGACGGGCCTCGAGGCCGGTCTTTCACTCGAAACGCCAACCAGGAGACAAGCCTGTGATCAACACCAAGACCCTCATCGGATCGGCCCTCGCGGCCGCTACTTCGCTTGCCGCGACAGCGGCCTACAGCGGCCCGGCCGCCAAGCCCGGCTTCGCCTTCGAGAAGTGCTACGGCGTCGTCAAGGCCGGCCAGAACGACTGCCAGACCGCGACGCATTCCTGCGCCGGCACCGCAACCGCCGACAACCAGCCGGATTCCTGGCTCTACGTGCCCGCAGGCAGCTGCGCCAAGATCACCGGCGGCAGCGACAAGCCGAAAGCCTGAGCAATCCAGACTTCGAGCCAACCCTTGAAAGGAGCAGACCGATGTCCCGTGCGTTTCAGTCCCTCGCAATCCCCGCATCGGCGGGCATCGGTCTTCGCTCGCCTCACATCACAGAGATGCTGACGAGGCGGCCCTCCGCCGGCTGGCTTGAGGTCCACGCCGAGAACTACATGGGGGAGGGCGCCGGCGTCGAGGCGCTGGAAAGACTGCGTGAGATCTATCCCGTTTCCGTTCATGGCGTCGGCCTGTCGCTCGGCAGCGCGCGAGGCTTGGACCGCGATCATTTGGAGCGACTGCGCAAGGTCTGCGAGCGCTTCCAGCCCGATCTCGTCTCCGAACATCTGGCCTGGAGCGTCGCCGACGGCGCCTACCTCAACGATCTGCTGCCACTTCGCTACGACGAAGACGCGCTGGAGATCGTGGCGCGCAACGTCGAGACCGTCCAGGACGCGCTGAAGCGGCGTGTGCTGATCGAGAACCTGTCGGCCTATGTCGCCTTTGCGGATTCGGCGATGAGCGAGGCCGAGTTCCTGTCCGAGCTCGTGGCGCGGACCGGCTGCGGCCTGCTGCTCGACGTCAACAACGTCCAGGTTTCGGCGCACAATCTGCAATATGACGCCAAAGCCTTCATCGATGCGCTGCCGGCGGCGGCGATCGAGGAGATTCATCTTGCCGGTCACGCAACCAATCAGGTCGGGACCGACACCGTGCTCATCGACGACCATGGCTCGCGCGTGCCGCCGGTCGTCTGGGCGCTCTACCAGCATGCCATAGACCGGTTCGGACCGCGTCCCACCCTGATCGAGTGGGACACCGACGTTCCCGTCCTAGACGTGCTGCTTGGCGAAGCGATGTGGGCCGACATGCTCACCGCGTCGATCATGTTCAGCCGCAAGCAAGCCGCGCGACGTGAGCAAACGACCGAAACACGAGCGCCGCCGATCCGCCTTTCTGTCGAGGCCGAAACGACGACCAGCATGCCCGTCCTTGCGGCGTTTGCAGCTGCCCGGTGCGCCAGGTCGTGCATGCCCGCGGCGCTTGTCTCAATCGAGGAGGAATACCATGTTGCCGCTTGAACACCTGCAGACCACCATCGCGCGGGCAGTGCTGGCCATGGAGCCAGTTGTCGCCGCGAATGTGCTGACCGCCGGCAAGGCCGATCCGTTGGCCCGCCTGCGTATCTACCAAAACAACACGCGCAGCTCGCTCACCGCGGCGCTGATGTCGGTGTTTCCTGTCACCGTCCGGCTGATAGACGAACGCTTTTTCCGCTACGTGGCGAGTGAGTTCATTCGACGGTATCCGCCGGCTGAATCGCGTCTTTCGCGCTATGGATCCGGATTCCCACGCTTCCTGAAGACGATCGACACGCTGTCCGACATGCCGATCGTCGCCGAAACGGCGCGGCTCGAATGGGCCATAGCGGAGGCGCTCGACACGGCTTCCCTGCCGCCCCGCAGCCTAGCAGAATACGACTGCACTGATCTTGGGTTCTCGCCGGATATCCTGCTCCAGCCCTCACTGCGACTGATCATCTCGCACTGGTCGATCCTGTCGGTATGGATGGCGCATCAACACGGGACGGCGGTCGACGAAAGCATCACCTGGACAAGGCGTCCCGAACGCGTGGCGCTGTGGCGATCGGGGAACTACGTGCGGCTTTTTCTGCTCGACCGCGCGAGCTTCGCCTTCTGGCATTCGCTGAAGCACAGTTTCGGTCTCGAGCATGCCACCGGCCGTGCCCTGGCGCTCGACCCGGCCTTCGACCTGGTTTCAGCCCTTGTGCGTCTGTTCCGCGACAGGCTCGTCACCGACGTGCGGATCGCTGCGAATTCCCCCTCAAACTGACGGAGACGGTCATGACCGCAATATCGGAGCAATCCTCGTCCAAACCGGCCGGCTTTGTCGGCCTCTACAAGCGTATCATCAAGCTGCCCGAGTACCTTCCGTTTTCACTGATCCAGCTCGCTGCTCGTGTGGCGGTGGCTCATGTTTTCTGGCAATCGGCGCAGAGCAAGCTCGCATCCTGGCCCGTGACGCTGCAGCTATTCGCCAGCGAATACAATCTGCCGCTCATCGATCCGTCGATCGCCGCGCCCTTGGCGACGACGGCCGAAATCACAGGCTCGGTGTTGATTTTCCTTGGACTGTTCTCGCGCCTTGCGGCTCTGATGCTGCTCGGCGTCGTCTCCGTTATCCAGATCTTCGTCTATCCGGAGAACTGGGCCGAGCACCTCCTGTGGGCATCGCTGCTGTTTCTCGTGCTGACACGCGGCGCCGGCGTCTTGTCTCTCGACTATGTCGCCGAGCGAACGCTTTCGGCATCTGCAAAATGAACAGTCCGACCGGGCGGGGAAAGCACGATGCGCATCTTCATCGTCCACGCGCACCCGGAGCCCAACAGCTTCAACGGTGCCCTGACCCGATCGGCCAGGGGGGCGTTGTCCGAGGCTGGACACGAGGTCGTTGTCTCCGATCTCTACGCCATGGGGTTCAACCCAGTATCGGATCGCCGCAACTTCACGACCGTACGAGACGCGAACTACTACCACCAGCAGACTGAGGAGGCGAATGCGGCCGCCCACGACGGATTTGCTCCAGACATCCAGGCGGAGATGGACAAACTCTTCTGGTGTGACGCTTTGATCCTTCAGTTTCCGCTCTGGTGGTTCGGGCTGCCGGCGATTCTCAAGGGCTGGGTCGACCGGGTGTTCGCGTCTGGGGGCCGCACTTATGGCGGCGGCAAATGGTATGATCGCGGCGTCTTCTCAGGAAAGCGCGCGATGTGTTCCGTCACGATCGGCGGGCCGCCGCCGATCTATTCCGACCGAGGATTGAACGGCCCAATCGGTGCAATTCTTTTTCCGATCAATCACGGTATGCTCTACTTTGTCGGCTTCACGGTGATCGAGCCTTTCCTGGTGCACGCACCTGCGCGCATCAGCGACACCGAACGCTGGATTTTCCTCGACCGTTACCGTGAACGGCTCCTTGGTCTGGCGCATGCGCCAACCATCGCTTACCCAAAACTCGTAGACTTCGACCACAGCCATGTTTTGAAATCGGCGTAGTCCAGTCCACCAGGATAGGACGTCGACGCCAGCCGGGGTTTCTGAGCTAGCTTGGTTGGCCCCATGTGGCAGCGGACTCGAAGTCGCCGCTCTCGCTGAGAATTCCCATCAGCGGTCACGTTACTGTGAAGCTGTAACGGCCAGTCGCTACGGATCGAACAACTGACTGTCACGGCGAGAACCTTACCCCGCAACGGGAACTGGCCTGTCGCCAAGGCCGCGCCACGAGACGCCGTTCAACACGCCTATCGAGGCACGTCCCGAAGGTTCTTTGCGTGAAAGCGATTGAATGGAGGAAGACATGACCGCTTACAACGTCGTCCGGTTCCGCACCAAGCCCGGCAGGGAGCAGGCATTCATCGATGCGCACATGAAGGCAAAGCTCGACGTCAAGGGCTTCCGCAAAGGTGCGCTCATCAGGACTGGCGACCGAACCTTCTGCATCGTCGGCGAATGGAACGACATGGATAGTCTCGCAGCGGCGCGGCCCCAGATGATCGGGCTTCTGGATACGATGCGCG
The DNA here is from genome assembly GCF_004792275.1 of Mesorhizobium sp. M4B.F.Ca.ET.143.01.1.1. NCBI lineage: Bacteria > Pseudomonadati > Pseudomonadota > Alphaproteobacteria > Hyphomicrobiales > Phyllobacteriaceae > Mesorhizobium > Mesorhizobium sp. M4B.F.Ca.ET.143.01.1.1. Next base: position 89,493 of record NZ_SRSR01000003.1, read on the forward strand.
ACATGCTTGAGGATCTTGGCGGCGACCTCGGCGTGACCGATCCGGTCTCGGGGACGGTCGTTGCCGAGATGGCGACCTAAGTGGCCCAGTTGCAGGCGTGAACCGCTCGACCCCTACGTGAAGGGCCAGTCTCAAAATCGGAGAGCTGCGCACGAATAGCTGGAGTGCGGCTTGCCATCGTCGTATTATCTGATCCCTCGATCTTCGGGAGGACTGGCCATGAATGCAGTACCTCAATGGCGGCTCGCAGGCGACTGGTTCGACATCTGCAGCTGCGATATCCCTTGCCCCTGCGAGTTCGCACAGCGGCCCACCGGCAATCATTGCCAAGGTGTGCTCGCCTGGCATGTGCGCGAGGGTCAGTATGGCGACGTCAAGCTCGACGGCCTGACACTGGTGGCGCTCGGCGAGTTTGAAGGCAATCTCTGGGCTGGCGAGGCAAGTGCCGTGATGGGCATGTATCTCGACGAAAGGGCGAACGAGCGGCAACGCGAAGCCCTGCAGATGATCTTCGGTGGCCAGGCCGGCGGCTGGCCGGCGGGCTTTGCCGCCAATGTCGGCGAGATGCGTGGCATGGAGTTCGTGCCGATCACTTTCGAGGTGGCGGGCGACCTGGCCACCTGGCGCGTCGATATTCCTGGCCTCGTCGTCGGTCACGCGGAAGCGCTTTCCGGACCCACCACCCCACCCGGCAAGCGGGTGCAGACGATCAACTCGCCTGGTTCGGAGGTCGGCCCGGGCCAGGTTGCCACCTGGGGGCGCTCTGTCGAGGTGAGCGCCAAAGGCTTCGGGTTCGACTGGACCGGAACGGCCCGCTCGAGCAAGCACATTCCGTTCGACTGGACCGGCCCGAACTAGGGTACGGCGATGGCTGACGCGTTCCCCAGGACATCGCGGCGGCTAACCCGGAATCTGCGCGGCATCCCGTTCGGTCTGCTCGCATCGCTGGTCGGGCTGACGGCAGCGGCGTGGGCGCTCACCCTCTACCAAACCTTCAGCATGGATATGCCCATGGGCATTGCCGTGCGCGGCGGCATGGCGGGTATGGAAGGCATGGCCGGCATGGCGATGGCCGGAATTGCCGCCGACGGCTGGTCGGTTGCCGGCGCTGCCGCTTTTCTCGCTGTGTGGACCGTGATGATGGCTGCCATGATGCTGCCAGCTGCGGCGCCTATGATCTTTATGTTCGCGGCGGCGCAGGCGAGGCGCGAACAAGGCGTGGCCGTCCCGACGTGGACCTTTGTCGCGGGCTATCTGCTCATCTGGGCGGCCGCGGGCCTTGTCGTATATGTCCTGGTCCAGCTCGGCAGCGGCTTTGCAACGAGCCTCGATCCACCGCAGCGTTCGAAATGGGCACCGCTCGCGCTTGGCGCCACGCTTGGCGTCGCCGGGCTCTACCAATTCACAACCTTCAAGCATGTTTGCCTCAGCCACTGCCGCTCGCCGCTTGCTTTCGTTGCGCAGCACTGGCGCGACGGACGTGTTGGCGCGCTCAAGATGGGGCTGCGCCACGGCCTATATTGCTTTGGCTGCTGCTGGGCGCTGTTTGCCGTGTTGGTCGCGACCGGCGTCATGAGCCTCGCCTGGATGCTGCTTTTGACGCTGGTTGTCTTCGTCGAGAAGCTGCTGCCCCGTGGCCGGCGCTTCGAAGGTAGCGTGGGCGTTGCGCTGGTGGCCCTCGGGATCGTCGTATCGCTCGGGGCGATCGATATGCCTTGGATGGGTAACTAGCCGCCTTCGCTTCCATTCCCGGGTGGCTGCCGGGACGTTCTGCGTGGCTTCGTTCGGGGCATGACCGATATCTCGAAGCTGGCAGTCAATTTCGTGCGTCGTCCTTAGCTTCGCCAGACCTGCGGAATGGCAAGCGGACTTCCAACAAGGAACGGCCCTCTTGTGCCCACTGGTGCGCCAGCTGTCTGGCGTCGACCTAAGGGTACCGGATTGTCCTCGCGCGGACGGCAAACTGCACAGCGCATCAGAAAAACGAAATTGTCCGCCGAAGCTCCAGTCGTAATTGTCCCATCAGGCGGACGGCCGGTGCCTTGGGAGGATTCCGGAGCAACTGGTCGCCTGAGGAAGGCGCCAACCATAGGCTGCCTGGGAGGAGGAAAATGCCTGGTTCGGGCAAATCGGACGACAGGCGCCTTGGCTTCAAGGTGTCCCAGGAAGTCGTCGTCGTTGCGATATCGCTTGCGCTGTTCGTCGTCTTCTCGGCGACGCTCAACAATTTCGTGAGCCAGGGCAACATCATCGCCATCCTCAAGAACGTGTCGATCCTCGGCACGCTGGCGGTCGGCATGGGCTCCGTCGTTGTCGGCCGCGGCATCGACCTCACCATGGTCGCGGTGATGGTCGTCGGCATCGCCTTCAGCATCTGGATTTCCTCTTGGGGCATCGATTTCACACTGGCCGTGATCTGTGGCGCCGTGCTGGTCGCGGCTATCGGCCTGTTCACCGGCGTCATGGTGGCGATCGCGGAAGTGCCGCCGATCTTCGCCACTTTGGCCATTGCCTCTTCGGTCTATGGCTCGGGGCGCATCGTCTTTGCCTCGGACGTGCTTTATGCCCCGCCGGACATCGCCTGGCTGAAATTCGTCGGCAATGGCAGCGTGCTCGGCATACCGATGTCGGTCGTCATCTTCGGCGCCGTGGCGGCTTTGATGGGTCTCTTCCTGCGCAAGACACGCTTTGGCCGGCTGGTCTATGCGACGGGCGACAATCCGAACGCGGCCCGCACCACCGGCCTGCCGACGCGCCCGATCATCGTGACGCAATATGTCATCAGCGCGCTCATCGCGTTCACGGCCGGCATCATCATGACGGGTCTCGTCACCGGCATCGACACGCGCCTCTACAATTCAAGCCTGATCTACGACGTGCTCCTGGTGGTCGTGCTCGGCGGCATCGGTCTGTCAGGCGGGCAGGGCGGCGTGCGCAACGTGATAGCCGGCACCATCCTGGTCGGCATCCTGACCAATGGCATGACGATCCTCAACTTCAGCTACACCAGCCAGAACCTGATCAAGAGCGTGATCCTGCTCAGCGCGCTCGCCATCGACGCCATCATCAATCCGCGTGACGAGCAGACCTCGCAGAGCGGCGACATCTGAAACAAGAACCGAACCATCAAATCAGGGAGGAACCCATGAAAATAATCAGGAAATGCCTGTTCGCGGGCCCGGCCGCGCTTGCGATGCTTGGCGCCGCTCAGGTCGCGAGCGCGCAGGAAACCGATCAGGTCGGCCGGGCCGCCTATATCGACGGCGTCAAGGGCAAGAAGGTCATCTTCGTGCCGATCTCGCAGGGCATGGACCTCAACCAGGCCTGGGTGATGGTATGGCAGCGCCACGCCGCCCGCTATGGTTTCACCCTCGAGGTGCGCGACCCCAACGGCGACACCAATGCCGGCATCCGCGCCATGCAGGGCGCCATCGCCGAGAAGCCGGACCTAATCATCGTGCAGAACCCGGACGTGCAGACTTATGCGCGCCTGTTGAAGCAGGCGCAAGCCGCCGGCATCAAGGTGCTGCAGGTCAACATGCAGTCGGCGACCCAGACCGACTCCTATGTAGGCAATGACTGGATCGAGATGGGGCGCCTGGAGATGGGCGAGCTGGCCAAGCATTGCACCGGGCCGAACGCCGTCTCGCACAAGGTGGTCTGGCTTGCCGGCGTCCAGACGGGCGCGGCCAACATCTATATGCGCACCGGCATCGACGAGGTGCTGAAGGCCAATCCCGAGCTGCAGCTCGTCTCCGACCAGCCGGCCGACTACATCAGCGAAAAGGCCCGCCAAATCACCGAGACGGTGCTGCAGCAGCATCCCGATCTCTGCGGCATCATGGGCATCTGGGACAATGCTGAAGTCGGCGCCGGCGCGGCGGTCGTGGCTGCCGGCAAGCAGGACCAGGTCACGATCGTCACCAATGGCGCTGGCGCCGCCACCGGCTGCGAGAGCATCAAGAACGGGCTGCTCGACGTGATCTTCAACTTCAACGCGCCGATCCAGGGCGAAATCGCGGCGCAGCAGATTTCCGAGCTGCTGCAGCATCCCGAACGCCAGGCGGGCAGCGAGAAGACCATCTTCTTCGGCCCGATCACCCGCGTTGACAAGACCGATGCGACCGGCCGGAACTGCTGGAAGCCTGAAGACATCAAGTAACGGACTTTTCGATGAGCATGGCCGAAAGCCTTGTGCGCTGGCGCTATCGTCTGCTCCCCGACCATGTGGTCGGGGAGATCCTGACCAAGCAGTGGATAGACAGCGTCATCCCGTTCACGGCGCTGGTTATCCTGTGCGCGATCTTCGGTTCGATCGTGCCGGGCTTCTTCGATGTGGCGACGCTGACCAACCTCAGCGGCCAGACCGCCGAGCTTGGCCTGGTCGTGCTCGGCATGACCATCGTCATGGTGTCCGGCGGCATCGACCTCTCCGTCGGCTCGACCTTCGCGCTGGCGGTGCTCGTCACGCTCTACGGCATGAATGTCGAGCAGTGGAGTTTCGGAACCGGCCTCCTGGCTTGCCTCGGCCTCGGTGTTGTCTGCGGCGCCGTCAACGGCTTCCTGGTCGGCTTCCTGCGCATGAGGGCGTTTCTCACCACGCTGGTGACGCTCATCATCTACCGCTCCACCTTCGACATCGTCTTCCCGCAGGTCTCGACGCCGATCGTCACCAGCGGACCAGATTCGCCGACATATGATTTTCTCGGCTTCGGCACGGTCTGGGGCGTGCCGACGTCGTTCGCCGTCTTCGTGGTCATCGCCCTGGTGACCCATCTGGTGCTGTCGCGCGCCCGCTATGGCTGGCGGCTGTTCGCGGTCGGCGGCGCGCGCCGTTCCGCCTACAATGCCGGCATCAATGTGCGGCTCACCCTGTTCAGCGCCTACGTGCTTTGTTCAGTGCTGGTCGCGCTATCCGGCTTCTTCTTCTCGGCCCGCATCGGCAGTGCCGCTTCCGATATCGGCACCGGGCTCGAACTGCAGGTACTGACCGCGACGGTGCTCGGCGGCATCTCGCTCGGCGGCGGGCGCGGCTCGGTCGCCAAGGCGCTGATGGGTACGCTCTTCGTGCTCGTGCTGTCCAACAGCCTGCTTGCGCTCGCCGTGCCAGGCCCGGTCAACTACCTGATCCTCGGCCTCGTGCTGCTCCTATCGGTGCTGCTCGACGTGCGCTGGGTGAAGAACCGCCACAAAATCCTGCGCAGCGTCTATATCTCGCCGACCTTCGCCAAGATGCCGCAGGCCGTCTCGACCGCGCCCGGCGCGCCGATGGCGGTGAACGACCGGCTGAAGGACGTAGGCGTCATCGGCCTCGGTTTCCTCGATGGCGCCGAAGACGTGATCTTCGACCGCCAGGACCGGCTCTACACCGGCAGCCGCCAAGGCGACATATTGCGCTTCCAGCCGCCGCACTACACCGACAGCGAAGTGTTCGCCCATATCGGCGGCTCACCGCTCGGGATGGCCTTCGACCGCGACGACAATCTGGTCATCTGCGTCGCCGGCATGGGCCTCTATCAGGTCTCGCCGGCAGGCGCGGTGAAGCTGCTCACCGCCGAGACCAACCGTTCGCTGACATCGGTCGTGGACGACTCGACCATGAAGCTCGCCGACGACTGCGACATTCTCCCGGACGGCCGCATCGTATTTTCCGAAGCCACCGTGCGCTTCGAGATGCACGACTGGTATGCGGACGCGCTCGAAAGCCGCGGCAATGGACGCATCATCGTGCACGATCCCAAATCCGGTTCGACGCGCACGCTGTTGTCGAACCTCGTCTTCCCCAATGGCATCTGCACGGCTTTCGACGGCCAGTCCGTGCTGTTCGCGGAAAGCTGGGCCTGCCGCATCAGCCGTTACTATTTCGACGGTCCGAAGAAAGGCACGGTGGAGCGGGTCATCGAGGGGCTGCCCGGCTATCCCGACAACATCAACCGCGCCTCCGACGGAACCTACTGGCTGGCGCTGATGGGTATGCGCACGCCGGCGCTCGATCTCTCGCTGGAAATGCCGGGCTTCCGCCGCCGCATGGCGCGGCGCGTGTCGGAAGACGCCTGGCTGATGCCCAATCTCAACACCGGCTGCGTGCTGCGCTTTGACGACAAGGGCCAGATCCTCGAAAGCCTGTGGGATCAGGCGGGCGAGAAGCATCCGATGATCACCTCGATGCGCGAGCACAAGGGAACCCTGTATCTCTGCGGCATCTTCAACAACCGCATGGGGACCCTGGCGCTGAAGGGCGCCGATCCCGACTGGTTCAGCTCGGATTCCTACTGGGGCAAAAAGCCATGAGCGCCGTGAGCCAGTTTTTCGACCGCTTCCTCGGCCGCGGCGACTGGGCGGTTACCGTGCCGACACTCGATGGGCCGTTGCTGCCCAATCAGGAGCTGGAAGAGGCAGAGACTTTCGCCGGCCTCATTGAAGTCGACAATCTGGTGCGGACCGAAAAGAGTGTGCTGGCGAGCAGCGCGAATCGGCTGATGCGTTTCGACGCCGACGGCAAGGCGGAATTGCTGCGAGAATTTCCGGGCGAGATCACCGCGCTCGCCCACGCCCGCGGCATGACCGCTTTGGCCGTCGACGGTAAGGGTGTCGTCATTCATGGCGGCCTGCATGACGGTCGGGAGGCGGAGGGCGACGAGGCCCGCAGGCTGTCCTGCGTCACCGCGCTGACTTTCCTCGACAGCAACACCCTGCTGATCGCCAATGGCTCGGCATCGCTGCCTGCGACAGGCTGGCGCCGCGACCTGATGCAGAAGAATGCTTCCGGCTCGGTCTGGCGCCTCGACTTGAAAAGCGGCCGGCTGGAGCTGATCCGCGACGGCCTCGCCTGGCCGGCGGGCATAGCCACCACCGGCTCGAACCGCGTCTATGTCACAGAGGCCTGGCGCCATCGCGCGCTGGCGATCGATCTCGCCACCAAGGCAATGGTGCCGGTGCTAGAACATCTGCCGGCCTACCCCGCCCGCATCGCGCCGGCCTTCAACGCCGGCTACTGGCTGACCTTCTATTCCGTGCGCAACCAGCTGGTGGAATTCATCCTGCGCGAGGAGGCCTACCGCAAGCGCATGCTGGCTGAGGTGCCGGAAGCCTATTGGATGGCGCCGTCGCTCAACTCATGGCGCGACTACCGCGAGCCGATGCAGGGCAGCCAGCTCAAGCAGATGAATGTACTGAAGCCCTACGCGGTGACCAGATCCTACGGTCTGGTGGTCCACTGCGACCAGAACATGAAGCCGCTGTCGAGTTTCCACTCGCGTGCCGACGGCACAGTGCATGGCACGGTCAGCGCCTGCGAGCTTGGCGACGACCTGCTCGTCGCCTCGCGCGGCGGATCGAGGATCGTGCGCCTGGCCAAGGCCGCCGGCGGCAAGCGGGGTTAAGCGATGGCGGACGCCAACATCATCGAACTGAAGGACGCGACCAAGGCGTTCTCGCGCATACCGGCTTTCAAGAACGTCAATCTCGACCTGCGCAAGGGCGAGATCCACGCGCTTCTGGGCGAAAACGGCGCCGGCAAGTCGACGCTGACCAAGGTCATGGCCGGCGTATTCAAGCTGACCGAGGGCAAGCTGTTCTTCGACGGCAAGGAGGTGTCTTTCGCCACCCCCGCCGAGGCGCTTCGCGCCGGCATCGCCATGGTGTTTCAGGAGACCAATCTGGTGCCGTCCATGACCGTGGCGCAGAACCTCTATCTCGGCGAAGAGAAGATGTTCAACCGGTTGCGCGGCCTCTATATCCAGGCACGCCAATTTCTCGCCGGCATGGGCTTCCAGGTCGATCCGACCGCGCAGGTGAGCACGCTGGGCGCGGCGCACAAGCAGATGGTCGAGATCGCGCGCGCCGTTCACCACAAGGCCCGCGTCATCATCTTCGACGAGCCGACCGCGACGCTGACGCCGGAAGAGAAGCGCCATTTCTTCAACCTGCTGCAGCGGCTGGTGAAGGAAGGCATCGCCGTCATCTTCATCACCCATGCGCTCGAGGAGGCGCTCGCCGTCGCCGATCGCATCACCGTGATGCGCGACGGCGAGATCGTCGCTTCGGGAGAGGCCAAGGGTTTCACCCGCGCCTCGATCGTGCAGGCCATGGTCGGCCGCACGCTGACCGAAACGCTGCATGGCGAGATCAAGCGCACCGCGCGCCCCTATGGCGACAAGGTGCTCTCTGTCGAGAACCTCTCCTGCGCCGGCCTGGTGCGCAACTCGTCCTTCTCCGTCTTTTCGGGCCAGGTCACCGGCATGTTCGGCCTGGTCGGCGCCGGCCGCACCGAGATGGCAAAAGTCGTGGCCGGCCTGTTGAAGCGCAATATCTTCCATGGCGGCGAGATCCGCCTGCTTGGCAAATCGGTGCGCTACCGTGTGCCCCGGCCGGCGGTGCGCGACGGCATCGTCTATGTGACGGAGGACCGCAAGTTCGACGGGTTCTTCGAGACGATGACGGCGGGCGAAAACCTGCAGATCGGCGAGTTGACCGACAACTCGAACCCGGTGTCGATGGTGTCGATGACGCGCGCCAGGGAGCTTGCCAAGCAGTGGGGCGAGCGGCTCAGACTTAAGCAGATCAGCGACCGGGCCCGGATGATCGAGCTCTCCGGCGGCAACCAGCAAAAGGTCGTGATCGCCAAGTCACTGATCCAGAAACCCAAGCTGGTGATCTTCGACGAGCCGACACGGGGTGTCGATGTCGGCGCCATCGTCGAAATCCACCAGTTGATCAGCGACCTTGCCGACCAGGGCATGGCCGTCGTCGTCATTTCCTCCTATCTGCCGGAAATCCTTGCGGTTTCCGACCGCATCCTGGTGGTCAAGCGCGGCCGCGTGGTGGAGGAGATGATGCTGTCGGAAGCGACCGAGGAGCGCGTCATGTTCGCCGCGGTCCACTAAGGTATGTCGATATTCAGGTGAGGCCGGCCTGCCAAGGTGGTTTCCTGCGCTTCTGGTGCTCACGTACTTCAAGTACGCTCCGCTCCGGGTCTCGGAAGCTACCGTTTTCGACTGACCCTGACCTGGATCTCGACACACCTTGATCGGGAGCAGGTTCGCTGGCTAAATCCGGACCGGCGCCTGGACCTGCCTCTTGCCTTGCAATCGCTTCCGCGTCTGAATAGGGCAGGGGTTCGGATCACCTGCCCGGGCGGACATGTCAAGCATCAACCTCAAACTTTTGCAGACGTTCCTGCTTGCCGCGGAAAACGGCAGCTTCCGGCGCGCGGCCGAAGAGAGCAACCGCTCGCCATCGGCCGTCTCCATGCAGATACGCGATCTCGAGGAGCAGATCGGCATCTCACTCTTCATCCGCACGGCGCAGCGCGCCAGCCTGACGCCGGAAGGGCAGGTGCTGTTCAAGGAGATCGCCAACGCGATGTCGCAGGTGCAGACCAGCCTCGACCGGCTGACGGAGATCGCCGCGCGGCGCAAGGGCAAGGTACAGATCGCCTGCGCGCCGACGCTTGCGGCGAGCCGGCTGGGCGACATACTGGCGACGTTCAAGCTGCGCTATCCGCGCTCGATCGTCGAGGTCATCGAGACCCCGCCACAGGCGGCACTTGCGCTGTTGCAGCAGCAGGAGGTCGAATTCTACATCGGCCCCGAACTGCCGAACCTCAACGACTTCCAGTTCGAGTCGATCCTCGATGATCCGCTGATGGCCTGCATCCCGGTGGAAACCTATGGCGGCGAAAAGAAGCTCAATCTGTCCGACCTGAAGCGCTTCCCGCTGATCCTGCTCAACCGCAAGACGGCGGTGCGCGGCCTTCTCGACCGGCTGACGGCGGCGGAAGGGATCGAACTCAAGCCGCAATATGAAGTCGAAAGCGCGCAGACCGCGGTGGCGCTGGTGTCGTCGGGACTGGGCGTCTGCGTGGTGCCTGGCATCGCCATCTCGCGCAACGACGAGCGCATGCGGGTGGTGCCGATCGACCATCGCGACGCCCACCGCGCGGTCGGCATCATCACCGCCCGGGGTTACGTGCACCACTCGTTCTCCGAGCAGCTGATGAACCTGATCCGCACCAATCTGCGTGAGCTTGGCTCACTGACTTAAGGGTATGCCTAGTCAGTCTGGATCCAGACCGACTTCGTCTCCAAATATTCGTGCGGATGCTCGACGCCGCCTTCGCGGCCGTAGCCCGACATCTTCATGCCGCCGAACGGCACCGCCGGGTCGATGGCGTGGTACATGTTGACCCAGACCGAACCGGCCTTGACGCGACGCGCCAGCCTGTGCGCGGTGCCGAGATTGGTGGTGAAGATACCTGCCGCCAGGCCGTAAGGCGTCGCGTTGGCGCGCGCGACGGCCTCATCCAGCGTGTCGAAGGGCATTGCCGAGATGACCGGTCCGAAGATTTCTTCCCGTGCAATGGTCATCTTGTCCGACACCGCGCCGAAGACGGTCGGGGCGATGAAGTTGCCGCCGTCATAGAGCTCGCCCGTCAGCCGCGAGCCGCCGGCGACCAGCTCGGCGCCCTCGTCGCTGCCGGCCTTGATGTAGCCTTCCACCTTGCCGGCCTGCCTTGAGTTGATGAGCGGCCCGATTTCGGTCTCCGCCTCGATGCCGTGGCCGATGCGCAGCTTGCCGGCAAACTCGGCGACCCGGCGCACGAACTCGTCATGGATCTCGCGCGCCACGAACAACCGCGAGCCGGCGATGCAGATCTGGCCCGAATGCACGAACACCGCCATCGCCGCGATCGGCACCGCCTTGTCGATATCGGCGTCGCGACAGACAATGATCGGCGACTTGCCGCCGAGCTCCAGCGAAACGCGCTTGAGGTTGGCGACGCCGGCGCGGGCAATCGCCTGGCCGGTCAGCGTCGAGCCGGTGAAGACGATCTTGTTGACGTCCGGATGTTCGGCAAGCCTTGCGCCGGCCTCGGCGCCGGTTCCGGTGACGATGTTGACGACGCCGTCGGGAACGCCGGCTTCCTGCATCAGCTTCGCGATCAGGAGCGGCGTCAGCGATGCATCCTCCGACGGCTTCAGCACGATGGTGCAGCCCGTCGCCAGCGCCGGCGCGATCTTCCAGATGGAGGCGGCGGTCGGCGCATTCCAGGGAATGATGGCGCCGACGACGCCAACCGGCTCGCGCCGGGTGAAGGTGACGATTTCGCCCGGAATGGAATTGTCGATCGCCTCGCCATGCAGCGCGGTCGCTATGCCGGCATAGAAGCGCAGCATGCCGATGACGCGGCGCCGGTTGGCCAGCGTGCGCGTGATCGGCAGCCCCATGTCGAGCGTGTCGGAGACGCAGAGCTCTTCCCAATGCGTCTCGAACAGATCGGCGATCCTGAGCAGCACGCATTGCCGCTCGTAGGGCGAGAATTTGGACCAGGGGCCTTCGAAGGCAGCGCGCGCCGCGGCCACCGCCGCGTCGACATCGGCGGCCGAGCCGCGCGGCACTGTCGCCAGCACCTCTCCCGTCGCCGGGTTCAGCGCCTGCATCACCTCTGCGGATTGCGCCGCAACCCACTTGCCGCCGATGACCATCGGCCGGAATTCGCCATGGTAGAGCGCCGTGGCCTTCGCCCTCGGGTCGAAGTTCAGCGTCATCGTCTCCTCCTCACGAATTCGGGCCGACTATTACTCCCAGCGCCGGCGACCTCAAACAAGGAAAGCTAAAAGGGCGTTCAGATAATCGGACTGTGCAACACAAGCGTCTTCCCCGATGGTTCCGGCAATGGAGGTAGAGATATGAGACTTGCTGGCAAGGTCGCCATCGTCACCGGTGGCGCTTCCGGATTTGGCGAAGGCATCGTCAAGAAATTCGTCGAGGAAGGCGCGGCGGTCGTGCTGATGGACCGCGACCAAGCCGCTGCAGCCCGCGTCGCTGGCGTAGCCGTCGACAAGGTGCGGCCGATCGTCGGCGATGTCTCGACGCTGGAAAGCTTCGTCGCTGCCGCCGACCTTGCACGCTCGGCCTTCGGCGGGCTCGACATACTGGTCAACAATGCCGGCGTCGCGCAGCCGCCCTTGCCGCTGGAGACGATGGACGAAGGCCTGTTCGACCGCATCGCCAACGTCAATATGCGCTCGATTTATAACGGCGCGCGCGCCGTGGTGCCGCATTTCAAATCCATCAAAGCGGGCGCCATCCTGAATGTCGCTTCGACTGGCGGCGTCTCGCCGCGCCCGAACCTCACCTGGTACAACGCCTCCAAGGGCTGGGCGATCGCCGCCACCCGCGCCATGGCGGTGGAGCTTGCGCCCTTCGGCATACGCGTCAACGCGATCAACCCGGTTGCCGGCGACACGCCGCTTCTGTCCACCTTCATCGGCTCCGGCGAGGAAAACCGCGCCCGCGTCGTCGCCACCATTCCGATCGGCCGGCTGTCGACGCCGCAGGACATGGGCAACGCCGCCGCGTTCCTGTGCTCCGACGAAGCCGGCATGATCACCGGCGTCGACCTCAATGTCGACGGCGGCAAGTGCATATGAAGATCCGCAGTTCCTGAGGGGTTGGCGATGAAGGATGTCTACCAGATCGCGGTCGTGCATGGCGACGGCATCGGGCCCGAGGTCTGCGCAGCGGCCGTCGAGGTGGTGAAGGCGGCGTTCGGGCCGGACTGCCCTTTGCGCTTCACCGAATACCCCGCCGGCGCCGAGCATTTCCTGAAGACGGGGCAGAGTTTTCCCGAACCGACCTTCGAAGCGTGCCGCGCCGCGGACGCGATCCTGCACGGCGCCGGCGGCCTGCCGGGCGTGGTCTATCCCGACGGCACGGAAGCAGGCCTCGACTTCACGCTGAAGCTCCGTTTCGAACTCGATCTCTACGCCAACATCCGCCCGATCAGGCTCTTCGAAGGGGTGACGAGTCCGCTCAGCGGGGTGAAGGCGGGCGACATCGACTACGTCATCCTGCGCGAGAACAGTGAGGGGCTCTACGCGGCGCGCGGAGCAGGGGCGCTGCTGCGCGGCGAGGTGGCGGTCGACACGCTCGTGCAGACGCGCGCCGGCATCGAGCGCATCGTGCGCAAGGCCTTCGAACTGGCACGCCAGTCGAACGGCGCGCCCCGCGACGGCGTGCGGCGGGTGACATGCTGCGACAAGGCCAACGTGCTGCGCAGCTACGCGTTTTTCCGCTCCGTCTTCGACGAGGTGGCAAAGGACTATCCCGACATCGCGACCGAACATGCGCTGGTCGACGCCATGGCCATGCACCTCGTGCTGAAGCCCGGCCATTTCAACATCATCGTCAGCGAAAACATGTTCGGCGACATCCTCTCCGACCTGGCGGCCGCGACGGTCGGCGGAATGGGAATGGCGCCGTCGGCAGAGGTTGGCGACACGAAGGGCTTTTTCCAGGCCGCGCACGGCTCGGCGCCGGACATTGCCGGTAAGGGGATCGCCAACCCCTACGGGACGATCCTGTCGGCGGCGGCCATGCTCGATTGGCTCGGCCGTGGACATGGCGACGAAAGGCTGCTCCGGGCAGCCGAGCAAATCCGTCGTGTGACGGAGGCTTGCCTGGCGGGCGGGCTGCTCAGCGCCGACCTGAAGGGAAGATCTTCGACCGCCGAGATCACCGGGAACGTCTGCGACCGGCTCGCGGCGTGAGGCGGGGCAGGCCAGGAACTGACCTTGTGCGATAACCGTGGCCGGCTTCGAGTTTCATCCTGACATAAATGGGCTAGCCGCCATGTTAGGGTCCCACGGTCGAGGACAGCTGTTACGTGCTGTTCTGAAATGAGAGGAGCGTTTCCCACGTCCAGGATCAGCCGTCGCACCGTGCTCTTTCGGTCAGGCACCGCCGCCGTCGCCTTGACCGTATCAGCCACGTCACTCGCCGCCGAGGCATCGCGTCTAGAGGCAGAACCGTCCAACGAACTGCGAGCGTTGATCGACGGGCACAAGACGGCATATGCGGCGTTCCTCAAAGCCGTCCTCGAAACGGGTGCCGACAGCGGCTACTACGATGAAGCCAGCCGGGAAGAGGAGAGGGCGCTGATCTCCATCTGCGCCTTTCCCGTGGCCACGCAAGGCGATCGCTTTGCCAAGGCAACATATCTTCTCGAGATCGAGGCGCGCGGCGAACTGGATTTGCCAGAGCACATGCAAGCTCTGCTCCACTCCACGATGTGGACGGCATGAGATCGCGGCCGTTTGGCCAGCGGTTCTCCATCAGATAGCCAGCCGCGCTCATACCCTGGCCGTCGGGTTCGTTCCCACATCGCGACTGCAAAAGAACCGCAGGGTTTTGCCTCACGTGAGCCCGTGGCGGACGAGGTGGCGAACGACAGGTGAGAATATGTCCTGGCCGATATATGTTCCCGTATTGGCGCGCTCGAAAAGTGGTTCCGCGACCGTCGCATCGTCGACCACTGGAATACCTGCCTGGCGTGCTTGCGCAGCCATCTCGTCGGCCGCGCGGCCCTGGCCCTTGCCGACGACGGTTGGCACCGGCGTTTCGCCTTTGATGTAACGCAACGCCACGGCGCGGTCGCCGGTCGCGAAGACGATGACCGCATTTCTCACACCAAGCTTCGCAGGTTGCGTCACCGCCTGGCGCCGCTGCCGCTGCTGCTCGTGGCGGATCAAGGGATCGCCTTCGAGATCCTTGTGTTCGCGCTTGTATTCGGTTGTCGTCATGCGCATGTCGCGAAGGAACAGCCAGCGCTGGATCGGAACATCGATCACGCCGATGACGACAAAGGCCAGGGCGGCGGCGGTTCCAAGAGGTGTCAACACCGCCGTGATGATTGGCTCCAGGCATGACGGACCGCAGCCCGGCGCATCGAAGAGCGGCTGCAGCCACGCCATCAGGATGAACACGAACAGGCTTGCCAGCAACACCACCTTGGCCAGGCCCTTGGCGAACTCGATGACGTTGCGGAGCGACAGGATCTTCTGCAGGCCCTTCGCCGGATTTATGTGATCGAACTGCGGCTTGAGCGGCTCAAACGAGAAGACCGGCCCGAACGTCCCCAGCATGCCGAAGGCAACGGTGAGAACGACGACGATCCCGACCAACGGCAATGTGGCAAGCATCAGCAGCGAGAACGAATGGCGGATGGCCCGCAGGCTGGCGTCGCCGAACGGTTCGCCGGGCATCGTCACGGTCTGCACGAGGTCCGAAAGGCGCTTGAAGAGCGTCGGCCAGGCAAAATAGAGATACGCCAGCGCCGCGAAAAGCGTGAAGCCGGAGACCAGGTCGCGGCTCTGCGGAACCTGGCCCTTGCGGCGGGCGTCACGGAGCTTCTTGTCCGATGCCGGTAGCTTCTTTTCCTCAGCGTCTTCGGCCATGTTGCAATCTTACCGCACAGTTGTGGTTCCAGTGGGCCGATGTGCGGCAGCGATGCCGGACGCCAAGGCGAGCGCTGCGGCATCGTGGATTGTCATGCCGTTCCTCTCCTGATTCCCCTAATGCCCCGTCCGTCCGGCTGCCGTCATGAGGCAGCCTCTTGCCCGGCTTTCGCCTGAGCCGATGGCAGCGCCTGCGAGCGCGCGCCGGTTCTGACCGTGCGGCCGGTGATCGTGGCCAAAGGCTGGACGTTGAATTCCTGCGCGAGTTCCTGAAACGACAGGACGGGAAGCTCGATGGCATTGTGCATCAGCAAGGTGCGCATGTGCCGGCGCACGTCCATCGCGGCGAGGACGACGGGCGAGACATCGATGGAGCTCTGCGACAGGGCTCGCTCGATCTCGGTCACCAGGGCCTGCGCGTCATCGTCCGAAAGGTTCAGGAATGTGCCGGTCGAGGTGCCTTGCACCGCGTTGCGCAGGATATCCTCGGCCGACCGCTGCAGCACGTAGGCCGCGATGATGTTGTTGCGGCCGGCGGAGCGGAAGCTGATCTGGCGCTTCAACGACGTGCGGACATATTCCGTCAGCAGGACGACGTCCTGCTCGCGTTGGCCCCATTCGATCAGCGCTTCCAGGATGAGGCGCAGATTGCGGATCGGCACGTTTTCGCCGACGAGCCGGCGAAGCACTTCCGCGATCTTCTGCAGCGGCACGATCTCCTGAGCCTGCCTGACCAGATCCGCGTAGTCCGGCTCGATGTCCGACAAGAGCCTGCGTGTCTCCTGAATCCCGACGAAATGGCCGGCATAGAGCCGCAGCGCATTTCCGGTCCACTTGGCCGCTGTTTCCGCCGGCGTGGAGAAGACGAAGCCGGCTTCCCTCAATGCCGGCAGGTGGCTGTCGTCGACCCACACGAATCTGCGCTGGCCGGCAATCGAAGAACCGCCTTCGTAAGTCACCTCGAGCAGGTCGAGATGCGTTGCATCCGCCTCGACAAGAACGCGGTCGGCGGGAATCTCGGCGTCGAGGATGGGCGCACCCTCCAGATCGATGCGGATGCCGCGAGGCGAAAGCACCTCGTCGACCTGCAGGCCGATGGCCGGAACGTCGACGCCGAGATCGCCGAAGAGCTCGCGGCGCACGCCGTCGGCCAGCGCGGCAAATTCGGGCTCCGGGATCGAGCGACCGAGTTCGGCTCCGAAGCGCACGACGATGCGGTAGGAAGGAGGCAGCGTTCCGGTGGAGATTGCTGAAAGCGCTGCGGAATTTCCCGGCTGTTCGCGCATGGCGATCTGGCCGGCGGCGTCGTCAGGCTCGGATTCCCGGGCGGTGCGGCGACTGATTGCGTAGGCGCCGGCGCCGAAGCAGGCACCGAGGATCAGGAACACGATCGACGGGAAGCCTGGCACGATGGCAAGGCCGACCATGATTACCGCAGCGAGCGCGAGCGCTCGGGAGTCGCGCAGGAGCTGGCTGGTTATTTGCTGGCCAAGGTCGCCTGTCCCGTCCGCGCTGCCGACCCGCGTCACCATCGTGCCCGCGGCCACGGCGACGAGCAGTGCCGGTATTTGCGCCACCAGCCCGTCACCCACGGTGAGCAGCGAGTAGGTCGCGGCCGCATCCCCCAATGACATGTCGTGCTGCAGCGTTCCGACCGCGAAACCACCGATCAGGTTGACCAGAATGATCACGATACCGGCGATGACGTCGCCCTTGACGAATTTCATGGCGCCGTCCATCGCGCCGAACAGCTGGCTCTCGCGCTCCAGCTGCTGGCGCAGGCGTCGCGCCTCCGCCTGGTCGATGTCGCCGTTGCGCAGCTCCGCATCGATGCTCATCTGCTTGCCCGGCAGTGCATCGAGTGTGAAGCGTGCGGCCACTTCGGCGACGCGCTCGGCACCCCGCGCGACCACGATGAACTGTGCGACGGTGATGATCAGGAAGATGACCAGGCCGACCGCAATGCTGCCGCCGACGACAAAGGTGCCGAAGGCGGTAATGATCTCGCCAGCATCGGCCTGCAGCAGGATCAGTCGCGTCGTCGTGATCGTGATCGCCAGCCGGAACAAGGTGGCGATCAGGATGACCGACGGCAGCGACGAGAACTGGAGCGGATGGGAAACGTAAAACGATGCCAGCAGGATGAGCACGCTGATGGCGATGTTGGCGGTGATGAGAATGTCGACGAGGAATGTCGGCAACGGAATGAGCATCATCACCACCGCGACGAGCAGCAGGACGGCGATGACCAGATCGCTGCGGCGTGACAGCCTGGCAAGGAATTGCAGCACCCGCTCCGACACGGTCATGGTCATTGAACGCCTCGTTGCGAAAGGAAACTCAGCAGGGCGCTGTGCGCCTCGGTCTTGCGCCCCGCCACGAGCAAGGCGCGGCTCTTCAACAAGGCAAGCGCCGGATGGTCCATTCCTTCCAAGGTCTCCAGCCTGGCAATCGTGGCCAGCGCCTTTTCCGCCTCGCCATCGAGGATGAGCAGATGCGCCAATGTCCTCAGCACGCCGGCATTTCCCGGCGACAGCTGCGCGGCGATAAGCAGATACGCCGCGCCCCGCTTTGCCTGCCCGTGAGACCCGTAGAGAAAGCCCAGGACATGCAGCAGGTGCACGGTGTCATCCGGGCCGGTCAGATTTCGATTCCTTCCTGCATGCGACCAAGCAGGTCGCGATGACGCTCGATTTCATCCTCCATCAGCGTTCTCGCAAGCGACTTGAGCTGCTCGCCGCCCTCGAGGTTGGGAACCAGGTGCGTCACAAAATGCTGGAGGATAGGCACGGAGCGCCGCAGGATGGCTGGCTCGGGTATACGGGGCATGACGAAGTCGATGAGGATGTCATCAAGCGATTCGCCTGCCGCTTCCCTGGAGGACTGAAACTCCGCGGTTTGCGGCCTTTCAGCACCAGCGGCGGATTTCGTTCCCTGAGCACGGCTCGCGGCCTTGTCGACGCCATTCATCCGTCGCCGGTTGATTGACTGACCGCGCACGCCTTCCGCCTGGCGCACCTCGCGGCCAGCCGTGTCCATCCTTGCCGAATCGAATCGCGGCCCTTCAAGCCGACGGTTCACGGGTATTTCAGCGCGACCGTGGCGCCGCCCTTCGTCAGGAGAAGTTCCGTCTCGCCGATGTGCTTGATGGTCCAGCCGTCATTGGTGAACGCACCTTCGTGGTAGCGCGCGCCATCGGCTGCGATGACGTAAGGCCGCTCGCCATACCAGATCGCCTGCAGCGTCAGACGCGGGGCCTGCTCGGCGTTGCCGATCATGACGTTGGAGACCAGCGGAATGTGTGCGCCGAAGGCCTGGTCGAACCACGATTGCGTTTCCGTCCAGACGCCGCTCTGGTCATTCGGGATCATGCCCGAGACCACGAGGCGTCCCGGCGATCGCTGAACGGTCAAGGTCCTTATGCCGGATTGCTCGAGACGCAGCTTGAGCTGACTTTCCGCTTCGGCGGCGGTCTGCATTTGCGCCGGCGACGAATCGTCCAGGACCTGTTGGCCCGGCTCGCCGGCGAAGGCCATTCTGATCGGTTCGCCATCTTTCGAGGGGCGCGTCTCGCCAACATCGGGCTTGGCGAGAGAGAGCCCGTTCGCGGCGAGGGAAAGAGCGAATACGGCGCACAGAACGCTGCCCGCCACCAGCACGGGGCGATTGGAAAAGGACCACCGACTTGCGGGGCGTTCCGGGTTGACCAGCCGAATACGGGCGTCGCCGACACTTACCGTGAGCGGCAGCCTGCAGCGGCTGCCGTGGCCTTCATGGATGGTTTCGCCTGTGGCGAGCGTGACATCGCCGCCGACGGCCTCGATTTCAAACTGGCTGCCCTTGCGCCGCAGCCTTGCGTGGACCGGCGCGATGCCGGCATCCCTCAGCACAATGTCGGATTCCGTGCTGGAGCCGATCGTGTACAGCGTCTCCACCAGGCTGAGTTCGGCGCCGGCGTGGAATCCGTGGGTGACGCTGAGCACAACGAAACCTCCGGATGCCGGGGAGGGGGCGACGAGCGACCGCAGCCGGCGCGCGGGCGCCGCATCCAGATACCTGCCGATAGGACTATCGGTCATGCCACTTCATCTCCCGCCGATGACGATTTCAAATGCAGCCTGACGACGGCGTTGAAAGGTTCCTGCCGTGCAAGTACGCCGCCGGTTGCTTCGGCGGCGTACGGGTTCGAGATCCGCCTTAGGCCTTCTCAGCCGACTGGCCGAGCGTCCTCGCGGTGCTCATCAGCATGTCATGCTGGGATTTCGCGATCTCTTTCGTGATCTCCAGCCCAAACATGCGCTCCTGGTGCTTGATCATCTTGTCCAGGTTCTGTTCCGGCGACCCTGCAGAGCCGGACGTAATGGGAGGGGTAGCAGCCATCATTGTCTCCTTGCGAGAAATTCAAGTCGCAAACGCCGGACTCACACCGCTGCGCTCCGGCACATTGCCAAGGCAGCTTAAGGCAGCGTGGCTGAAAATGAAAGTCCATTTGGAATATTTGAGCCAGACAAGTTCCAACTGTTGCGTTGGTCGCGTTCTAGGAGTAACCTGCGAGGCGGGTGAATGGGGTACTTCGGATATGGAAAAAGGTCCTTTGGCCGAGCTGTTGGTCGAACGGTTCGAGAATATGCCGCCGCAGTTGCGGGTCGCGGCGCGTTTCGTGCTGGATCATCCCAAGGATGTCGCGCTGATGTCGATGCGCGAGCAGGCGCACCAGGCCGGCGTTTCGCACAGCACGATGATGCGGTTGGCGCGCTGGCTTGGGCTTGATGGCTACGAGGACATGCGCAGCCTCTATGCGCGTGCGCTTCGTGAGACGATCGCCGGTGAGCCCGCGCGACAGGGTATCAAGCAGCATGGCGATCCCGGATATTCGACCGTCGGGGTCGTTGCCGATACGCTCGCGGCCCAGATTGCAAGTCTTGGCGAATATGGCAGTGCCGTGCAATTCATCGCCGCCGCCGGCCTGCTGGCGCGATCGTCCAATCTGTTCGTCCTGGCCACACGCTCCGCCTATCCGGTCGCGGGCCATTTCGCTCACATCATGTCGTTTCTGGCTAGCGGCGACCGCAAGGTGACGCTTGTCGGCGAGATGGGCGGACCTGGCCTCGATGTTCTGCAGCAGGCGGGACGCGGCGATGTGCTGCTGGCCATAGCCATGTCGCCGTATGAACGCACGACGATCGATGTTGCGCGGCAGTCGGCTCGGCAGGGCGTCGGCGTGGTGGCAATCACCGACAGCAGCGTGTCGCCGCTGGCCCGGATCGCGCGGGAAACAATCATCGTCACGTCAAATTCGCAGTCGTTCTTCCGCAGCCTGGCGCCGGCCTTCGCCGCCGTCGAAATCCTGGCGGCACTGACGGCTGCGCAGTCCGAGGTAGATGCCGCGGATCGAATTAAGCAGTCGGAAGAGCAGCTTGCCGCTTTCGGCATTTATTGGAAGCCCCCCAGGTAGCATTGGAACGGTTGCTGTCTGGGCGGGCGTGACGGCAGCCAGGCTGCCGGCAACAGTGATTCCCGGAGGTCGCCCAGATGGTTCGCCCGATAACGCTCACCAAGCCGCCGGTCCAACCGCAAAAGGTCGACGCCAAGGCAAACGCCGCGCAGGTTGCGCGGCTGGAGGCGCAGGCAGCGCAACTGCGCGAGCAGATCCGGCTTGCCAACAGAATGGGCGAGCGCGATTGGGCGGCGCAGGCGCGCCAGCAACTGGCGCAGGTGAATAGCGAACTGAGTTCGCTTCAGCCGCCGCCGGTCGCGGTTCCGGCGATGCCGGGCGTCAATGTCGTCAACGCCAGCGCAGGCACGTCGGGCAATGGCGCGACGGTGGCGCCAGCTCTCTATGTGCGACCCGATCTTGCCGCAACCGCCGCGACGGTGAAACTCGATGGGGGCCCGGCCGAAGAGAACCCCAAGGACGCGACGACCGCCCGCAACATTGTCAACGACGTCACCGGCGGCAAGAGCATCGACCAGATTGCGTCCGCTCGCGGCATGACGCGCGAACAGGTTATCGCCGCGCTCAGGTCCGGCGGGATGACCGTGTCGACCACCGACCCGACAAGCGGCAATGGCGACGTGCAGACGACGAAAATCACGGATGGCAGCGGCCGCACCGTCACCCAATATTACGACTACCAGCACGACAGCTACTATACGAGCGTCCAGGCACAACCCAATGGCGCGGCAACCACCACGCCGGTCCGCGACGGGCTCGGACGCAAGGAGACCAGCAGCTACAATCCCGATACCGGCGCCATCACGACGCGGTATGAAGACGATCTCGGCACAGGCACCGTCACCGAGCGGACGTCGATGCCCAACGGGACCTCGGTGGAAACGGTGACGCCGGGCGCCGGCCCGTCGCTTCCCGTCACCACCGTCACCGGTCCGGACGGACGTAAGACCATATTGGCGGCCTCCCAGGATCCGGGCGGGGCCAGCACGCACAACATCAAGCAAGACCTTGCCGATGGGAAGAGCATCGAGCAGATCGCGCAGGAAAACGGCCTCACCAGCGACCAGGTGGTCGCCGAATTGCAGGCCGCCGGCTACAAGGTGACGGCCACCAGCAGCAGCGACGCGCAGTCGGTCGAGCTCGCCGATCCGCGCACCGGCGACAAGACGGTCTACTCTTACGACTATCAGCACGATGTACGCACCGTCACGACGACGGCAGACGGGAAAAAAACGTCGCAATCCATCGATGGCAACGGGACCGAAACCAAGACCGTCACCGACAAGGACGGCCGGGTGACGACGACCATCACCGAGAAGATCAATGGCGGCAAGCCTGTCGAGTACGAGGTCAAGCCGGGCGACAACCTGACCCTGATCGCACGGAAATATGGTGTATCGCTCGACGATCTCAGGCGGACGAATCCCGGACTGTTCGATTCGGCCCGTGATCCGGACGTCATCAACGCCGGAGAAAAGGTCACCATCGAAGACGGCACGCGAACGACCGTGAAGGTCACGTTCAACGGCTATACGCTGACCACCAGGCCCGATGGCAGCATGACGCTGCACAACGACACGACCGGCAGCGACCTGAAGATCGAGGTCGGCACGGCGCAGCAGGCGTTGGCCGAACTGCTGATGAAAATCAACCCGCAGAGCAAGGATCCCGAGCAGGCCAAGACCGACACGGTTCTCAAGACGATTCTGGAAGGAGTGCTCGGCGGGGCAAGTCCTGAGCTTGCGCAAGAGGTCGCAGATAAGCAGCAAGCAGTAAAGGACGCGATCAAGCAATATGGTGGCGGAAGGCCGGCGACGCCGAATCTCGACGGCAGCGCCACATCGGTTGGCCCGTTCGGCGAGCCGCCGTCGGCTACGGCTCCGTCAGGCGGCAAGTGGGTGCCGCTGATGGTCGACGGGAGCTGGCAGTGGTTTGATCCGGAAGTTGCCAAGGCGATCGCCGCCGAAAACGCTGTGATAGCGCGTCTCGGCGAAGCACAGGCAAAGCCTGAGCAGAGCGGGGCCCAGCTCGACGTCTATGCGCTGGACCCCGAATTTAAGGGAGCCGTGAAGAGCGCCGAGACGACACTCGATAAGGTCCTGGCGCCGTATGGGCTGCAATGGCAGGCCCCCGAGCCGAAAGGCACGCTGGCGGATGCGCAAAAGCGGCTGACCACCGCCAACAGCATGCTGCAAAGTGCCAGCACTGCCAGGGCCGAGTACGCACAGGGCGAGAAGAGCCTCCTTGATGCCCTGGGCAAGCAGGCAACCCTGCCGATGCTCAGCGATCCGAGCAAGCCGTCCGTCGGTCCTGTCGGTGGGCCCAGCCGCGAGGAAACCAACCTGCAGGGCAAGGCCGAGCACGCGGGGGTGACGCAACTCTTCATCAACGCGGCGCTGCACACCGCGCGAGGCAACAAGGCCACCATCGACCAGATGGTCAGCGCGACGGAATTGGAGCTCTACGGCGTCAAATCCGGGAGTCCCGAGTATACAGAAATCAATGGCAGGCTTGAGGGACTGAAAGGCCTGCAGGGGCCGGCAGCCAGCCAGGTGACGCTGGCTGAGGCGTATGAGGAATTTGGCGTCGCGCAAAAAGATGCGGCCGACCTTGCCGTGGATGTCGAACCGATCAAGCAGGCATTGGTCGCCCAGGCGAAGCAGAGAAATCCGCACCATTTCGATTGGGACGGCTACACGAACGGCGAGGGTGACTTCACCGGCAAACTGAAATCGCAGCAAGTGATCGAGGAGAATGGACAGCTCTATCTCGTAAACACCTATGAGAATGATGTTTTCAGCGACAAAGACGGCAACGACACGCCAGTCCTAAGATATGCTCTGACATACGATCTCGGCGACAAGAATATCCGGGACGATTTCCGCAACAATCCGCTCAACAAACAGTGGCAGGAGCTGCTGGCATCGACACAAAGCTCGGCTTCGGCGCCGGTCTGCACGCCCAATGGGACAGGTTCGCAATCGGCGCTGGCGGCAGCCAAATCCAAGATCGTCGGGGTGCAGGTCGAGCAGTTCGACGCGAAGCTCAAAGATGCGAAAGCCAAGCTCGTCGACGCGACGACGGCTCGCGACAAAGCAATCACCGAGCATGGCGGGGGCACCGTCGAAGCGCCTGCCGGCACACTGCAGCCGGGCGAGAAGCCGGTAAAGGTCACGGTGAACGGCCGCGAGCTTTGGGTCGCACCGGAGGTTGCCGCTGCCTACGAAAAGAGTGGGCCGGGCGCAATCGGCGCCAGCGGCAAGTCGGTCCGGATCGAGATGGATGGCCAGTGGCTGTGGGTGCACCCCGAAGTGGCGGCCGCGGAAATCGACAGGGGTTTAGCAGAAACCGAAAAGACTCAACTGGAGACATGGAACAAGGATGTCCGCCCCGCGATGGTGGCGGCGCGCGATTGGTACGGCTTCTACGCAAGCAACCCCAAGCTTCTGACCTATGGCAACGAAGAGCATGAGGCGCGGCTCAAAAACACGTATTTCGAGGAGCACAAGGATCAGGCGCTCGCCGGCTATCAGGTCCGGCTGAAGCAGCTGTACGACAACGGGTTCACGGGCGAATACAAGCAATACAAGCCCGGCGAGCTCAGCGGCACGGTTGCCCGCACTCTCGGCCTCGACGAATCGAGCGAGGGGGTCACGAAGGTTACCGGAGAGATCACCGACCGTGCCGGCGAAAACGCGGAGGTCAAGGTCGTGCCGATCTTCTCGCTGGATGGCGGGATGGAATCGTCGACGGCACTGTTCGCGATCAAGAACGATGGAAAAGAAATCGGCTACGTCGACAGCTCCGGCAAATACTACGGCAGCTTCGACGAATTCCAGCATGAGAACCGCATCTTCAGCCAGAACGGCAAGCTGATCCTGGCCAAGGGCGGCGACATGAAGCTCGGCGCCGATGGGTTCTCGCTCGACGAGGTGGAGATCGCCGACGCACGCAAGGTTGATTTCTGGGACAAGGCCACCGACATCGGTCTTGGCATCGTCGCCGGCGCCGCCACCATCGTCTCGTTCGTTCCGGGCGGTCAATGGGCCATTCCCATTGCGATCACCTCCGGCGCGGCTCTTGGCGGCAAGACGCTCTACAAGGAAGGCGAGCATCTGCTTCAGGGCGGCGACTTCGACAGTCAGTCGGCCTGGAATGTCGCCACCGGCGTGACCGCGTTCCTGCCCGTAGGGGCCGGCGCCCTGCGCACGTTCGGCCTGGCAAGGGCCGGCCTGTCCACGTCCGAGGCGTTCGCGGGCGGATTCGGCATGGCGCGCATGAGTGACGCCAGCTGGGGCATTGGCAAACTCCGCGTAAACGTAACGCAATCCTCTTATGCCGAACAGGCAGCGAGCTATCTGCAAAGCGGCAGCAAGCTGACCAACACAGCCTGGGGCCTCGATGCCGGGGGCGTGGTCACCGGTATTCCGGTGCTTGCCAGGTCGGCGGAGGATCTGGCCAGGCACGGCGGTGAAATGTCATTTGCCGAACTTGCGAACGCCATCATGGGCATCGGCACCGGCGCGGTCGGCACGGGCCTTGGCGGCCGCTCGTTGCTGTACAACATGCCTGGAGCGTCCGGTCCTCGGGGCGGCGACGCGACTCCCACGTCAGGCTTTCCACCGCCGGGCGGACCGGATTCGGGGCCGGGACCGCGGGCGGTCTACGCGATGGGCCAGGACGGTGTTTACAGGCCCACCGGCGAATACGTCATGCCGGACCCGAATGAGATCGTTATCCAGGGCGAGGTGATCGGCGAAACCAGCGGCCAACCGGGGCCCGGTTTCAGCGCTCGGGAGGGGGCCGGAAATCCAGTTGGTCAGCGCGCGCTGCCAGCCGGCAAGTCAGAGGGCCAGAATCAGCCGCCATCGACTGGTGACAAGACTGATCCCTCAGGCAACAGTCAGCCGTCGCGGCCGATCGTCTTGCATGAGCCATTCGAAGGCGCTGGAAGCGGTGACCCGACGATGCTGCCGGGCCGCGATCCAGATGGCTTGGCCGTGCGAAGCCCAGCCAACCCCACTGACGGCGATCCCATCATCGTGTCGAACAAGCCGACCGTGACAGAGGTCCCGGTGCATCTCGTGTGGGATCCGGAAACGCGCAGCTTCACTGGCACGCCTGAACGCGACACAGGCGGGTATGTCTACACAAGCGGCAAGGATCCCAAAACACCCTCGGCCTATCTCGACGGCTTGACCACCGAACAGCTGGTCACCCGTTACGAACAGGAGAAAAGCTACTATTCCAGCCACGAGCTGGCAGAGCGCTATGGCCCGGATGGCATTCCAGAAACAGCGCGGAGGACGGCGGACGAAAGCGCAGCGCCTGGCGCCAACCCGCTGGCAGGCGTCGAGCCGGCCAAACAGAAGAACTGGGGAGATTTCAGGATATCCGCGCTCGGGCGGGTTCGGTTCAACTCCGATCCGGTAAACATGGCCGTCCATTCGATCCCGGGTATGCCTGAGGCCCTCCAGTTGGGATCGCCGACCTGGCGGTCATACATGGTGGGCCTAGGGACACGCACCGATTATCGTGCCCTTTGGCAGGCATTTGCCGACAGCGTCAAATACCGGTCGCTCGAACCGGCACGCTATAGTCTCGGTAAGGAACTGGGAATCTCCATTCGCCCGAACGAGCATCGCAACGTCACGCTCGCGCAGCTCGGCCTCAAGGTTCAGCGCCAGACGGCTTTCCAGTTCAAAGGTCAGGATCTTCTCGACGCGGCACGTCAAAGGCTGTTCGGCGAGGCCTCGGATTCCGTCTTCACGGTCATGCCGCGTTCTGCCAGCGTTGAGGGTCCGGCAGGGAACAAGGGTTGGGCCGTGGAGCTCACATTCAGCCTCGCCCTTCGCTCAAAGTCGGCAATTTTGAAGGACGGTGAAAGCGACTTCTTGCGTCAAACGGCGGACGGCAAGACGGAATTCTCGGAGTTCCACGGCGACGTTCCGTATCGCAAAGTTTACTTGGAGGACAAGTATTACCTGACGAGCTTGCTAAGCGTCGAGAAGCGCTACGAAGTGGCGATGGACGCAACATTGCCCAAGGGAACGATCGTCAATTCAGATTTCGTCGACGCGAACAAGGGAGTGCTTGACCGCCTGCGACTGAGGGCCCAGTTCGTCGTGAAGGACGAGCATACGGCGCAGGCGCTTGCCGACAATCCTGACATGAGCACGATCCGGACACTGGTGGCGTCGGGAGAAATCGATGCTCAGAAATCGATCTTGTTCATTCCTGGCTCGGCAAGCGGGATGCGGCAATCTGCTGTTCCCGGCTTGGCGCTGGGCGAGACAATTGTCGATCTCACGGGAAAAAGTCGACGCGTGTGGGATGCCGGCGCAAGCCGGCTCGAGGTCATCGTCAACGAGGCATTCCACAAATTCCTGCCGAGTCCGGACCGCATTCTCCTGCGCAAGCTGCCTGCGCCCTACAATCATTATGTTCGCTCGGGCGGTCCGATCTATGTCAACCTTTTCGGCAAGCGTGAGGCTGTCGCCTCGACACTTGACGTTACGCTTGCGGTGCGGAGCCCGGCGCTCAAGTTGCGCGTGCCCTCCGTGCCGTTCCTCCAGCTGCCATTGGCGTTCACGGGCGAAATCAGGTTCTTCTACCGAACGAATTTGCCTGAGGTCGCCCCGATCGTCGCGAAGGGCGACTTCGTTGGACGTGAATTTACCTTCGCCGACAACCTGCCTGTGGAAATAGCGGTTCCGCGCTGGCTGCATGAACTCGACCAGCGTGCCGACAGGGGCGGAGGTCTGGCATTTCCGAGAGGCGGCAAGGCGTCTTTCGGAAAATGGCTGGATGAACTCGAAACGACCGCGACACCCGGTCAGAAGGCCGATATCGAGGCGTTCCGCCAATCCACGTTGCTGTCACTCAAGGATGAAGCCTTCATTCCACCTGGCGCGATGAGCGCCATCCGTAACTTCCTCGAGACACAGGCAAAACCAATTGAGATGCCGCCGCCGGAATTCATCTATCTGGCGCCATCCGACCAGCAGCAGGCGCTTGCGCGCTGGTATGGTGAGCAGGGGGTTGCTCCTTCGCCCTCAGACAGGCCTCTTTGGTTTCGACGGCCAGCACCGCCGGCAGGCAACCCTGCGCCTGGGCAAGACGCGGCCGCAGGCGCCGCCAACGCTGCGTCGGCCGGTAAACGCCCGCCAAGAACCCTGCAGCTTCAGGACGAGAGCGGCAATGTGATTACCGCCACAATGCTGGGCAACGGGCCGAACAGTCCGGAGCAGGTTTATGTGCCGCCGGCCGACGGACCAAAGGCGCGCGGCGACGAACCGGAGCTGATGGACAAGTCGCATATTCTTTATCGGGACCCGGAGACGGGCGAAGCATATGTCCTGCCATGGGTGCGCGGCGGCTCGCAGGACCACGTGCCGGGCAGCCAGGGACGGCCGGAGGGAGAAGCCGTGCCGCCGCAGGCAATGCCGGCCAGGAAGGCAATCGAGGCGGCGCCGCCGACCACCTTTTCGCTGCAGCAGGTGCGCAACATGCGGCAGCCTGAAAAATGGAAGGCCGGCGAGACCTACACACGCGAACTCAACGGATCGCTTGGGGAGGCGCATTTCCCGGTCGCGGCCAATCCGGACGGCCCGCATCCGGTCTTCGGCGAGGGCGGGCGCTACGTGGATTCGCCTGTCTTCAAGAGCCCTGACGTGATCGAGGCCATCGAGGTAAAGACCTACCATCGCTGGACGACCATCAACGGTGTCGCCCAGATGCGCGAAGTGCCGCTGACGCCAAAACTGCAGGAGCAGATCAACAAGGATGTGGCGCTGCGCAACGAGAACCCCGCCTATCAGCCGCGCTGGGTTTTCCTCGATGCGCCGCCTTCCGCGGAATTGCAGCGGGCGCTCGACGATGCGGGAATTGTCGGCAACATCTTCGGACACAGCAAGCCCGCTACGGCAACTCCGCAATCTCAACCGGCGTCGAGCCAGGTCGCCGCGGGCCGCACCATCCATCTCCAGGACAGGAATGGCGAGGTGATCGTCGCGGCAATGCTGGGCACGGAGCCGAGGAGCCCGGAACAGGTTTATGTGCCGCCTTCCGACGGACCCCGCGCCCCGGCCGATGCTCCGGAGGTGCAGGACAAGACGCACATGCTGGTCTACGACCCCGACACGGGCGAAGCCGTCGTGCTGCCCTGGATACGCGGTGCCTCCGGCGGCCACGGGCTGACCCGCGATGGCGTCAGGGCTACTCCGCTTGACCAGGTGCCGGATCTCGTCATGGGCGATTTCCAGCCGAACCAGGTTCCATGGCTCAAGCGAGAGCAGGTGGCCGAGCTGACAAAACAGCAGTTCCGCGACATGGATCGGGCCGGCTTGCTGCCGTCTCTGACCAAGGGCCAGCTGCGCGGTATCCCGAAGGCAAAGATAGGCTATGTCAACATCGCGGGCCTCGAGGCGAAGCAGGTTCCCTGGCTGACCGAGGGTCACGTCCGGAATATGACCGACCAGCAGTTCCGGGACCTCTGCAAAGCCGGTTTGACGCCTCACCTGACGAAACCACAGATGCGGGCGATCAAAGGAGACATGGTCGAGTTCGTTGACGCGTCGACATTGGAAGCGCGCCAGGTTCCGTGGTTCAAGCCCAGCCAGGTCGCGAAGTTCACGTCAGAGCAGTTCAAGGACCTGGCCACGGCCGGATTGCTGAACAACCTCACCGAGCGCCAGGTTCCGGCGATCCCCGAAAACATGATCGATTCCATTGACACTGCGAAGCTCGATCCCAAGCAGGTGCCGTGGCTGACCGAGAAGCAGATTCCGGTGCTGACCCGCGATCAATGGGGTGCTTTCACGATCCACCACATCGAAGCCCTGACCCAGCCGCAGATCGAAGCGGTGACACCAAAACAGTTCGAGGAAATGAGCCCCGGCCAGTTCCGCAAGTTCACGCCTGAGCAGTTCGGGTGGATGGGCGGAGATCAGACGAACGGCCTCTCCGTGCTGCAACTGACGAACTATCGTGCCACCCACAGCAAGGCGCTGACGCCGGATCAGGCTGCCAGTGTCGATCTGGCCCTCAGCCATGCGAGGATGCGCGAAAACGCTCAGGCGCTCGCCACCTTTGGCGGCATGTCGACCACCTCCTACGCGTTGTGGAGTTCGTTGCCGCCAACCTGGAGCGCGACTGCCGCAGCGGTGGCATTTGGCGTGCGAGGCTTCGTTTTCGGCTCGCAGGCGATCTTCCCCAACGCAACCGCAAATCACAAGCCGTTCGGGCGATTCCTCAACGCGCTCGGCGGGGCCACATTCATTGCAGCGGCGCCAGGTGCCGCGACCGGGATGATCCAGGGTAAGGACCTTGTCGTCAACAGCACGTTTTCGCTCGGCAACGTCGTCTATGGCACGAAGTCGATGCTGCAGTCGTTCACCGGCAGACCGGTGATCCGAAATGTGGCCGAACATCTGGCTGGACCCGGTTATGTGCTTGGCTGCGCCGTCTATACGCTGCACTCCTGGCCGGCGCCGATCGCCACGGTCGCCGGCACCCTGTTCACGTTCGGCTGCGCCGAATTCTGGGCATCGGCGATCAGGACGGACCGGATGAATCGCCGTTCGGTGCCGCGAACCGATGCCGACATGGCGGCGGCGGAAAAGTCCGACAAAAGATGGGGTGCGTGGGATCGGTGGACCCTGGGCATAACCTTCGGCGTCGGCATGCTTCTCTTCTCGCTGGACTCGCTGCTGACGAAGCCTTGGGAGGGCGCCCCGACCTCTCCACCCGATCCGAAAAAATCGGACGGCGATGCCTCGTCCCAGCAACCCGATGATCCGTCGGATGTTCCGCCGCAAACCCCGCCCGAGGACTTCCCGCAACTCGTGGTGTCGGCGGATGACGGGCTGAATTTGCGGACACAGCCTGACGGGGATTCGAGCGTGGCCACGGTTCTGCAGCCCGGCACGTTCGTCGAACAGACCGCGAAGCCTTCGAGCGATCCGTCAGGAGAGGCCTGGATACCCGTCGAAGGTTTCGGACCGGACAGCAAAATGCATAGCGGCTGGGTTTCCGGCGACCATGTCGAGGTTCATCCCGACGGCAGCAGCAACGCCGAAGGCCGCACGAACCCGACGCTGGAGAAGGACGGCTATCAGTGGGTCGAGGTCAAGAGCGGCGACAGCATTCGCCTGATCGCCAGGACCCACTCAGCGGATGTCGCGGAGACGGTGGTGCTCAACATGGATCACATCCTGAGCCCGGATCAGATTTTTTCGGGCGACCGCATCTATCTCCCGGTCGCATCGGTCGGCTGAGGAGTGGCCGGCTCGGTCTAGTCGGCAGGAGCCTTGCCGATCCTGGCGGCATAGGCGTGTGCGACACAGGCTGCCAGCTTCGCCGCCCGCTCCGCGATCGGATTGGAGGGCTCGGAAGAGTAGGAGGCGGTAAACCGCAGGTCGGACGGGTGCCATTCGCAATCGATGATGCGCAGCTGGCCGCCTGCGGCATAGTCCCGGACCACTTCCTCGGGGAGAGAGGCTATGCCGATACCGTCGACCGTCATCTTGATGGACGCGGCCAGCGAATTGGCGGGGAAGATGCGCGGCGTCTCTTCCAACTCGCCGGTCAGCTTGCGGTAGAGCTCGCTGTAGGGCGTTGTGGTGCGCGCATAGCTGATGATGGGAAATTGCATCAGATCGTTCAGCGTCAGCTTGCGCCGGTTCGGCAATTTCAGCTGCGGCGAGCACACCCAGACGAGCGGAAAGGGCGGCAGCCCGATATTCTCGATACTGTACTCCAGAACCGGGCCCATCAGCACCGCAAGATCGAGCCTATGCGACATGAGTTCGTTGCGAAGGGTGGTCGTCGCGTCAACGACGATATCGGTGTCGATCAGCGGATAGTTTGTCTGCAACTCCTTCAGGAAAGTCGGCAGCCAGGTGTGCACGATGGTTTCGGCAACCCCGAGCCTGAGCACTCCCGCCGTTTCTGAAAGGGAGTTGGCCGTCAGCTGCAGCCTTTCCGCCACGCGCAAGACGCGTTGCGCGGGCGGCAGCAGCCGCTGTCCCTCGGCGGTCAGCCTGACGGTGCTGCTTTGCCGCTCGAACAGCTTGGCACCCAGCGCTTCTTCCAGGCCGGCAATTCGGGTGGATACCGCCGGCTGCGTTGTGTTCAGCCGTTCGGCCGCCTTTCGAAAGCTGCCTAAAGTCGCTACCAGCAGAAATGTTTCGAGCTGCTTGATGTTGAAAGGGATCACGATTCAATGCCGGACAATAATCTGGGCGCCGATCTTCACTCGGTCATATAGGTCGATGACGTCTTCATTGGTCATGCGGATAGCCGCTGTTCGATTGAGCCTGCGCCGGCGCCATGGCGACAGTCAACGTGGCAGCAATCAGAACTGATTCACCCAAGCTCTGGGCGAGGCTCAGCCCGATCGACGTCCAGCGCCCCGGACTTCCGGTGGGAGCATCCAGATGTGCGACCAGGTTCTTGCTTGCCGCCACCGAGGCCGATCCTTCCCAACCAGTCATTGAATCCGGGGATCACGAAGCGGTGACGCCTGATTCCAGCGCGCACCATATCGCTTTGCTCGCTGTTCGCAACATTTGGAACCAAATACACAGAAGCAATCCAATTGGACTTCCAATTTTGCGGTGCGCACGATAAAAGCGAGTTGGCGGGTTAAACCATGAGACAGGCGAGGCGGGTCATCGCTCCGCGTCGTCTTGTGATAGGACCAAATGTTGACGGGACGCGGTACCTGCCATGCACGCTGGTTGTCGGGAGCCAAGGCCGTCTTCGCGGCCGGCGGCCTCGCGATGATCCTGGCGCTTGGCCTCGCTTCGTCTCGGGCGAGCGCCGCCGAGCCACGCTGGCCCGCCGGCCCGTACAAATACATCACGGTCGATCAGTCGGTGACGGACGCGCTGATCGAGCTTGGCCGCAACATGCGCGTTCCGATGCGTGTCAGCAAGCTTGTGAAGGGGCGCCTGAGCGCCGGCATGCCGGTTGGAACGGCCCGCGAGTTCCTGGAAGAGATCTGCAATCGGTACGGCCTGGTCTGGCATTTCGACGGCATCGTCATGAACGTCGCGACCGAGGCCGAAGTCCAGACCGAGATGATCCCGCTCGATGCCAACACGGCTGCCAGCGCGGAAGATCGGCTGCAGCGGCTGGGCGTCATCGATCCGAGGTTTCCGATCAAGGTTTCCAGGCAAGACGATGTCGTCTCGGTGTCGGGGCCGCCGTCCTACGTCGAACTCGTGAGGAAGACGCTCGGAATTCCTGCCGCATCGAGCCCGAAGCGGGAGCCCGGCAAGGTCGTTTCGATCCGCGTTTTCCGCGGCGGCAAGCTGGCGGAGACACAGAATGTGCCCGTCACACCGAACTGAAACAGGAGGCCAGGATCATGCAGATCGCGCCGATTGGAGCCCTGGAGGCAACGCTGGCAAATTTGACCACCAGCATAAGTTCGCAACAGCAGATCACCGCCGGCGCGGCAGCGCAGCCGGGCAACCGGATGGTGGGCGCCAAGCAGGAAAAGCACGATGTCGCAAAGGCCAGCACGCCCGACCGGGGCGATGTCGCCACGCCGGCAGGTCGGCAGGTGGCGCAGGCATCGTCCGGCGCCAATCCGGCAGCGGGCGGACAATCTGCCAAAGCGGAACGCACCGAGCCGATCGTGGAGCGCCAACTCTTCGACTATCTGGCCGAGGCGGAGAAGGCAGGGGGTGGGGCGCTCACCGATCCGTCGGCACTGTTCGGTTCCGCCGTTCGGTCGCTTGAAGGAACCATGCAGCAGGTCCAGAAAGCTCTCGGCCAGGCGAACGCCCCCGTGAACGCTGAAGCAGCCTCGCTGCAGGATGCCACCGGCAAGGCGGCGCCGTCGGGCAAGGAAGGCGAAAGCGCGCCGGCAAAGAACGCCGAGCAACTTCTCGAGCGATCGATTTCGGTGATGTGGGCAGCCGCCAATCTCGAGGTGGTGACGAGCAGCGTGACCGCCGTCACCTCGTCCACCAGCACGCTGATCAAGCAACAGTAAGCGCTACGGAGTGTTCGTGCCCACGCTATCCTTGCCGCGGCGATCAACGCTTTTGAATCGGTGCGGCGCCCGGTGCCGGGTCGCGCTGGTTGTCATCGGCATGCTTGTGCTCCAGGCGTGCTCGGTGGAGCTCTATTCCAACCTCAACCAGCAGCAGGCCAACGAGATCGTCGCCACGCTGATGCGTCGCGGGATCCCGGCCCAGCGCGAGGCCGGCAAGGACGGCAAGATGACGGTGTCCGTGCAGAAGGGCCGTTTCGCGGAAGCCATGGCAATCCTCGACGAAAGCGGATTGCCCAAGCAGGAATTCCAGACGCTCGGCGAGGTGTTCAAGAGAGACGGGCTGGTGTCCTCGCCGGTGGAAGAGCGGGCGACCATGATCTACGGCCTGAGCCAGGAGCTTTCGCAGACGATCTCGGACATCGACGGCGTGCTTTCCGCACGCGTCCATCTCGTCTTGCCGGAGAACGATCCGCTGAGACAGCAGCTGGTGCCGTCTTCCGCCTCCGTCTTCATCCGGCATCGCGCGTCGGTCCCGATGAATGAGCTGATCCCGCAGGTCAAGATGCTGGTGGCCAAGGGCATTGCGGGACTGACCTATGACAATGTCTCGGTCACGCTCATCCCGGTGGCCGCGACGGCCCCCGAGCACGAAAGCACCGAAGCAGGCTTCACGACATTCCTTGGCCTCTGGCTGCATCCGGACAGCGTCGCCGCCGCGATGTGGCTGTTCTACGGCATGGCGGCGGCCATACTCGCGCTGGCTGCCCGGCTGGCGTACCTCCAGTGGTATCGACGGCCGGGTGTCTATGCGCTCGACGCATCCGCTCTGCCGGTGAAGAAGACATGACCGGGACCGGCTCGCAGCAAACCGCCAGCCCGGAATGGCAGGCATTCATGGCCAATCCCGCATCCTATGCGGATGCGGCCCGGCTTGCGGAATGCTTTGACGGCACGATAAGCGAGGCCGCCTGCGAGCGCATGCTGCGATCGCAGCGCCTGCAGGAGCGCTTGTCGAAATTGCTGCTCGAGCGCTACCGGCTCCATTCCGCGGCCGATGAGCCGGCCGACGCGGTGGATCGGGCGATCGCGTTGTCATCGGGTGAGGAGTTGGAGGAGCTTGCGCTCCGCTCGGGCGCGATCTACTGGGCCGGCAGTCTGGCCGCTGTCATCGATGGACGCGAAGCCGCCGGATTGCAGGCGGCCCTTGGCGCCGATCTCTGCGCCTTGTCGGTCGCCAACCGCGATCTCGCCGGTCCGACCCAGTCCTTGCAGCCCTTGGAAGATATTCATGATCGCGTCTATGCCGATGGGCTGAGCTGCCTTGGCGCGTGGTGTCAGGCGATGCCCGGCGAGACGAGCATGCGGGTTCGCCTCAAGCTGATGCCGCACGGGTCTGTCGACGCAGCGGCGGCCGAAGCATTTGCCGCTGCCGGTCCGGCGATTGTTCGACGAGCGATGAGCGAGACGAGATGATCGAACCGGGCAAAGCGATCGACGCCATGCCGAGGCGCCCTTCTGCGCGCATCCTGCGCGCCGCGGAAGCGCGCGCCTGGCAGGATGGGCACGCCTTTCTCGACGAGGCGAGGCGCGATGCGCAGCAATTGCGTGAGGCCGCCCGGCGAGCCTACGCGGCCGAATATGCGCAGGGCTATGAGGACGGCAAGGCGCAGGGCGATGCGGACGCCACGCGGCTGATCGGCGAAACAGCGGTCAAGGTGGATCGCTATCTCGCCGGGCTGGAGGCCGAAGTCATCGGCCTGGCCATCGAAATCGTCAGGCGAATGCTGGGCGAGTTCGACGTCAGCACGCTTGTCGCCAGGGCCGCGAGACAGGCGGTTTCCGAAATTCGCCGTGCCAAATATCTGAAGGTCCGGGTTCATCCCGCTTCCGTCGACAGGGTCCGGGACGAGCTGAACGCGGTCCTGCGCGACAGTGATCTGGGCATGACCGTCGAGATCGACGCGGATGATGCGCTGGCGGTCGGCGCCTGCATCGTTTCGACCGACTTTGCCGTCGTCGATGCCAGCATCGACGCGCAGCTCAAGGCCATAGCTGCCGCCATCGCGTCGAGGGCGGAGGTTGCATGACGACGCCCGCTACCGAAATCGAAAATCGCCTGGCGTCCATCATCCCCGGCCTGCGCTCCGGCCTGCGCGACGATGCCAGCCGGCCGAGGCGAGGGCGCGTGCGGAGGGTCACCGGCACCGTCATCCACGCGACCGTGGAGGAGGCCCGGATCGGCGAGATATGCGAACTGATCGACCCCAGGACAGGCAGGACGACCAGGGCGGAAGTGGTCGGCCTGCTGGACGAGATGGCGATCCTCGTTCCGCTTGGCGATCTGACCGGCCTTTCGAGCCTGACCGAGGTCGTTGCGACCGGAAAGGACCAGCAGGTGCCCGTCGGCCCCGGCCTTCTTGGCCGGGTGATCAGCGCGCTCGGCGAGCCATTGGACGGCAAGCCGCTTGCGCCGGACGGCATTGCCGGCAGCTATCCGGTCAACGCCTATCCGCCATCTCCGCTTGAGCGCAGTATGATTTCCGAGCCGATCCAGCTCGGCATCCGCGCCCTCGATGGGCTGCTCACCTGCGCGCGCGGGCAACGCGTCGGTATCTTCGGCGAGCCTGGCGTCGGCAAGTCGATCCTGCTTTCAGATATCGTCAGCGGTACCGACGCCGATGTCGCCGTGGTCGCCCTTGTCGGCGAACGCGGGCGCGAGGTGCGCGAATTCGTTGAGCATCAGCTTGGAGCGGAAGGGCGGGAGCGGGCGATCGTCGTCGTCGCGACATCCGACCGGCCTGCCATCGAGCGCGTCAAGGCCGCTTACGTGGCGACCAGCATCGCGGAGTATTTTCGCGACCAGGGCAAGCATGTGCTGCTTGCGATGGACAACATAACCAGGTTTGCCCGCGCGCAGCGCGAGATCGGCCTGGCCTCGGGCGAGCCGCCGACGCGGCGCGGTTTTCCGTCTTCGCTGTTCGCGGTGCTGCCGCGTCTGCTCGAGCGCTCGGGGCCCGGCCGGGTCGGGTCCATCACCAGCCTCTACAGCGTTCTCCTGGAAGGCGACGGCACGCTGGATCCGGTCGCCGAGGAGATCCAGGCGCTTCTCGATGGCCATGTCTTCCTGTCGAACGAGCTGGCGCAGCGCAACCATTTCCCGGCCATCGACGTCCTGCGCAGTCGAAGCCGGCTGATGGATGCCGTCGTGCCGCCGGCGCACCGGGCTGACGCGAGCCGCCTTCGAGAACTGCTTGCCCGCTACGCCGACATCGAGCTTCTCCTGCGCGTCGGGGAA
This sequence comes from Mesorhizobium sp. M4B.F.Ca.ET.143.01.1.1, assembly GCF_004792275.1. Taxonomy (NCBI): domain Bacteria; kingdom Pseudomonadati; phylum Pseudomonadota; class Alphaproteobacteria; order Hyphomicrobiales; family Phyllobacteriaceae; genus Mesorhizobium; species Mesorhizobium sp. M4B.F.Ca.ET.143.01.1.1. The sequence goes on from NZ_SRSR01000003.1 coordinate 126,491, forward strand.
TATCAAAAGGGCAGCGATACCGTGGCGGACGAGGCGGTGGCCAAGATCGACGCCATCAATGCCTTCCTGCGACAACCGTCCGCCACGCACGAGGGCATCGAGAAGACACGCCAGCGCATGCGGGAGATCGTCCAATGAAGGCGCCTGACACGATCGCCCGGCTGCGCGACCTCAGACGCCGCCGTGAGGAGCGTGCAACGGAAGAGGTGATCAGAAGGCAAGCCGCCGCGCAGCGGGCTGCGAGGGAGGTCGAGGAAGCGGCGGCCGCCGTCACCGAACACCTTCAGCGCACGGTCGACGCCGAAGATGCAGCGTTCGGTGCGCTTGTCGGACAGCCGGTGAAGGCTGCCAGCCTGTATCGGCTTCAGGGTCGGTTCGAAGTCGCCGCCAGCAAAACCGGGCAATTGCGAGAGAACGAGAAGATGGCCGGCGTGGCCGAGCAGCGACGCAAAGTGGAGCTGTCGGCAGCCCGCAAGGATCATCGCGCGAGCATGAGGGCCGTGACGAAGCTGGACGGGCTGCTGGAGCACCTGACCAGGCGCACCGCACGTCGTCGCCTGGCGCTTGCCGAGCTTTCCGAGGAGGAGGAGCGCGGTCCATCGCGCTTGCCTACAGAACGATAGCCCCAATCCGTGATCGTGAATATGGATCTGATGCCTCAAGCCTTCGCGTCGGCAAAAAGGAAAACGCGGTCAAAACCGGCGAAGCGCGCGGCCGCACGGTCGAGCGTCGGCGAGCTGCTGACGTTGGAATCCGTTGCGCCGGTTGACGTCGGTGCATTGAACGCCTTCTACCGCCGCCGCGCTCCTGCCGAGATCACGGTTGCGGGGAAGGCCATGGCGATCGCGGCGGTCTGGCCGGCACCGAACCTTGCCAACGAGCAGCTTCGTACCATTGCGCTCACCGTCGGGGACGCGATCGTCAAATTGCGCCTGCCGCTTTCTGTTGTCGAACGGGGCTTGGCCAGGGCGGACGAACTCCTCGACGTGCAACGATTGGCGCCTGCTCACGCCGCTCTGCTGCTGGAGGCCACGTTCGAGGACGATCTCGCTTGGATCGAGGACAGGCTGGGCGAGAGGATCGCGATCACCTCGATCGCACCGGAAGACGCCGTTTCGGGCGAGATCCCATTCGCCTTTGTCCTGACCGGCAAGGATGAAGCGATCGACTGCGTCTTGCATGCTGACGACGGCGGTCTGGCGGCGCGGATCGGCCGCCTTCTCGACGAGCTCGGCAAGGCGAGGCCGCCGATCCCGGCCGGATTTCCGCTGCCGGTCCACCTTCGGCGTGGCCCGCTTGCGATCACCCTTGGCGAGCTGCGGAGCCTGCAGCCTGACGATGTGGTGCTTTTCAGGGATGCAGAGGAGGAACGCATGGCGGCGCTGGTGATTGCCGAGCGTCTCTATGCGCCGGTGGCCCTGACTGCCGATGGGCCGCAATTGCTTGCCGCGCCGACCGCAATCGCTGGATCGAATTGGGAGTGGACCATGAACGAGAACACGCCGCCGCCAGCCGACCGGACCTTGGAAGAGTCGACTTTGGACGAGCTGCCGGTCGCGCTTGCCTTCGAGATCGGCCGCACGGCCATGCCGGTCGGCGAGATAAGGCAGCTTGCGCCCGGCTCTGTCGTTGCCCTCGCCGATGTCACGGAGGCGAGTGTCGACATCATCGCCAACGGCAAGCGTGTCGGTCGTGGCGAGATCGTGCGGATCGGCGAAAGCCTGGGCGTGCGGATCGTGCGCATGTTCGACAATGCTTGAGAATTCGCCCAACCTGCTCGGCATTCTGATCGCCGTCGGCTTCGTCGGCTTGCTGCCGCTGGCGGTCGTCACGATGACGGGCTTCCTGAAAATCTCGGTCGTGCTGTTTCTCATCCGCAATGCGCTCGGCGTCCAGCAGATGCCGCCCAATCTGGTGCTCTACGGCATAGCGCTGGTGCTCACCGTATACGTCACGACGCCGTTGCTGAGCGAGATGTCGGGGCGGCTTCAGGAGGGGCAGGTCCAGTTCCAGACGACCGATGACCTGGCCAGGGCGGCACAGCTGGTCAGGGAACCGTTGCAACGACACCTGATGAAATTCACCCAGCCGCAAGAGCGGAAGTTCTTCCTCGACGGAACGAGCCGCCTGTGGCCGGAAGAGGCGCGCCAGAACCTGAAGGACGACGATCTCTCGATCCTTGTTCCCGCCTTTGTCGCCTCCGAGCTGACCCGTGCCTTCGAGATCGGCTTCCTGCTTTATCTCCCTTTCCTCATCATCGACATCGTCGTCGCCAACGTCCTGATGACGCTAGGCATGATCATGGTCTCGCCGGTCCTCATTTCGATACCGCTGAAACTGTTCCTTTTCGTCGCCATCGATGGCTGGTCGCGGCTGATGCATGGCCTCATCCTGAGCTATGGCTGACGCCGGGGGTTTTGCATGAGCAATGACTTCATCCTGGCGAAGGTCCAAGGCGCGCTTTGGACGGTGCTGTTCGCGTCCAGCCCGGCGATCATCGCGGCGCTGGCGGTCGGCATCCTTGTCGGACTTGCCCAGGCGCTGACGCAGATTCAGGACCAGTCCTTGCCGCAGACGATCAAGCTCGTCGTGATCCTTTTGGTCATCATCGTCGTCGGCCCGCTGCTTGGACAGCAGATCGCGGAGCAGGCCTCGACGGCGCTGGACGAGTTCCCCGTCGTCACGCGTTGAGGCACGCGGATGCCGGTCGAACCACTCTTCGCGTCGATAAAGGAGCTTCAGTTCTATCTGCTGGCCGGCGCTTTCGCGCTCGCGCGCATGACCGGTTTCATGCTCTTGATGCCGCTCTTTTCGCGGGTGCCGCTATCCGGGCTGCTGCGCAACGGCGTGGCTCTGGCGCTGGCGGTTCCGGTCTTTCCGATGATCGTGAACAAGCTGACGAGCACCGACATCACGACGACGATGATTGTGCTCTACATGCTCAAGGAGGTCGTGGTCGGGGTAACGCTCGGGCTGGCGATGGGCATACCGTTCTGGGCGGCGGAGGCTGCCGGCGACATCCTCGATCTGCAGCGCGGCTCGACGATGGGAACGCTGATCGACCCGATGATGACCCACGAGACGAGTGCCACCGGCACCTTGCTCGCGGTCATCATGGTCACGGTCTATCTGGCCGCCGGCGGCTTCGAACTTTCCCTGACCAGCCTCTATGACAGTTATGGCCTTTGGCCGATCGACCAGCTCATGCCCGTGTTCAGCAAGGATGCCGCCGTCATCTTCCTCGGTTTGCTGAACCGCATCCTGATGATGGCCCTGACACTCGTCTTCCCGCTCATCATCTGCATGCTTTTGTCCGACATCGTGCTTGCCTTCCTCGCGCGCGCCGCGCCGCACCTGAACGTCTTTGCGCTTTCGCTGGTCGTCAAGACGCTGGTCTTCAGCCTCGTGTTTGTCCTCTATGCGGCTTTCCTGCTGTTCTACATGAACCGGGACCTTGCCTTCCTGCACGAAGCTGGCCGGCAGATAGAGGCGATCGGCTGCCACGGCTGCCGGTGAACGAAAAGGTTTATTCGCAAACGCTAATAATAATAGCAGCCACCATTGGCCGACCAATAAATACAATTTATCGTTGGGGAAAGATTCTGACAATTTGACAAGCGGCCAACCCGCCGATGATCTTACGCGCTCTCGACGTGTCTCTGAAACGTGCATCTCACTTCGGAAGCCATGGCCCGCCTGACCACTTCATTGTTCTATGACAATTTGCGACTGGTCGATGCGGACAGGCTCCGCAGACTGGTCAGGATGGGTGCCTATGAAGGGCACACGGGCGGGCTTGCGCGCGGCAAGCTCCAGGCCAATGTCGTGATCGTGCCTCGCAGCTTTGCCGGCGATTTCCACCAGTTCTGCGTCCGCAACCCAAAACCCTGTCCATTGGTGGGCGTCAGCCGTGTCGGCAGCCCATTGCTCCCGGCACTGGGTGATATCGACATCCGCACCGACGCGCCCCAGTACAACATCTATTGCTTCGGGGAAGTGATCCATCAGACCACGGACATCATCGACCTGTGGCGCGAAGACTTCGCCGTTTTCGCGCTGGGCAGTTCGCTGACGGTCGAAGCCGCCCTTGTCGCGAAGGGCATCAAGCTCCGCAGCATCGGCTACGGCAACGCCTTGCCCAAATTCCGAACCAGGATCGAGACCCGCGGCGTCGGACCGTTTGGGGGCGAGATGGTCGTCTCCATGCGGCCGATAAGAGGGTGCGACGTCGACAAGGTTCGCGCCCTTACCGCACGCTTTCCGCACGCCCATGGCTCTCCCATCCATGTCGGAGAGCCCGCCATCATTGGGATAGAGGACTTGATGGCTCCCGACTGGGGCGATGCGGTCGAAATCATGGACGGGGAGGTCCCTGTATTTTGGGGCAGCAGCCTGACCGCCCAGGATGCTCTTGCTCGTGCCGAATTGGCGATCTCGATCACGGTATCGCCGGGACACATGCTGATCACCGATGTGGATGCACGAGCGGGTGCGGGTGCATTCAAGGTCTACTAGCCTGGCCGCGCAGGAAAACGATTGCTTCCTGACGATCGGCCACTGCTCGCCATGATTGCGGCTCGAATTGGTAATGGCAATTCGAGCTGCGGACACCGCGCCGCCGCCAGCATAGATGAAAGGCCCCCTGCCTTCGGCTTATGGCGCGGAGATGATCTCGACCGGTTTCAGGCCGCATATCTCGCGATCACGCCGGGCTGCCTCGACCACTGGGCATACCAGGTGTCGAACAGCTTGAGCTGCGCTTCGACATAGCCGCGCTGGCTGTCGGTCAGGGCATCCGTCTCGTTGAAGTGCAGCCGGTACTCGGGATCCCCTTTCAGCACCATCATGTGCTTGAAATAAAGCACCAGGTCCGGACCTTCGTCGAAGGAGGAGAGAACGGCGAGCGCGGCTTCGAGCTCCTGCGCGCGCTGGCGGGCCTCGACGTCACCCTTGGCGGCCGCCTGGCTCAGTCCGACGAGATGCAGAACCTCCTTCGGCAAGACATTGCCGATGCCGGTGATGGCGCCGGACGCGCCGCAATTGACGAAGCCGTGGAAGACGGCGGTGTCGACGCCGATCATCAGCGCAACCTCATCGTCGCGGCTGGTGATGTTTTCGGCGGCATAGCGCAGATCCTGCGGGCCGCCGAACTCCTTGAAGCCGACAAGGTTCGGATGCTCGGCGCGCAGCGCGAAGAACAGGTCGGCGCGCGTGGCAAAGCCGTAGTAGGGGCTGTTGTAGATGACCGCGGGCAGATCCGGCGCCGCGGCGAGGATCGCCTTGAAGTGGTGGCGCTGCGCCGTCACCGACGGTCCGCGCGACAAGACGCGCGGGATCACCATCAAGCCCCTCGCTCCGACCTTCTGGGCGTGGGCGGCGTGGGCCACGGCCTTGGCGGTGTTGACCGCGCCGGTTCCAACGATCACCGGCACGCCGGCCTTCACCAGGCGCTCGACGCCTTCCATGCGCTGCTCGTCGGTCAGGAGCGGCCAATCGCCCATCGAGCCGCAATAGACCACGGCAGACATTCCGGCCGCGATCAAGTCCCGCCCCTTGCGCACCAGCGCCTCGAAGTCGGGCTGGCGGTCCTCCGTGCAGGGTGTCATCAAGGCCGGCATGCAGCCGGAAAAGATATTGGCGCCCATTGGGATTCTCCTTGAGGCTGGCTGGCAGATTGACCAGTTTGTCCCGGAGCGGCACTGCTTGCCAAGCAAATAGTGGCGGAGGCCAGGGAGAAACAATGCGCACCAAAACAAGCATTCGTGTCGTCGGCTGCCATGCCGAAGGTGAAGTCGGCGACGTCATCGTCGGCGGCGTGCTGCCGCCGGCGGGCCGCACGATGATGGAAAAGATGGTCACGATGGAACGCGATCACGACCACATCCGCCGGATGCTGATCTGCGAGCCGCGCGGCAGCGTCGCGCGCCACGTCAACCTCCTGGTTCCATCGACGCGCGATGATTGCGCCGCCGGCGCCATCATAATGGAGCCGACGGAATACCCGCCGATGTCTGGCTCCAACACGATCTGCGTCGCCACGGTGCTGCTCGAGACCGGCATGGTGCCGATGCAGGAGCCGGAGACGCGCTTCAAGCTCGACATGCCGGGTGGCGTCATCGAGGTGCGCGCCGAATGCCGCGACGGCAAATGCGTCTCGATCACCTTGCGCAACGCGCCCGCCTTCGCCGAACGTCTCGATGCCAGCATCGAGGTCGAGGGGCTCGGCACGCTCACCGTCGACATCGCCTATGGCGGCATGTTCTACGCCATCGTCGATGCCAAGGCGCTCGGCTTTTCGGTCGCTCCCGACGAGGCCCGCGAACTGGCGGTGGCCGGCGAGAAGATCAGGCACGCCGCGCGCGAGCAGCTCGATGTCGTGCATCCGGAGTTCGAGCATGTACGCGGTGTCTCGATCGTGCAGTTCGCCATGCCGTTCCAGGGTCCGGGCAACGTCACTCGCAACACCTGCATCGTCTCGCCGGGACGCTCCGACCGCAGCCCAACAGGGACGGGCACGTCGGCCCGCATGGCGGTCCTGCAAGCGAGGGGCCTGATGCAGGTAGGCGAGGTTCTGATCCATGAATCGATCATCGGCTCCCGCTTCACCGGCAGGATCGTGGAGCTAACGGAAATCGGCGGTCGCAAGGCGATCGTTCCGGAGATCACCGGCCGGGCCTGGATCACCGGCGAGCATGCCTATTATCTCGATCCGACGGATCCATACCCCCAGGGCTATGTGCTGTCCGACACCTGGGGCACCTCCACCTCCGTGAAGCAGTAGAGCCCAACGTCAGGGCGAAGCTCGGGACGGAAAAGCGTTACACATTTTCCTGGAATTGCCCTAAGCGCCCGCCTGCTCAAGGATTGGCGACCTGGCATTGCTTGGCTCGAGCCTGATGTAGCAGGGGTTTGCTTCCTCCTTCAGCTTCTGCAACTGCACACGAGCCTTGGCGCGAAGCACGGGGTCGACGGGTTTGTCGGCCTTGTCCTGCACCGCGCTCAGGACCTTCGCGGCCTCGTCCATCTGCCGCAACTGCGCCAGGCTGCGGCCTAGGCCGTATTGCGCCCCGGGAAGGTCCGGATTGAGCTCCAGCACCTTGCGGAAGGCGTCCGCGGCCTCCGCGTGGCGACTTAGCGCCTGGTACTCGATGGCGAGCCTCGACCACGCCTTGAGCGACTGAGGGGCGATATCGACCAGCGTGGCGAAGGTATCGGCAGCCGACCAGTGGTCGCCCTTGGCTGCCAGCAATTGTCCCAAACCGTACAGGGTGCGGGAATGGCGGGGATTGACCTCGAGAATCTGGCGATAGCCGTTCTCGGCATTGGTCAGATTGCCCGCCTCATGGAACTTGGTCGCCTGCTCGAGCACGCTGCCGACGGATCTCGGGTCAAGCCGGTCACCGAGATTGCGACCAGTCCTGGTCTTGACCAGGACACAGTGGATGGCGGTTTCCTCGACGCCGTAGGAGTATTTGTAGGCCTCGTTGCCGCGCAGGAAGTCGTAACTGCGGAAGCCCTGCTCGATGGCACGGCGGATGCAATAGCCATGCAGCACAAGCCCCGACGGAATGTCGTTGGCGGTCTCGTCGCGCCCGGCGAGATGGAAGAGCATCGCCTTTTTGACCGGGTCGACCAGGAACGCCAGGCCGCCGAGCGGCTTGTCTGCCTGCCACAGGATCGGCAGGAACAGCGTGCCGCTCGCGAAGGCGTCCTTGAACAATATCCGATTGGACCGCATCAGGCCTGGGATCAGGTTGCCTTTGCGCGGCGCCCATTTGATGCGCCACATTTCGAGGATGATGCCGATGTCGCGGTCGATCGTCGAGGCGTCGGCATGGGTGATGCGAAACTCGTCGGAGCTGTCCAGCTTGCGCAGGAAGCGTCTGATCTTCTGTCTGGTGTTCGAACTCGTGTTCTGCTCGAGATAGCTGTCCCAATTTCCCGGCAGGGCAACGGCCGGGCAGATGCAATTGTCGACATTGTCGGTCTTGTTGACGCGCTGCATCCTTTGGGCGGTGAGCCGCTTGTCGACGAGATTGTCGAGCAGCAGGCGCCGCCTCTTGTCGGACATGCGCAGATTTTCGAGATGCAGCTTGGCCCAGTTCATCTTCAGCAGATGGCCGGCAAGCGCCGGGATGGCGCGTTCGGCAAAGCCCGGCGCGCAAACGATGCCGGCATAGTCGGCCGCGTAGTTGCCGGCCATATTGATTTCGTTGTGGCAGAAGCCGGTCTTCTTGTTCAGCCTGGTGCGCAGCCGCAATGGCAGCAGCGCGACATACGGAGTCCCTTTCGGTCCCGGCCGGGCCGCCAGCACCGACCAGCCGCCCTCATAGCGGCGGACATAGGACGACAGGAATGTCCAGGAGAGGAAGAACTGGGCTTCGGAATCCTTTTCGTAAAGGTCGTCCCAGTTCTGCCTGAGCCCGTTCAGGGCCTCCCTTGTCGCAATGACATCGATCTGCATGGTGCCCCCCGAATAATTCCTCTTTCCTTGTTGCTCACTGTTCCATGAAGGCTCTCGCCATGCTGTCGGCGATCGGCTTCGTCAGATAGCTGAAGAACGTCCTCGACTGGGTTTGCACGAGGATCTCGGCCGGCATTCCGGGCGTCGGCTGGAAGCCATGCACCCTCGCCAGTTCGCTTGCCGGCAAGCGCACGCGCGCCAGATAGACTTCCTTGGGCGTGGGGCCGCTCATCTCCGGCAATGCGTCGGCCGAGACATAGTACACCTCACCCTCCAGCACCGGCGTGGTGCGCCGGTTGAGCGCGATCAGCCGTATCGAAGCCTTCTGCCCGACCTTGACGTTGTCGATGTCGGTGCGCGGCACCTGCGCCTCGATGACCAGGGGCACATCGGAGGGGAGGATCTCGAGGATGGCCTTGCCGCTCTCGATGACGCCGCCGGCAGTGTGGTAGTACATGCGAATGATCGTGCCGGGCACGGGGGCGTTGATGGTGACGCGGCGAAGCACATTCTCGGCCTCCCGCGACTGCTCGCGCACCGCGTCCAGTTCGGCCTCCAGGCTCTGCAACTCCTGAAGCGCGGCCTGGCGATAGGCATCCTTCGTCTGGCTTATCTGCTGCTCGAACCTGACGATCTGTTCACGGTTCTCGGAGACTTCCGCCACCATCTTGCCGATCTGTCCGTCGGCGTCGGCCATCGCCCGCTGGATCGCCTTGACCTCGGTTCCGCGGATCAGGCCCTGGTCGAGTAGCTTTTGCTTGCCGAGGTATTCCTCCTTGAGGAATTGCAATTGCCGCCGGACCGACGAGATCTGCTCGTCGATGCCTTCGTTGCGGAATTCCATCGCCTTCTTGTTCTGGTCGAACAGCGCTATCTCGCTGTCGCGCTTGCGTTCCGCGGCCTCGAAATTGAGCTGCTGGCTCTCCATGATCGGCGTGATTTCCGGGTCGTAGCGGTTGTCGAGGACGATCGCCGGGAACTGGATGCTGGGGCTGCCCTGCACCTCGGCGTTCAACCGCGCCGAGATTGCCTCGAGCCGGGCCTTGCGCAGGAACAATTGCCGCTCGTTGGTCTGGGCGGCGGTTTCATCGAGCTTGATCAGCGGCTGGTCGAGGCTGACATGGTCGCCCTCGCTGACCAGGATTTCCTTGATGATGCCGCCCTCGAGATGCTGGACGATCTTGTTTTGCCCGGTGGCGACGAAACTGCCCTGGGCGATGATGGCGGACGCCAGCGGCGCCGTGGATGCCCAGGTGCCGAAGCCGCCGAAGGCCACGGTGATCAGCAGCAAGCCGACCGCCGTCTGCTTCCAGATCGAGCGCGGCACCTCGGAGTACCACTCTATGTCGTGAACTTTCGCGATGTCGGTCGTCATGTGATTGCCCGCCTACTGGATCTGGCCAAACGCCCCGCCTTCGATGCTGAGCCCGCGTGACGCCAATGCCTGCAGGACATCCTGGCGCATGCCGAACAAGGCGACGGTGCCGTTGACGAGCAGGAGTATCTTGTCGACGCTCTTCAGCAGGGATGGCCGCTGGGTAATGGTGATGACCGTGATCTTGTGCTCCTTGGCGTGCTGGAGAGCTCGTTCCAGCGCCGCGTCACCCGCCGAGTCCAGGTTCGAGTTCGGCTCGTCGAGCACGACCAGGCGGGGATTGCCGAAGAAGGCCCTGGCAAGGGCGACGCGCTGCTTCTGGCCGCCGGAAAGCGGCGCGCCGTCGGCGGCGACGAAGGTCTCGTAGCCGTGCGGCAAGGTGGAGATCATCTCATGGACGTCGGCAAGCGCGGCGGCCTGATAGATTTCGGCGTCCGTTGCGTCGTCGCGCATTCGGGCGATGTTGGCCTTGATCGAAGCGGGAAACAGCTGAACATCCTGCGGCAGATAGCCGATGTTCTCGCCGAACTGGCGCGGATCCCAGTTGCGCAGATCCATGAGGTCCAACCGGACGTTGCCTGATGTCGGCAGGATGGAGCCGACGAGCATCTTGCCCAGGGTCGTTTTGCCGGCGCCCGAATTGCCGATGATCGCAAGCGAGTCGCCCGGCGACAGTGCGAAGGAAATGCCGTTCAGCACCACCCGCTTGGTTCCCTGCGGCACGAAGAGAAGGCGTTCGACGTCGAGACGGCCTTCGGGACGTGGCAGGTTCAGCCGTTCGAAATTGAGCGGCGACGACTGCAGGAGCGATGCGATCCGGCCGTAGGCGGCGCGCGCATGCACGACCTGGTTCCAGCCCTCGATGGCGCCTTCGATCGGGCCCAGGGCACGACCGGCGATGATCGAGGCGGCGATGACCATGCCGCCGGTGAGATGACCTTCGATCGACAGATGAGCGCCCCAGCCGAGCATCGTCACCTGGGTCAGGAGGCGCACCGCCTTCGACAGCGAGGCAAAGACGATGTTGCGGTCCTGCGCGATCACCTGGGCGCGAAGGGAGTTGGCGGTGTCCTTGCCCCAGATCTTCACCGCCTCCGGAATCATCGCCATCGCATTGATGATCTGGGAGTTGCGCGACATGGAATCGAGATGGATGTTGGCTTTGCTCTGATGCGCGTTGGCTTCGCCGAAAGCGGCGGCCGTCGCGCGCTGGTTGAGCATCGTGATCATGAGCAGCATCAGTGCCGAGGCCGCGACGATGAACCCCTGATGCGGATGGATCAGGAACACCGCCAGCATCATGAAGGGAGCCATAGGCGCATCGAGGAACGACAGCAGGGTGCCGGATGTCAGGAAGGTTCTCAGCTGCTGCAGGTCGCCCAGGACCTGATATTCCTTGCCGTTGCTGTTGAGGGAGGCCCTGGCCGCGGCGCTGAGGATCGGCGCGCCCAGTTGGGCCGCGACCTCGACCGCCGTGCGCATCAGGATGAAGCGGCGAAGCGCGTCGAACATCGCCTGCAGCACGACGGCACCGACAATCACCACCGTCAGCATGACCAGCGTGTCGGCCGAGCGGCTGGTCAGGACGCGATCCGAAATCTGGAACAGGTAGATCGGGATCGCCAGGACCAGCATGTTGCAGGCAACGGTGAACATCATCACGATCGCCAGGTTTTTCCTGACCGCACTCAAACCGGCCTTGAGGGAGGCGCCGAAATCAACCGGTCCGAGGCGCTTGTGGAAGGCGCCGCTGCCGCCGCCACCGCCGCCCCGCCGGCCATTGTCGTCGCCGCGCGGGGGATCGCCGCCATCGGAGGTGCGCTCCCTTGCCACGATCGGACCAGTGTCGCCGTCTATGGTGATCATGCCTGGCGACTTGGGCACATCCTTCATTTCGGATTTCGATGGTTTTTCGGGCGTTTCCGGCACCGCCTTGGCTTGGGGGGCGGCCGTGCCTTGCGGCGCTGGTTGCGGCCTTGCAGCCGTCGGCGGCACTGTGGCGCCTTGCTTCTCGATCGGGGACGCGGCCTTGGGCTCGAGTCCACGCTGGGGCGGGGACTCCGGCCTTGCCGCCGCCGGTGCGGCCGTTGCGCCGTTCCTGTCGTTCGTCGATGCCGGCCTCGGCTCCTGCACCGGCTGTGCGGATCCGGGTCTTTGCGGCGCCGGCGTCGGCTCGGGAACGCGCGCCGGCGTGGAAGCAATGGCTGGAGCGCCGGCAGCGGTGTTCTGGCTCGAATGCCGCTCCTCAACCGGTCTGGCCGGTTGAGCGGAGGGTGCTAGGTTCGACCTGCCGGCCGCCGGCGCCGCCTTCGCGGCCGGCGCAGGTGACGGCAAACCGTCCGAGCGGGTTGCCGCCAGCTGAACTGGATTTGGCCCTGGCTCAGGCCGCTGGTCCTGGATGGACAGGGCGGATTTGACGGGGTCAGCCACCGGAGTCTTCGGTGCAGTAGCCTGCGGGCTCAAGGCCGGGGGCGCCATTCCCGCTTGCCCGGGCTGGCCGCCGCGCGCCGCCAAAGCAGGCACGACGGAAGGCGCTGATACCGGTGCCGCTGGCCTAACCTGCGACGCGGGGGCGGGCGCCGTCGCCTGTTCCCTTGTCGGCACGGCTCTTGGGCGTGCGGTCTCGACCGTCTGGCTGCCGGGCTGGGCTGGGGCCCGATCCTTTGCGCCCTCATGGGCCACGACGTTGTGCAGTTCGCCGACGACCGTGTCGATGGCCTCGATGGTGCGGTCTATGGCCCGCTCATGCTGCAGCAACGCGCTCGAAAGCGTCTTGCGGGGCATCTCGGAACCTGGTTTCGGCGATGCCTGCTCGTCCTCATGCAGGGTTGCCTCAAGGTCCTCGGCAAACGTCTCCCAGGACAGGTCGCGATCGTCGGTCATAATTTCCCCCCGGATCCCGGATCAAGCCAAAATCGTTTGCACGCCGTCGGCCTGAACATGGTCGGGCGTCGGGGCGATCGGATGGTCTACCTGCGCGGCATCGTCGGTGAGATCGTCGGCCAGGAAGGCGACCGCCTCGTTCACCAGCGCGTCCGGATTCTGTCCGCCGAGTTCCGGATCGCAGGAGATGATGTCTGCCTGGATCAGGATCTCGTGCGTATAGTGCTCGCCGCCGACATAGGTCTTGTCGGTGCCGTCGACGTCGATGATGCCTGCGAAGTTGGCCACCTGGTTGCCGCCGGTGGTGATCGTCCATTCCGCTTCGGGATGGGCGACGAGCTGGTTCATCGCCAAGGCCACCTGGTCGCTGTCGCCCAGGACGTTGGTCTGGGAGACGTATTGCATGTTGATCAGGTCGCCCGAGATGTAGAGCACCCGCAAGTGACCGAGACCGTGGAACGCCGGGTCCTTCAGGATGTCGCCGGGATCGTCATCCTTGCCGGCAGCCATGTCGTGGGCCGCCTTCAGGTAAGACGCGGGCAATGCCTCGAAGTGGTTCTGCCCGCCGACGTTGATGATCGTCGCGTCGTTCCAGAGCAGGTTGCCGGCGGTCGAGTACGAGCCGCCTCCCGACGTCTCGAATCCATCCACGGCGCCGATAAGATCGTTGTCGATCAGCAGGTTGAGCTGATGGATGATGTTGGCGTCATAGATGTTGCCGCCGATGATGATCAGGTCGTAGTAGTGACCCAACTCACTGATCGACATATCGTTTATCGCTGTGTTGTCGCCCGTGCTCACCATGGTCCTGACGCCCGACGAGGACAGGATCGAGGTGTCGTTGTCCATCATGAAGCTGTATTGCTGCAGCCAGCTCATGATGATCAGATCGCCGGTGACTTGCGTCACCACCCAGGCGGCGGGGAAACCGTCCGCGGGGGTCGGCGCTTCGTTGCCGGCCGAGGGGTCGATGTGCTTGAACGCCGCGATGTTGAAGCACGCGTCGGCGGCGTTGTCCAACGTCCAGCCGTTCAGGCTCGGGCCGGCCGCGTCGCTGTCGCAATAGGCGTTGATCTGAATGATGGCATTGATTTCATAGCTGTCTCCGACCGCGGCGACGACGGATGTCGTTGTCCAGTTGTTGGTCAGCACCGCGGAGTTGACCAGCGTGTTGCCGCCGGTGTCCAACTCGACGCAAGGGTTCAGCAAACCGTTGCCCCAGCCCGACATGAAGTCCGAGGAGTCCGGCGGCGTGTTGTAATCGTCCTTGTCGGGACCGTCGCTCGCGGTTTCGTCATCCTGCTGCTGTTCCTTGAGGATGTTGAGGTGGTCCCCCGCCTTCGGCGCGTCGGCCTCGTCGACCAGCTGACCGTTGACGTAGATGCCCGCGATCGGCCCCGAGGCCGTGTCCGGGTGCAGCACGAAGACGGTCGCGTCTCCGTCGAAACTGTCGGCATAGGCCGCTATCCGCTCGCCGGCGGTGATGACGGTGTTTGCCATCTCCTCGCCGGAGCCAGGCATTGCCAGATCGTCGAGCGGCGATGCTTCGGCCGCCTTGTTCATCAGGAAAGCCAGGTGGCTGCCGTCGTCGATCGCCGGCGTGAACGTCAGGCCGTGTCCGCCAGCGCTGACATAGTCGTTATCCGACAGGCGGATTTCCTGGTTGATGTAGGCCGCAACCGCACCCGGAGGTTCGATGTCAGGCAGAACCAGATGGCCGCCCGCTCCCGGCAGATGCGGGATGTGAAACAGGTGGTGGCCAGGGTGCAAAGGGCCGGCGTTCGGAATTTCGGGGGGCGTGTACCAGAAGCTCGAGCCGACCGTGTTCGGCACCAGCTCAGCCTTAAGTCCCATGTACGGAACATGCGGATCGAAATCGTCCAGCGTGTACGGCGCCTTGATGTTGATGTTCGTGTTGGGAAGATCGGGGGTCTCTTCCTTGACGGCCTCGGCGATCTTGAATTCGTCGTAGCTCTTTAGCTGCCGTGCCTCCTCGACCGAGATTTCGAACATTCCGATGAAATGCGAGATAGCCTCGGAGATCTTGTCCAATTGCATCGAATACACGGTAGCCTCCGTATCTTGAGATCATTCGCGCTCGGTCGGGGCGGCATGTCTCCCGGATTGGAAGGACCGCGCGGAAAACTCCGCGCAGTCCCAAGCTGTCTGATTTCCTGAGAAATCAGTCGTGTAGGATCGATCACGTACCGGTGTGGTCGCCGGCGTCCTCGCCAGTCAGCGTGTTGTGGTAGTCGCCGCCAACCACGGTCTGGTCGACCAGGTTTTCCTGCAGGTTGGCGCCCATCACGATCTGCTGGTTGAAAGCGCTGATGTCGATCAGGCCGTCGGCCGAAGCATGGCTGGTGCCGGTCACGAAGCCGTCATCGCCATTGTTCGAACCCCAGGTCCCGCCGTCGCCGCCGGCACCACCGTCGCCGGTATAGGCCGTGCCGCCAGCACCGCCGAGACCGCCGTCGCCAGCGTGGGTGAACCCACCCTTGGCGTCGCCGCCATAGCCATCGGCCCAGGCGCCGCTCAGCGCATGACCGCCGTCACCGCCAAAGGCCGCCGCGAAGCCGCCGAGGCTGTCGCCGCCGGTCGCCGCGCCGCTGGTGGCTTCGCCGCCGGTTCCACTACCGCCAGCTCCGGCACCGCCCGTGCCAGAACCGCCCGTGCCGCCAGCACCACCGGTGCCCGAGCCTGAGCCTGCGCCGTAGCCTGCGCCAAAGCCTGCACCGAGGGCATCGCCGCCATAGGCTTCGGAGTCGCCGCCGTCCGAATGAGCGTTGCCGCCGTCCGAGTTGGCATTGCCGCCGTCAGCGTCGGCACCGCCGCCACCGCCGCCGCCACCGCCACCGCCGCCGCCACCGGTCGCGTCACCGGCCGTGCTCTTGGCGTCACCGCCTTCACCGTAGTTCAGCAGCGAGAGCTTGCCATCGACGTCGAGGCCGTCGCCGCCGTCCGACTTGGCGTCGCCGCCGGTCACGTCGCCGCCATTGCCGCCATCGCCGCCATCGCCGCCATCGGCCTTGGCATCGCCGCCATCAGACTTGGCGTCGCCGGCATCCGCCTTGGCATCGCCGCCGTCTTCCGACTTCGCATCGCCGGCTTCCGCTGCGCCGACACCCAGGCCCAGGCCGAGCCCGAGACCGAGACCGAGGCCATCGCCGCCGTTGGCGTTGCCGCCATCGCCGTAGCCGCCCTTGGCGTCGCCGCCATCGCCGTAGCCGCCCTTGGCGTCGCCGCTATCGCCGTCGCCTGCCTTGGCGTCGCCGGCGTCGGCCTTGTTGTCGCTCTTGGAGTCGCCGCCGATGGCCGCGCTGAGCGCCAGGCCGCCCTTGCCGTCGCCGGCTTCGACGTCGCCGGACTTGGCGTCGCCGCCATTGCCGCCTTCGCCGCCATTGGCCTTGGCGTCATCGCCGCCGCTGCCGCCGCCGCCGCCGGCCGAGATGCCGTCGCCGGCTTCCGAATTGCCGCCCTTGGCGTTCAGATCAAGCTTGAAATCGGCGTCGTTCTTGACGGTCGCGTTGTCGAGCTTGTCGTTGTCATACATGTTCAGGGTCTGGTTGATGATCGACGCGGTGTTGGTTCCGGCGCCGGTCATCGAATTGTTCAGGATGTCCTTGAAGGTGACGTCGTCGCCAGGATCATAAGTGACGTTGCCGTCCTTGTTGTTGATCATGGTGTCGATTTTCATGTCGCCGTTGGCATAGATGTCGGCGAAGTCGTCATCCGAGTTCCCGAGCTCGCCCTCGAGCTTGACGCCAACGTCGACGTCGACGTCGACCTTGGTCTCGTTGACGTTCTTGTTCTCGTTCGAGTTCTCGTTCTTGGACTCGTTCGAGTTCTTGTTCTCATTCTCGTTCGAGGCCTTGTTCTCGTTCTCGTTCGAGGACTTGCTCTCGTTCTGGTTCTCGTTTTCGCTCTTGTTTTCGTTCTCGTTCGAGGCCTTGTTTTCGTTCTCGTTTTCGTTCTTGGCGTCGTTCGTGTTGTGGTTCGTGTTTTCGTTCTCGCCACCGCCGTCACCGATATCGAATTCGCTGTCGACGATCTGCAAGCCGAATGCATTGATATTATTCTTGTCGAGGTCGAGAGACATGATCGTGTCCTCTGTTGAGGCCGCGACCGCCGAACCGCATTCTTCTCTTACGCGGTTATTGGCCGTACGCGGACGTTGCGTCTAATGCGGTGAACGGATTCTCGGACCGAGGGGACTGAGGTCCGAAACCCGGCATTCCTCATTTGTTTGCTTGAATACCTCCCTTTGACTCCGGGAGAGGCGGCACAGCCAAGGCAACACCCATCGAGCGCCGGATCAGCACTGATCCGGTCGTTCAAACAGGGGAGACCTGGATGTTCCCCAATCCCGCATGGAACCCGAGAAGTTTGTGGCCACGGGGGTGTGATTGTAAGCTGACAGTTCGGCCTAGCCCGTCCGGCCGGGCTGCGGCGGAGGTGGCCAACAGGGGCAAAATGGCCGGATTTCGCCGCGAATCGAGGTCAAAACAGCCCTGTCGGGGCCAGCTGATCGGCGGCGAGATCGGTAAAATCAGCTATAGCTCGTCCGAACTATATCAGCGGCGCCTAATTTGGTGTATAAGTCATTAAGGCTAGCTGTTCGTGGGGTGGAGGCCCCCAACATCGCAGAAGGGAAAAGAACGAAAAATCGACAGTCTTGGTCTAGGGTGGGGTGGCAACCATGTCCAGAGTCAATTTGCGCAGCACCGTGGGTAGCGGTGCGGGAGACAGTTGGGCGCGCAGAATTCTTCTAACTGTTTCGTCTGAAGACAGCTTTCCGGAATGTCTCGTCTACGCAATCGAGAGGGAGTTTCCCTCCATCGTCGTGGAACAGGCTACAAGCCTGGACGCGGCCTGCGACACATTCGAGCATCCTGTTTGCCTGATCCTTATCGACACTGAATTCCTGCAGGATATCGATACGCATGCGGCTGCTTTCATGCGGTGCCATCCATCGGCGCCGATCGTGCTGGTGCAGCACGACAGCCGCGTTCCTGTTTCCATCCAGGACGTTCTCGATTTGAAGATCGTGCGCAGCGTCCTGCCCATGGATCTGAAGCTGGACGTCTGGCTTTCGGTCATCAGGCTCATGCTTCGCGGCGGCGAATACTTCCCGCTGGCGATGTTCCAGTCCTTCGCCAAGGGCCTTTCGGACCGGGCTCCGGATCATTCGCTGCAGATCGAGCAATCGGCGACGGACCGCGCGGGTTTCGACGAGATGGGTGAATTGACCGAGCGCGAGTTTCAGATTCTCGAAATGGTAGCGCGCGGTTTGCAGAACAAGATCATCGCGGCGACCCTCCGGCTGTCCGAGCATACGGTCAAGATCCATCTGCACAACATCATCACCAAGCTCGGAGCTCACAACAGGACCGAAGCGGCCGCCGTCTTTCATGCGCGCAAGGATACCTTTTACGGCGGCATGGAACGGTCGAGACAGCCGGGCATCAGCCAGTCCTCGGCATGAGGCGGCGATGCCCCGCTTCCAGGAGATACTGCTCCTCGTTGGCCAGTTGAACTATACATGGACCAACACCGAAAGCCTGCTGATCTATCTGATT
Organism: Mesorhizobium sp. M4B.F.Ca.ET.143.01.1.1; assembly: GCF_004792275.1. NCBI lineage: Bacteria > Pseudomonadati > Pseudomonadota > Alphaproteobacteria > Hyphomicrobiales > Phyllobacteriaceae > Mesorhizobium > Mesorhizobium sp. M4B.F.Ca.ET.143.01.1.1. Next base: position 144,792 of record NZ_SRSR01000003.1, read on the forward strand.
GCCGGTTTGGCGAAGGTGGACAAGGAAACGGCAATCATCATCTTTCTGACGCTGAACACGACGCGTGCCCGTATCGAGCTGGTCGAACGGCTGGCCAAGATGCCGAAGACGGCCGCGGATTGCCGCCAGGCGGTGCTGACCGTCACCGGCAAGCTCACGCGCCAGGCAAAGCTGCGCAACAAATACAGCCATTGCATCTATTCATTCGACGAGAGCGGATCGCACGGAAGCACGCAGCTGATGCGCATCGTCGACGGCAAGGACGACGTCAAATACGGGAAGATTGAAGCGCTCGATGACAAGGAGATGGGCAGGATCCACGATTCCATCGAGGACATCAGGGCCATAAACAAGGACATCTGGTCCATCGTCGTGGACAATTCGTTCCCCAGATGAGGGCTGCTACCGGGTGAGGCTCGCGGCGGGCTGAGGGCTTCTCGCCAAAGCGGCGCGAAGGGCCAGCGCCTGGCTGTGGCTCGGCTCCAGTTCAATGCAATTGTCCAAGCTTGCGAGCGCGTCCTCGATACGGTCGAGCTTTGCCAGCGCGAGGCCGCGATTGTAGTGCCCGGCAGGGACGTCGGGCCTGATCTCGATCGCCTGGTTGATCTGCTGTTCCGCCTCGCCGTATCTGCGCTGCTGAAGGAAGATCACGCCGAGCAAATAGCGGACGTCGAAGTGCCTGGGCTCGACGTCCAGGATCTCGCGATAGATCTTTTCGGCCTCGGCCAGGTTTCCGGCCTGGTGCAAACGGGCGGCCACACTGAGCGTCTGCGGCAGCAACGCTCGTCGCGCGGCATCCAGCTGTTCGAGCAACTGACGTGCTCCGGAATGGGATCGGTCGGCGCTCAGGATCTGTCTGCAGGCGCGAACGGCCCCGTCGAGGTCGCCCGCCTGACGCAGTGCTTTTGCCCGCGCAAGCACGACGGGCAGGCTTCGCCTCTCCAGGCTGTCGCGGAGATTACGGCGCGTGGCGGTGCTCACGAACAGGCATTCGACCTTTCGCTCGAGGCCGCCGAAATCATATTTGTAGGCGAAGTCCCCGGTCTGCAGGTCATAGACGGCAAAGCCGTTCTCGATGGCCCAGCGTATGCTGTAGAGATGAAGCGCGAACCCGGGCGCTGGCTTCCTGATGCTGAGGTCGCGTCCGTTGAGCATGCCGATCAGGGACCGGTTCTTGCGATCGATCAGCGTGGCCTGGACGCCGATCGGGTTCTCGCCCTGCCAAAGCACGGGCAGGTAAAGGGCATCGTCCTCGAAGGCGCATCGCAGCATGTTGCGGAAATTGTTGATCATCGCCTGGGGCAGGCCAGGGTGATATCGCGCCGCCAGCTTGGCGCCCCACTGGTTTTCCCAGAACTGAAGCAGGATCCGCAGGTCGCGTTCCAATGTCGCGGCGGTAACGTCTGTCACACGGTATTCGGCCGCATCGTCGATCGCCCGCAGCGTACGCCGCGCGGTCTTGCGTGTCGCCGCGCCGAGCCTGTCGTTGAGGAATTCTTCCCAGTCGCCGGGCAGGTTCACATAGACATAGATGTCATGATCGACGCCATCTCCGTCGTCCGGTCGCCTGACCTTGCCGGTCAGGAATGCCGGGGCGGAAAACTCGCTCAGAAAACCGTTCAGCCGCCGCGGCGACATAAAGATGTTCTCGAGATGCAGCTTGGCCCAGTTCTGCTGCTTCACCGTTTCGGCGAACGCGACGATGACGTCGTCCTGAACATCGGGATTGCAGAGGAAGCCGCTGTATCCGGCGAAATAGCCGCCCCCGGTCCTCAGTTCGTTGTGGAACGCGCCGTCGCTGGCCCTTTCGGTTCGAAGCTGAAGCGGAAAGAACCCGACATAGTCGGATGAATCATCCTCCCTTGCAGCCAGAACGAGCCATTGATAGCGAAGCCGCTTGAACCAGCCTGCTATCCACAGCCACGACATGAAATACTGAGCTTCGGGATCCGCCGCGTAGACGGCATCCCAGTTGCTTCTCAGTTGGACGAGCGTGTCGAAGCCGTCGATAACATCCACGCGCATGGCGCCGACCTTTGCTCCAGGAGCGTCGGTAAACGGGCAATGATCCTGGTATCAGCTGTTCCCCCAGTCCCTGGGCCTGGCCAGGGAGCGAGCTGTGATGATCCCATGGCGGGGACCAGCCTTGCAAGACAATCAAAGGATTGAGTGAGCGCGGGATGCGACCTGATTTGTCCCGCCAGGCAGATCGGCAGACCGCGCGGGGCGGGGATCTGGCTAGGATTCGATCCGCACCCACTTGCCGCTTTGCGACTGGGATTGGCGAGCGAAATAACGATAGGAGGTCTGCGACCAATTCCTGACGGCTCCGCTGCGATTGTCGAGGATGAGGTCACCCTTGTCCGTGCGGACGGTGAGAACCGTATGGCCGGCGCCGCCGAGGGTCGCCACCGTCAGCAGCAAGGCCGAAGCCGGCCAGCCGCGTTTCATCAGTTCGCTTTTCTTGAGGATTGCGAAATCCTCGCAATCGCCTTCCCGGGTCGGGATACGCCAGTCGTCGGCACTGCCGGAAGCAGAGTCGTTGCGGGCCACGATCCTGGCATTGACGGAACTGTTCACCGCCTGCAGCTCGGCCAAGCGGCGATCGGTAAGCTTCACCTCTCTGACGTGTCCGGTCGGACTGCAGTATCTCGGCTGCCTTGCGCAGAAGGTGCGCGCGGCCGGCGGGGCGAACGCATAGCCCGCCGTGGCCATCATGGCCGAACTGTCGGAAGTGTGCATGGTTTCGCTGCAGCCGGCCAAAGCCATGGCCGCGGCGACAAGCGCCACGAAACGTATCACGTTCATCCCCTCGAACTAGCTCGAATGATCAAGGCAATGATGATGTTCGCGGAGCCAGGTAAATCAACCCTGCCGGATAGTGTTTGCACAGATTCTAAAACAATGTATGCTTAACAAATTGTTTCCGATGGTCGGAAACTTTGACATAGCGCCCAGTTTGGGGACGGGAGCGCCTTTTTTCCCTTCTTGGAGGAAGAAATGCACCTGTACCCAACCTGCGCGAGCAGGGCTCGCGCACTTTTGCTTGTGTCATCCGCTCTTGCAGCGGTGAATCTGACAATACCCGCATCGGCACAAAACAGCGTTCGGCCGCGTATGACGGCCGCACAATGCCAGCCGCTGACGGAATCCAACTACGCGCTCTGCTGCATTGCGAGCAATCGCGGAAGCATCCTGACGCGAGCACAAATCGCAATGTGCCCGCCGATCACGACAGCCCTTATCGCAGCCACCGTTGCCAGTGACGGTGAAGGCGGCGGCTCTGGCGGCGGCGACGGCGGCGGCGACGGCGGTGGCAACGGCGGCGGCGATGGCGGCGGCGATGGCGGCGGTAATGGCGGCGGTGATGGCGGCGGCAACGGCGGCGGTGATGGCGGCGGCAACGGCGGCGGTGATGGCGGCGGCTCCGGCGGTGACGGCGGCTCGGGCGGCTCCGGTGGCAGCGGTGGTTCGGGCGGCTCCGGTGGCAGCGGTGGTTCGGGCGGCTCCGGTGGCAGCGGCGGTTCGGGCGGCAGCGGCGGCAGCGGCGGCAGTGGCGGTTCGGGCGGCGGCAGCGGCGGCTCGGGTGGCTCCGGCGGCAGTGGCGGCTAAATCCGGATAGAGCAACTCGTCGTATCGAGTTGGCAGAAGCGGGTGGACGTCTGGGTCAGGCGCCCACCCGCTTGCCTGACTGCCGCCAAGAGATGTGCGAGACGATTTCTTGGGACCGGCCCCGCGTTTTCGACTGCCACCGGTCTACCACGCGTATCGCAAGCTGGCCCTACCGCCGACCCCGTCACACCGCGCGGCCGAGCGCTCCACGCGCCGGCATCTCGGCTGGCCGTCCTATTGCAGGAAAACCTGTCAATACAAGTATTCCCGGGAGGAGGGGTATGCTGTCACAAGACAGTGAAATGCGGGGAAGACGGGGATTCCCCGAATTGCGGCTTTCTATTTCCAATCAACCATGGTTGATTTCGTGCCGCTCGTGTTGCGCAGATCGCCGGAGGGGGTTTGTGCGCCTCATTTCGATGATGGTCGAACTTGGTGTGATTGTCGGTGGCCTCGGCTTCGAGACCGAGGCCAGGTGCCGCGACCTGGCTGCCTTGGCTACGACTTCGATTTCCGATCCTGCTGAAGCGCTGCGTCTTCAGGAGGAACTGACGGCGCAGTTTTCCCTGCTCTCTTATGGGACCGGCCTCGGGCTCGATATTTCACCCCAATGGGACGACCTGCTCGACCTTGTCGAGTCCGTGCGTTGCGCCTCGCTGCTGAATTGACCCCGATGGCCGTGGATCGGTGGCTCGTGGCCCGGCGTGAACGGGCGACCTGACAGGCAAGCTTGCAACCGCGGGGATCCGTGTTGCCGACGCCAGCTGGGCGGCGCCTGTCACCAGCGTTGCGGCCTTGCCATCGCCAGCCCCTTTTCCAGGGCCTCCTTGAGACTTGTGGTGTAGTGCGCGGTGTCCTCGAGGCCGCCGAAGAAGTTTATGCGATGGATCTCGCCCTTCTTGCTCATGACAATTCCGGCTGCCCGCAGGCTCTCTTGAACTGACTTGTATGTCATCTCCACGGTTCCCTCTGCCTACCCACAGCTTAAGGTCGCATCTTTATGTAACGAAGCCGTGTCGGTGACTGTGAAGGAGACAACATAAGCTGCTGCCGACTAATCAGATCGAGCTAAGGCCTATCGAGCTAATTGAGTTAAGCGCAAAACACGCTCACTATCCTGTCTTCCGAGCTTACCAAAAACTCCAACGCTCGCAGGAGTTGCCCTCGGATTGTTTGCCGAACCTCGTCTTCCCCCCGAAGCCCCGTCGGCAGGCAAGGCGGACCCGGTGTCCCCCAGGTCCGCCTTTTTCGGGGCCAGCCTCAGCCAAATCAGGAATTTGAACTCGCCGCCTGGGGCGGCAGTGCGGCCGGTCAGACAATGTGCTGGCGCTGTTCCCGCGCCGCCGCGCCCCGTATCCGGAATCCGGCGTTTGAACTGGCTGAAGGCCGACTAAGGCGCTTGGCAAGCCGCAGCGGCAAGCCGGCTCAAATCATTGCGGAAGTTCCGCCGCTAGGGTAATTTAGAAACCGATTGGATGAGGAATACGCCCGCATTCGCCATGGCGCCTGCCTCAGCCCCTGTTTCGGCAGATTGTGAACTCTTTAACAGACCCCGGCACCGCAAGCTGCGTTCTTGTGGTCGACAGGTCATAGCAGTTAAGGATTTGCCATGCTGCGATGCTGCGCGTTCATTGCAGCCCTGATCCTCGTGGGCCTCGCGACGTTGGATGCCCGCGCCGATCGGAGGGTTGCCCTTGTGATCGGCAATTCCGAATATCGGGACATCCCGGCGCTCAAGAATCCCGACAAGGATGCCGAGGATGTGTCGAACACGTTTCGGCAGGCCGGCTTCGACGTGTTCGTCGCCAAAGACCTCACCAAACTCGAGTTCGAGAAGCAATTTCGCAATTATCTGGCCGCAGCCGACGGCGCCGAACTGGCGGTCGTCTACTATTCCGGCCACGGCTTCCAGATCGGCGGCGAGAATTTTCTGATCCCGGTCGATGCCTCGCTGAAGAAAGCGGCCGACATCGAGGTCCAGGCCATCAAGCTCAACGATGTGCTCGAGCAGATGCGTTCGAAATCGAAGATTCAGGTGATCATCCTCGATGCCTGCCGCAACAACCCGTTCCCGCGCAAGGATTACTGGCTGAGGGATCAGCTCATCACCGCCGGCAATGCAGGCCTTGCGCAGGTCAAGAGCTCGCTGAACACGCTGATTGCCTTCGCGACGGAACCGGGGGCGGTCGCCTATGACGGAACCGGCGACCTCAGTCCCTTCTCGTCGGCATTTTCGCGGCGCGCGCTGGCGCCGAACCAGGAGATACGCACCGTGATGGCGGCTGTGCGCCGCGATGTTGTCCAGGCGACCGAAGGCAAGCAGGTGCCCTGGGAAAATTCCTCGCTGATCGATGAGGTCGTGCTGATGCGCCGCGCCACCCGGCCTTCGCTGCCGCCGGTGCTGGAGAAGGTCGTGCCGTCGGGGATCGGCCCGGTTGCCCTCGATTTGCCGGCGCCCGTCGACGTCGATGGTGGAACGGTCACGGTCAGCATCGAAAGACCGCCTGCGCTCGGACAACTGACACTGGACGGCAAGCCTGTCGAGGTCGGCCAGCCGATCCAGGGCAAGGACCTGCCGCGCCTGAAGATGGATGTACCCAAGGGAGCAGTTGCCCAGGAAGAAGTTGATATGCTGGCCTACGCCACCCACGACGACTGGGGCGGTGAAGCTCAGGGCATCATGGTGTTCCGGGTCAAGAGCGGCGAGGGCGCCGAGGGCGAACAGGTTGTGGCCTCGCTCGAGGCCGAGCAAAAGCAGCAGACGCTGGAACGGGGCATCCACATCACCGGTGCCGCCGAGGCGATCGAGAATAGCGACGTTGCCGTTCCCGTGGGCGTCGGCCCGGTTGCGCTGAAGCTGGACCTGCCGACGAAGGACCCAGCGGTCAGCCTGAAAGTCGCGAGTTATCCGGCAACGGGAACGCTATCGCTGCCTGACCGAACACTGACGCCCGACTCAAGCCTGATGGTCGGCGAAGTCGAGCACCTGCGGTACGAACCCCAGATCGGCACCGTCAAACCGCTTGTGGTCGGCTTCGAAATCCGGGCGGACAACAATTCGCCCAAGCCCGCCACCATGAAACTCTCGCCCAGCGTCGATCCTTGCGATACGGCCGCCGGCGAGCCTCTCGACCTGCAGGGCGTGGTCCCCGGCCTGCTGCCGAACGAGATCGGCGCCAGTGCCGTGGACGTCTGCGAGGCCGCGGTGAAGGCTTACCCGGATGTGCCCCGCTTCCGCTATGAACTCGGGCGCGCGCTGCTTGCCGCCGGCAAGGTCCAGGAGGCGAGGACAGCCATCGAGGAGGCCGCAAAGAAGGGACATGTCCGCGCCGTGTTCGAGCTCGGCTACCTGCACGCGACCGGGACTGGGACGCCGCAAGACCGCACGCAGGCCAACTCCCTCTACAAGGCCGCGGCCGACAAGGGTGATCCCTACGGCATGACATCCTGGGGCCGCGCCCTGTTCAACGGCTACGGCGTCAAGGCCGATACCGCAAAGGGGCTGGACCTGCTGCTCAAGGCGGCGGCGATGGGACATACCTACGCCATGAACGATCTCGCCGCGATCTTCACCGAGGGCCGCAACGGCGTGACCGCCGACCCGGCCCGCGCCGTCGCCTTCCTTCAGGCCGGCGTGCAGCGGCAGGACATGTATTCGATGAACCTTCTCGGCCGGAACTATCTCAGCGGCCAGGGCATCGAGAAGGATCCAAAGATGGCGCTGACGCTGTTTCAAAAGGCCATCGATCTTGGCCAGCCCTATGCCCCGGCCAGCCTTGGACGCATGTACCGGGACGGTGTTGGCGTGGAGCAGGACCTCGCCGAAGCGCAAAGACTGTTCGAGCTGGCGACCATGCGCGGCGATCAGGCCGGCGCCTACGATCGCGCGGCTCTCGAAATGCAAAAGGGCGACAAGGCGGATCAAGCCGTTGCCGCGCGTTTCCTTGCCTTCGCGGCTGCGCTCGATCTTCGCAAGGAACTGCCGGAGGCCAGAAAGACGCTGGCAAAATTCGGAGCCAAGCCGAAAACGGCCGCGTTGCAGCAGTTGCGGCAGGAGCTCAAGTCGAAGATCCCCGCGACCGGTTCGCTGGACGCCCAGCTGATCAACGCGGCCAGAGGAGTGTGGGAAGAAGCCAATCCGCGCAGGGACCTTTTCTGATCAACCGGGAGGCAATGGTGGGCAGGACATTGAAGCAAGCAATCACCGCAACAACGCTATCCGGCGTCGTGGTGGCGCTCATGGGCTGCACGTCCATGATGCCCAAGGCCGAGCCGATGCCGGTGGCGGCGAAGCCGCAGCTGAAGGTCGTTCAGACGACCCCTCAGACCACGGTCGTCAAACAGAAGAAGGTGACTGCCAAGAAAGTGGTAAAGCCGGTTGAGGAAACCACTGTGACCGCGCCTGTTGTCCCCACTTTGGGAGGCGGGAACGGCGGAGGCGGCGGCGGCTGGGGAGGATGACCAAGCTTCCAGGGCAGCCGGCTGCGATGACCGTGCGCTGCGCCATTAGGCGTCCGTCGATTGACGCATAGCATCGATCTCCGCCGTCTGGATGCCCAGTTCGACGAAGGCTGAAAGCACGGAAAATCGATCGGCGAGCGCGACACGCGCCAGTCCCGACAGTATCCCTGCATTGACCGCATGGGCGGCGGGGAACAGCCGCGCGCCAGGCCGCGCCGTGGCTTCCGCGGCCGAACCGTCGTCGCGCCATGCCGCCGCCAGGGCGATCCAGGCGGCGGGGGTTGTCGGCGGCATCGCCGCGGCCCTGCTCAGCGCGGCATGATGCCGGGGATTGTCCGGTTCGCTGACCCAGTCGCCGACAAGCCTGAGCAGTTCCTGATCCTGCCCGTCGAGCAGGTCGGTCAGGTGGCTCAGACACTCATGCGCCCACCAGACGGCAGCCCGTGCGGCAAGCAGATAGGCGCAGAACGTGATCGCCTCCTCGGGCACCGGCCCGGCGAGCAGGGCGCGGCAGAAGTCGATCGAGGCTTGCTCGGTTGCAGGGGCGCTCATGTCCTCGGCAACAGCGGGACAAGCCATGAAAAGATCCCGTGCCGTTTTGTATCGGAGCTCATTGGCCATGGCTGCCACGCCTTCCCTGAGGGACAACAACCACTCAAGCCTTCGGCGAGGCAACGGTCAAGCCTTGCTCGGCCGCGGAGCGGCCACTGTCGGCAATGCCGTATATTTTCGATGTCGCCGACAGACAATTGCTCCGGAATTTGATATGATCCGGCCGGCGAAATCGGATGCTCAGACGGGAGTAACGGTTATGCAATTGGGCAATTCAGCCTTAGTGTTGGCGATCGCGCTTGTGTCGGGCCAGGCTTTTGCCGATCCGCTTCAGAAATCGGAAGATATCGTGAAGTTCTTTGCCGGTGAGGGCAAACTCGGCGCTTCGCGCGGAATTTGCGTCGGCAGCGAAGACGAGTGCAAGAGCAAGAGCGAGACGAAGCAAGCCCCGGCCAAACAGGCAGGCCTCGACATGCTGGTCAATTTCGGACTGGATTCGGCCGAGCTCGACGCGACGGCGCGCGCGGAACTCGACGAGTTCGCCAAGGCGCTGAAGGACAGCCGGCTGAGCTCCCTCAGCTTCGTCGTCGAAGGCTATACCGACGCGTCCGGCACGGTCCACTACAATGAGGGACTGTCGCAGCGAAGGGCACGCTCGGTGACCGCCTTCCTGACGTCCAACGGCGTCGACGCTGCCCGCATCAAGGCCATCGGCATGGGCGAGAAGAACCCGCGCAGCCCCGATCCCTATGATCCGGTCAACCGCCGGGTGGAGATGCGGATCAGCACGCAGTAGCTTGGGCCGACATGCAGTCCAGAGTGGTTCAGAGAACCGCTCTAACTATTTGCTTCTACGCAATCCCTGGAATTGCCGTAGGACGCAGGCGCGTCAGTTCTTGAGCGCGCCGTCCACGGCCACACCGGTGCCGAAGATCAGCGCCTTGGTCAGGAAGTCGTTGTTGTTGTCCTGGGGCGGCGGGGGTTCCTCGCGGCCGACCAGCGTGTCGCGGTTGCGCCTCGTCTGAACGACCTGCTGTTGCTTCCTGCGGGGTTTCTGCGCCACCGCCTTCGGCGTGCGGGCCTTCTGCACGACCTGCTTTTTCGGCGCCGCCGCACGGGCCTGGTCGGCTGCGTGCTTGGCACGCACGGCCTCCATCATCGGATCGGTCTGGACCACCAGGAAGGCCAGTTGGTCGCGCGTCAGGAAGGTCGTCGGCGGCAGGCCGTTCCTCTCTTGCCAGTCGCCGATGGCCTGGCGGGTCTTGGGCCCCATATTGCCGTCGACGCGGCCAAGTTCGTTGCCAAGCGCCTCGATGCGCAACTGCAGGTCGATGCGGCCCTCGCGGTCGAGGCCGATGGCGTTTTCCGTCTGCTCGCTGCCCAGCGCCTGCTTCATCTCGTCCGAAATGCCAACCGAGGTGCGCACCGTGGAGCCAGAATTGGCATCCGCCTCATCCGTATCGAGGGCCGCGACCTTCCGGTCTTCGGCTTTCGGGTCCTGCAACTCATCGATGTTCAACCGCGCCACCGTCGCGAAACGGCCATTCGGGAACTGGTCGAGATAGGCCTCGTAGAACGGAATGGAATTCTTCTTCGAGGCTTCGTCCCACAGCCGCTGCTCGACTTCCCAGGACGGAGCTTCGCCGACCACCAGGCCGGGGGCCGATGTCGCCGCGGCGTTGGGCGCGTCGGCGGCGGGTTTTGCCGCAGGCGGCGCCACGACAGGTTTTCCCATGAACACCTCACGCCCCAGCGACGCGTTGTGCCATGGCCGCTGCCGGCCTTGCGTGGTCTCGGTCACTTCGCCGCGCACGCGCGTCAGCGCGCTCTGGATCTCGACGCCCGGTTCGGTCAGATGCCTGGCGAGCGCGGTCGAGTAGGGACTGTTTACGCCGTTGCCGTCGAAGGCGATGGCGCCGGGGTCGGTCGCATAGGCGATCAGGATGCCGCCGGTGCCGACGCCTTCCGATTTGGCTTCGACGGGCGCCAGGCCGGCGCCCAGCGAGCGCGACTTCGGCAGCGATGCGGCAAGCGTCCTGGCCAGCGGATTGTCGCGGCAGGCGTCGAGGATGATGACGCCGACCGCCGGATCGGACGGCAGCGCCGCCATGAACTCGTCGATCTGGACGGTGCGGGTCTTGAGATAGGCCGGCGAGGTCAACTCGGCATCGACCGGAATGAGGAAGTTCTTGCCGTCCACCTGCATGCCGTGGCCGGCATAGTAGATGACGGCGAGGTCGGCATCGTAGGATTGCTCGGTGAACCGGCTGATGAGGCTGTGCATGCCCACATTGTCCTGGTCCACCCCTTCGATGACCTCGAAGCCGGCGTTGCGCAGCGTCGATGCAATGAGGTGCGCGTCGTTGGCGGGATTAGGCAGGGCGACGGCATGGACGTATTTGCTGTTGCCGATCACCAGCGCGACGCGTTTGGCGTCGGGCGCGCCACTATCGGAGGCCGCAGCCTGGGCGCCAAGCGAGGCCAGGACGAACAGTATGAATCCGCTCAGAAAGACGGCGAACGCTTTCATGGATCAGCCCTCCGCCCCAGCGGGGCGCGCTAGTGATGTCTGCGCATGCTAGTTTCGTCGGCGACACAGTCGCTTCTGCCAAAAATGGCTCTTGGGCGTCTGTGATCTCAACCACAGTCATGGTTCACGACAGGCCCGAAAAAATTTCGCCGATAATATCACCGGGCGGCAGGGAACACCAACGGCGGGCTTAAAGGGTGTTCTGAAGCGAGCCTATAAGGGCGGTGACGGCCTGCTTGTACTTCTCGAATTCTGGCGACGTCTGCCGGATCTCGGTCGTGGTCGTCGTCTGCTGCGCCGCGTCGGTGGCGATGCGAGGGGCCTTCTGCCCCATTTTCCGCTCCGCCCAGTCGACGACGTAACTGGCCGTCTTGCCGGTGAGGAACGGGTTGGCCTGGATGACGGCCGAGCCGAGCACGGCGCTCAGTTGCGACGCGCCCGGCGCCGCCAGCACCTGATGCGCGCCTTCCATGCCAAGGAAATGGCAGAGATAGAGACGGCCGGCGGTGATCTGATGGCCGCGGGCGCGAAGATAGGCCTCGCCTTCGCGCGCCAGGTTGCGCACCATCTCGCGTGACAGCGTCGCATCATAGCGAAGCGCGAGCAGGTCGGCGGTGGACAGCGAGCGGGCGAGATCGGGGCGGTAGGTGTTCATCATCCGGATCCAGGTCTTGGAGATGAACTGGCCGGCGCCCGTCGCCGAGGAAAGCGGGTTCTTGGCCCGCGCGCTGCCGCCGCTTTCGACATGGACGATGCGGTCGGTCAGCGTCTCGACGGCAGCATCGCCGGTGCCGCCAGAACCGCCGGAAGCGTAGGCGGCAACCGTGGTGACCGTTCCCAGCGGATCGATAGCCGCGCCGGCCTGGTAGAGCTCGAAATGCAGATGCGGGCCGGTCGAAAGCCCGGTGGTGCCGATATAGCCGATGACGTCGCCGGCCTTCACCTTGGTGCCGACGCCGCTGGCGATGGCGAATTTCTGCATATGCGCATAGCGCGTCTCGCGCCCGTTGGGATGCGAGATCTTCACGAGATTGCCGTAGCTGCCGCCATCGCCCTGAAACGTGATCTCGCCATCGAAGGCGGCCATGATCGGCGTGCCGACCGGAGCGGCCCAGTCGACGCCCTTATGGATTCGAACGGTGCCGAGGATCGGGTGCTTGCGCGGGCCGAAGGTCGAGGTCATGACGCCGCTGACCGGGGTGACCATGCCGTTGGTCACCGCCAGCGAACGAACCTCGTCATTGCCGGTGACGCACGCGAACTGGCCGTCGCTCTGCTGGAAAACGAAACAGTCGAGGCTCTTTTCCGTGCCCTGGACGCCGACATAGAGGACCCGTCCGGAGATCTCGCTTTGGCCGCGCGGCGTCTGCGAGTAGATCAGCACCAGGCGCTGGTCCTCGCTGGCGAAGGCGTCGAGATCCTGCCCCCGCGACAGATACATGATCGCTTCGCCGATCACGCCGGTCGGAACCTTGTTGCGCGCGGCCGTCGAATAGATCGCGTCGAGCAGGCGATACTGCCGCTTGTGCGTTCCTTCCTCCGGCGCGCCCGAATAGTTGAACAGGTCCTCGCGGACCCAGGGATCGACCCCCGAAACGAAAGCGCCGGCGGCATTGCGCGTCAGCGTGCCGACAAACACGTTCTTGGCGTAGATCGAGACCTGCATGAGCGACATCGTCGTCGCCTCGCGCGTCGGCCTGAAGCCGCGCATCGCCACGACATAGCCCGGTTCCAGGCTTTCCCGGTTGAACAGCGCCTTCAGCGCTTCGCCGGCCAGCTTGGCGTCCTCGGCCGAGAAATGCGCATCGAGCGCCACGCTGTCCAGGCTGCGGTCGTTGAGGATCTTCACGAAGCTGTCTTCGGTCGCCTCGAAGCGCTGGTATTCCTTGGTGACGGTCGCGACGCTGGTGTTGTTTTCGATCTGGGTTTTCTGGAATGCGGGCAGGGCGGCCTCGCCTGCATCGATCGTTTCGCCCCAGCCGGCCTCCGGATCGTCGGCGTCCGCCGGCTGTCCCGCAGCGGCCGGCGCCTCGTCGGGGACAGGCGTCGGCTGCAGATCGTTCTGCAGGTCGCCGGCCGGCGGCTGAAGATCGTCCTGCAGGTCGTCGGACGGCGGGGACGCGGTCTGCCGCTGCGCTTGGAAGAAGGCGAAATCCTCCTGCGTCGACGGGATCGTCGTCATGAATTTCTCGCTGGCGCTGAGCATCACGTCCGACAGCACCTCGATCTGCGGCGAGATCCCGGACTGATCGAGCTCGGCCGGTCGCGCCATCGCATGGGCTTTCGTCGAAGTGTCGGCATCTGGGGCGAGCGTGATCCACATCGGGTCCCCGGCAAGGTCGATGATGGCGGGCACGTAGACCGAGGCGTCGGCCGGGACGTCCTCCGTGCCGTCGACGGCCTGCAATTCCTCATCCTCATCGCCGAATGACCAGTAGTCGGCGGTGAGGTAGAAGCCGGTTCCGATCGAAACCAGGACCATCGCCGCAAGACCGACAAGGATCCGGCGCCAGAGCTTGCGCCTGCGCGAAGCCAGGCGCGCCTGCCTTTTCAGCTTGAAGCTCGTGTCGATACTGTGCGTCACGGGCTGTTCCCGGTCAGGAAGAACGTCCACCGCACCTGTTCGAGCGTGTCGACCTCGACAAACCGCGCCGCGATATGGCCGCGCTGCCAGCATTCGTCGATGCCGCGTATCGAGAAGCGGCGCCTGTCGATGCACATTTCGGTCGAGCCGTTCAGGATCGCGTGGCCGAAGACGTCCGTCGCGTAGATGTAGATGTAGCGGTTGGTCAGCTCCTCGCGAATGACGTTGACGCACTGGTTCGCGCCGATGGTCCACCAGCCGTCCGTCTGGTCGGCATTGTCGACCTTCTGGCCGACCGCGAGATTGACGACATCCAGCGTCTGATTGCAGACCGTGAACTCGGCGCGCGCCTGGCCGATCGACAGGACCGCCAGCAGTGCCGCGACCGGGATCGCGGCAGGCCTGGCGCGGCCGATCGGGCCAAGCAGGGTTCGAGCCCGATCACGCAGCTTGCGTGGCGGGAGGACGGGCGGGAAGGAAGAACGCGAGCGGCGGATTTCCATCGGCGTCCATGCTATCCGCCGAGCCGGAAATATTTGGCGGTGGCGGAGAAATCAGATCCGCGGGCCTCGATCTCGCCAAGGATCCTGGGCAGCAGCTCGGATGCCGGAGTGGGCCTTGTGAACACGGCGGCCGGGATGTCGCGAGGTCCCGTGATCACCAGTATGACCTGCGGCACGACCTTGCCGGCCGTCTTGTCGGCGGCGCCGAGCTCGATCGGGATGCTGAAGCTCGCCTTGCCCGCCTGCACGACCATGCGGTCGTCGAGGTTGAACGCCATGCCTTTGTGGTCGATCAGCAGCACGTTGGAGATGAGGCCGCCACGCGTCACCAGCGTGCCGCCGATCGGCGCGCCGTTCGGCACCAATGTCCGATCGAGGACGAGCTGCGGCTTGTCGCCATCGGAGCGGCCGAGAGAACGCAGGAAATTGGTGACCTCGCATTGGGCGGGTTCAATGAGGCGCACGCTGATATCCGGCTCGACACCGAAGCGCGACTGGAAGTCGGACATCAGCCGCTCGAACGGCTGGACCGCAGTGCCGAAGCCCTCGATCGCGGCGGCGTTGGCGGTTGCCGATGTCATGGTCGCGTAGAAACAGTCGCCGCCGCTGAAATCGCGCACCCAGGAAGCGCGTAGCGCGGTCTCGTCGAGGGGAGCGGCCGGCGGAACCTGCGGTTTGGGCACATTCAAGACGTCGGTCTCATCCGGCTGCTTGGCGGCGGGCGGTTCAGGCTGCGGGCTTGTCGTGTTCGCCGCTTCCGGTGCCGTCGCCGCGCCTTCGGGAACCTTGTCAGCCACCTTCGGCTGGACGGGCTCAGCCGGCTGGCTGGCCGGCAGCTTCGGCTTCGCGGTTTCCGCGACATCCGGCTGGGCGGGCACCGGGGCCTTTTCGACCGATGGCGAGGCCGGGGCAATCTCTTCCGGCGGCGTAGCAGGCGCGATCTTGGTGGGCGGCGCAGTCGCCTTCTGGCCATCGCCGGCCTGCTGCTGATTTGCCGATGGAGCTTGTTCGGTGGGCGCTTGCGACTGGGCAGTCGGCGGCTTTGGTTCCTCCTCCATTGACGGCAGGGGCTCGGCAGGCTGCGTTGGCGCCGGCTTCTGGTCGGACGCCGCATCCGCCGGTTTTTCGACCGGCGCCGGGGTCGGCGCTGCCGGCTTCTCAGCCGGCGGCTGGGCTGCCTCTGTCTGTGGCTTTCGGGGCGAGCCCGCTGCGGGCTCCTCGGGGGGCGTCGTGGCGGCGCTGTCGGCCGGCGCCGGCTTCGGCGTTTTCGAAGGGGAAAGCGTCGTCTTGCCGGCCGGCGGCGGGGCGGGCGTCAGGACACCGCTGAGATAGACGCCTGCTCCCGACACCAGAGCCAGCGCGGCCACGGCGGCGATGGCGATGTTTCGGGTCCTTGCGGGTTTCCTGGAACCGTCGGGCGCGGCTGCACGGGGAGGTGGTGCCGCCGCCCGCGGGCGCGGTTCGGAAAGATGCGCGGGCCGCTGATGCGGGACAAAACGCTGGTCGCCGGGGGGCACCCAGGCCTGGCCTTGCGGCTTTTCCGGCGCGGCAGGGGTCGAGGCGCGATGCAGGTCCGGCCGCTCGCGCGGTAAGGCGGATACCGGCGGCCTGGTCTCCTCGTCGGGGTCCCGGGTCATCCTGGCGATTTCGGCCATGCTGATCGGCCGGTGCTTCGGGTCCGGTTGCAGCATCGCTTCGATGATCTCGCGGAAATCGGCATCTATGTCGGAAAGATCCGGAACCGTTCGGCGCTTTTCCACGATTTCGAGCTGGGAGCCGCTCATGTCGAGCGGGTTGCCACGCAAGGCGGCCGCCAGCACCAGCCCCATGCTGTAGATGTCGGACTGCTCGCTGACCTCGCCTCCGTAAAGCCCCAGCTGCTCGGGAGAAACGTAGTTGTATTTTCCGGCGAACCTGCCGCCGATCAGCGTCTCCCCGCCGACGGCCGCCGAGCGCGCAATGCCGAAATCGATGATCTTGGCGCGGTCGACCCGGCCCCCCGGCAGGATGATGTTGTCCGGCGAGAGATCGCGATGGATCGCTCCCGCCTGGTGC
The DNA here is from genome assembly GCF_004792275.1 of Mesorhizobium sp. M4B.F.Ca.ET.143.01.1.1. Taxonomy (NCBI): domain Bacteria; kingdom Pseudomonadati; phylum Pseudomonadota; class Alphaproteobacteria; order Hyphomicrobiales; family Phyllobacteriaceae; genus Mesorhizobium; species Mesorhizobium sp. M4B.F.Ca.ET.143.01.1.1. The sequence continues at coordinate 161,089 of NZ_SRSR01000003.1, forward strand.
ACGGCGCTCAGGGCGGAAGCGAGCCGATGGCAGAGCTTGCGCACGTCCTCCACAGGCATGGCGCCACGCCTGATGACATCGAACAGCGACTGGCCGTCGACGAATTCCATGGCCAGGTAGGGTCGCCCGATGCCGGGATCGATGGTGAAGACGTGGTAGCGCACGACCGCGTCATGCGACAGGTGATTGAGGATCGAGGCTTCCTTGCGGAACAGGGACAGGATCGTCTGATCGCGGGCGAACTCCGGCAGCACGATCTTGATGGCGACGTGATCGCCGGTCTGGATGTTGTGGCCGCGATAGACCTCGCCCATGCCGCCGGACGCGATCCGCTCGTCGAGCTCGTATATGCCGCTGAGCTGCGTGCCGACGCCTGTGCTGGCAAAGCTCGGCGAGACGCGCGTCCTGTCGTCGGCGCTCATCGGTCCCGACCTCCGGCGGTGGCGGGATGCGGACCGGCCGCCTGGCCGTTGCGACGATCGCCGATCTTCACGAGTATTATGGTCACATTGTCGGTTCCGCCGCGCGCCAGCACCGTTTCCAGCAGGTTCTCGCACGCCGCCTGAGGCGCGGCCGACAACACCGCCGCCTCGATCTCCGCATCGCTGACATGCGCCGTCAACCCGTCGGTGTTCAGCACGAAGATGTCGCCCGGCATGGTCTCGCCCTGCTGGTAGTCGATCACGACCTCGTCGCTGACGCCGACCGCATGGGTGATGACGTTGCGGCGCGGCCAGGTGAGCGCTTCGGCGGCGCTGATCATGCCTCTGTCGAGGAGTTCCTGGACTTCGGTGTGGTCTTTCGAGATCTGCGAGATCGAGGCATTGCGGACAAGATAGACGCGGCTGTCGCCGGCCCAAAGGCAGGCAAACCGCCCATCCATCACCAAGAGGGCGGCGAAGGTCGAGCCGATGGTTATGCCGCGGGCTTCGGATATGCCGCGGATTTCGGCATTGGCCCGGCTCAGCCTGTCCTCGAAGCGTGCGCGAAGATCCGGCGCGGAACTGGCGATGCCGATCGTCGCCAGATGATCGACGATGCTTGCCGAAGCCACCTCGCCGGCATCATGTCCGCCCATGCCGTCGGCCACAACCCAGAGGCCTGTTCGCGGCTCGACCAGATAGCTGTCTTCATTGAGGTCGCGCACGCAGCCTTTGTGGCTGACGCCGAAGCTTTCAAAGGGAAGGGCGACATTGTTCAATTTGCCACCAAGCGCTTCTCAAGCGTCCTTCGCGCCGCGCCCTCGGGCCGCCGCTCGCGCCACTCTGCCACAGGCGCGAGCATTAGAGTACCGAAATCAAGGCCGGTACGCCGGCCGGCCGGCTTTGTCATCGATGAGGCGGGGAGCGGAAAAAACATCTCAGAATCCCTTCGGGCAACTGAACGCGCCAAGCGCAGGAAGGAACAGCGGGTTGGGATCGGAATTGCTCTGGATCGTATAAGCCACGTCGCGTCCGCCGATCACGAAGCGCGCTTCCAGACTGCCTTCGCCACCGCTGACGGATGCCTTGTCCATGAGCCGTTTCAGCGCCCACGGGCCGTCGAACTTGATGGCGGATTCCCGGCCCGGCATTTCCGGCGCAAGGCTCAGGCTGGCGGAGCCGGAGGCAGCGCCGCTCGGCCAGCTCAGCGTGCTCGGCGCGTTGCCTGTCTGGCTGCTTTGAACGGTCTGGCCATCGACATCGAGCACCGCGCTGTCGGCATCGCCATGCAACGAAAAGGGCGTGAAGGTGATGCTGACCAAAGGCACCGAACCACCGGACGGAAAGAAGGCGGCGCGGATTTCCGCCGCCGACTGGAAGGTCTTCAACGTCGCTTTCGAGAGATCGCGCCCGAAACGCTGGTCCTGCTTCCAGTTCCAGTCCTGGCCCGTCATGTCGATCATGGATGCGAGATTTCGCGCGAAGAAGCGGTCCATCAAGCCGCCGGGGGAGAACAGCTTGGCGAAGTCCGCCATCGCAATGTCCTGCGTGCTGCCGGCGGCGAAAGGATAGCGGCCGTTGACCATCTCCTCGCAGGGGCGCGTCACCGTCTGGTCGAGCAACTGGTTCAGATTCGCCACCGAGGTTTCGGCGACGTTGCCCTCGAACTCGTCGGCCGCCGCATTGACCATGCGGGCAAGCTGCTTGGGCAGGCGCGAGACGTTGGCGCGCAGCGTCGAGACCTGCAACTGAAGGTTCGTGCTGACGCGCTCGGTCTCGGAGGGAACGTCCGCCGCCAGCTTCAGGCTCTGATAGATGTCGCGAAAGTTCTGGGTCAACGCGTCGATCGGGCGGCGTCCAGCGGGACCGCCCACCAGGGCCTGGAACGACCTGAACTGCGCCTCGACGTTGGCGCCGGGGCCCTGCGCGCTCGCAGTGCCCGCGCCGGCACGGCTTTGTGATTTGCCGATCGCCATCTGGATGCCGATGCGGGCAAGGCCCCTGGCGATGGCCGCGGCGTCCGGCTGCCCGGCCGTGGCTGCCTCGGTGTTTGCGACCTGGCTTTGCCGGGTCAGGGCGGTTTCATCGGCAATCGCGCTGAACAGCTGATCGATCGGCGAGTTCTGCGAAGCCGCGGCGGAAAGCGCGATGTATTGCGGCTTGTCCTTCAGCATCGCCTTGAAGCGCAGCTGATCGAGAACGCCGTTCCACGCAGCGGCGAATTCCTTGGCATAGCGATCGAGAAGCTCGGGGCCGAGCTTGAGCAATTCCTGATCGATGCCGCCCTGCTCGCCGCCGCCGCCCAGGACCCATCGGTCGTCGACAAGCATCTGCGCGATGCGCGAAAGTTGCAGCAGATAGAAATCGTTGAAGCCGGCATGGGTGTAGAGGCCGGGAATGCGAAGTCCAGAGAGATCGCTGCCGTCGGCGCGCTCGAACAGCAGCGGCGCTTCCGGCCCTGCCTTGGCCGAGACGGAAAAATCGGTCAGGGCCGCCGCGTAGACCGCCGACTTGATCAGGGCCGTGGCGCGATCGGCGAGGCTCATGCGTCCGAGCGAGCGCTGGGCGGCTTCGATAAGCGGCTGGTTGAGCTCGAAGACCGGATCATAGGCGTCGTCCAGCGCAAGCATGGCGCGCAGGTGCTTTTCGAGCTGGGCCCGTCCTTCGCGGTTGTTTTCGCCGGGATAGCGGTTCTGCTCCCAGTCCTGCCTCATCCAGGAAACGACCAGCTCGTCGTCGACCTTCGGCGCCTTGCCGCCGAGCATCAGATAGATCTTCAGCGGCTCATAGAGTGCCGCCGGATCGGCCATCCTGGCCTGGATCGTGCGCTCGGCCTGCAGCAGCAGGCGCGAGCGGAAGCTTCGTTCCAGTGCTTGCCGGTAGGCCGTTTTGGACGCTGAAAGAAGCCGTTCCCGCTGGCCGAGGCCGAACGTCTCCTCGATAGGCGTCGGCGTGTCGCCGGTCTCGAATCCGGCTGGCAGGTTGCGTAGCTGGTCGAGCGGACCAATCACGTTCTCGAGGTCGACGTCGGCGACCTCGGTGCTGTTGAGCAGCGGTTCCGCCGCCTGGCGGTATTGGCTCATCGCCTGCGTCGTTGCGGCGAGCAGCGATCGGTTGGCGGTAAAGCTGAGCGCAAACGCGCCGAGGGCGACGGCGGCGGCCAAGGCAATTGCGCCGATGCCGCCATATCTGGCGATCGCCGCGCGCCTTTCGGCCGACCTGTCATACGAAACCCAGCCGGCTTCGGCGAAAATGACGCTGGCCAGAAGATCGTGGAGAAAGAAGCTCTTGCCGGTCCCGGAAAGATGGGGCTGGGCGCTGCTGCCGAAACTGCGCCCGATGGCGCCGAGCACCTGGTCGATCGGCGTTCCTTCCTGCGTGCCCGAGGAAAAATAGAGGCCGCGCAGGCTGACATTGACCTCGCTGCGGGAGGGGTCGAACAGGCTGCCGATGAAGCCGGCAATCCGGTTCCGCAAGGCGCCGAACTGCGCCGGAAAGCCGAAGATGGAAATGCGCGCGACCGGATCCGCCTCTTCCTGCAGCCGGTCGGCCACCTCGTCCGACAGGCGCGCCGCCAGGGCATCGAATTCGGCCGGCGCCTCGCCGGTCATATTCTTGTTGCGGTCGGTGGTCTGGAAGGTCGCGCCCCACACTTGGCGCCTGCGCGCCTCGTCGAAGCCGCCGAAGTAATCCATGAAACCGGCGACGAGGTCGGCCTTGGTGAAAAGCAGGTAGACCGGAAACTGGATCCTGAGCGTTTCATGGGTTTCGCGCAGGCGGCTGCGTATCTCGGTGACATGGGCATCAAGCTGCCGGTCGTCGAGGCTCATGAGATCGGCCAGGCTGACAGCCAGGATGACGCCGTTGATCGGCTGCCTGGCGCGATATTTCTTGAGCAGCGACAGGAAGGCGAGCCAGCTCTTGTTGTCGCGCGCCTTGTCGGAATCCTGCGTCGTGTAGCGTCCGGCGGTGTCGATCAGCACGGCCTCGTCGGTGAACCACCAGTCGCAGGACCGGGTGCCGCCAATGCCGGCCACCGGCTGCGCCGTGCCGGAACCGGCAAGCGGAAACTTCAGGCCCGAATTGACCAGCGCCGTGGTTTTGCCGGCGCCGGGCGGACCGATGACTATGTACCAGGGGATGTCGTAGAGAAAATTGTGCTTGCCGCTCGAGCGTTTGAGCGTCGCGATGGCCTCGCTCATGCGGGCCTCGAGCACCTGCGAATCGTCATTGCCGGCGTCGTTGCGCACGATTGCGGCTTCAAGCGCCTTTTGCGCCTTTCGCCTTTGCCAGAACCGGATCGTGTAGAAGAGCACGGCCGCGGCCACGGCCAGGCCGATGATCGCGGCGCGCAGCCACACCGGGCCCAGCGGGCGGCTATCGGCATAGCGGATCAACGGCCCGGCAAACCAGACGGCTGCCGCGAAACCGGCCAAGGCAAGGGCGTTGAGTATGCGCAGCAGCCATTGCGTCATGGGCGCTTCCGGCGGGCCGCGCTCATAATGTCTCCTCCTTGGGGATCATCACATCGACGCGGCGGTTGGTGGCGCGGCCTTCCGGCGTCGCATTGTCGGCGATCGGCTCGTCCTCGCCCTTGCCGTCGGCAGTGATCCGCGACGGGTCTTTGAACCTGGGCGCCATCAGCGCCTCGACGGCCTTGGCGCGGGCGACGGAGAGGTCGAAATTGGACTTGAACGTGCTCGATTTGCGTGGCTTTGCGTTGTCCGTGTGACCGACGATCCTGATCGGTCCCGGCTCGGCGTCGAGCGCCCCGGCGATGTCGGCGGCAACGGACTGGAACTCCGGTTTCAGCTCGGCCTTGCCGGGTTCGAACATCAGGACGTTGTTTATCTCGACGACGATGAAGCTGCCTTGCGTGCCCACCGCCAGCCCGCCGCGCACCAGATCCTTCGCCAGCGCTGCGCGGATGCGGTTGATCTGGGTGAGCGCGACGGGCGTTGGAGGAGGAGGAGCCACTTTCGCCGGTTCGGCCAGCGGCGCCACGCCGGCGCGCTCGATGGTGACCGGCGTCGACGGATTGAGCGCCAGCAGCTCTCCGGCCGTCGCATCGCCCTCATCGGTGATGAGAACGCGCAGCACGAAAAACGCCGCCGTCACCAGCGTCGCCGCGGCGGCCGCCACGGCCCACAATGGCAGCCGGGCCGACGGCTGCGCCATGACGGCCGCCATGCCTTGCCAGCGCGGCGAGATGTCTTGCGAGGCAGGCGGCTGGAAGTAGCGGAGCGTGTCGAAGACGTCGCGCCGGATACGCTCGAGATTGTCGCCCTGGCGCGCCAGGCCGCGGTATTGTCCTTCAAACCCCAGCGACAGGCAGCCATGCATCAATTCGAGCAGGTCGTAATGCGCTTCCGGCGCGGCGAGCAGCTTGTTCAGCGCTTCATAGAAACCCGCGCCAGCGGACTTGATGTGAAAGAACCGCGACAGCATGGCATGTCCTGCCCAGCCGTCTCCCTCGGGCCAGGGCAGGTTGCCGACAAGATCATCGGCGGTTTCGCAAAGCGCAAACTTCGCGATCCGTGCGTCCTCTTCGGCGATGCCTGACTTCTGCAGCGTCCGGTCGAACTTTTCGATCGCCTCGGCGATATGCCCGGCGAGCGGCTCGGCATGTCTTTCGACGGGGATGAGCCTGAGCTGGCTGAACAGCAGCAGCAAAGGCGCGGCGGCGGCGAGGATCGGGTTTGCCGTGGGGTAGGTGATGCTGCCGGCGGCCTCGAGCAGGACGTCCTGCTGCGGCCCCGACGAGGACGCGGTCTCCAAGGGGCCGGCATTGGACGCCGCCCCTTGATAGATCACGGTTCCGGATGCCCAGCCCGGCGGCATGTGCTGTCCGCCCTGCGGATCGAAAACCGTCGAATCCCGCACGGGCATGGACTGCCCGCCATCGGCGGATGCCGGAGGCGACGGCGCCGGCTTTTGCCTGCGTCGCGGATTGGCGCGAATGACGGTCTTGCCGGCGGGGCCGAAGGGATCGTCCTTCGAGCTCATTGCTGGCCTTCCGTTCCCGCATGGCGGCCGTGCCGGCGCGCAAGACCATGCATGGGCAGAAGCAAAGAATGCGTGCCCTGCTGGCGCGGGGAGTGTCCGGTGGAAGCTAGGCTACAGAACGCGATCCCGCCGTAACATGACATTTGCCGCAGACCCCTGGGTCATTCAGCCGTAACCGCCTGGCGAACTGTCGTATGTGATCGTAATCTCAGAAGCCGCCGATTGGAACCATATGCGCGGAATGGCGCGGATTATTCTTAACGGCGGCGGTGCAGAAATCCGGCTCTAGCGCCGGATTTTACACGCTATTTTTGCTTGTCGGCCTTGGCATAGGCTTCGGCGAAATAGGCCAGGAATATGTCCAGCATGCCGTTTTCGTGGGCTTCCTCCATGGTTCGCCAGGTGGCCACGAAAGCATCCCAGGCCTGGCTCTTCTTCGAGCTGAACGACGTGGGCGGAAGCTTCTTGCCGATCGCCTCGGGCGACAGGTCGTCAAGCAGCCGGGAGAGCGCCGCCTGCATGGCCGCATAGGTGGCCAATTCGTGCGTCTTGAGATCGCGGAAGGCGTCTTCGACACTGTGCCTGGCGTCAAGATAGCCGGCCCTGCGCCGCGCGAACATGATTTCCATGATGTCGTCGGTTCCGGGCACGAATTTGAGCGGATTGTTGTCGGCCGCGCTGATCATCGTGCGGTGGGTGCTCTTGGCCAGGATCTTGGCGGCCGCGCGGGCCTTCAGCAGCAAGGCCAGTTGCTCGACCGTCGTCCGCAGCACCGCGCCGATTTCGGCGGCGACTTCATGCGGGTCGCGCGATTGAAGCAGGTCCGGCGAGATACCGGCAGCCCGCGCGATATCCCTGAGGATCTCGTCCGCGCCGGGGTGCTGCGCGGCCGAAGGCGGCGGGGCGGCCTGCCGCAATGAGGACGTCGAGGCCGGCGCCTGACGCTGGTCGCGCGGGCTGAAGAACGGCTCGTTGCTGAATTCCTGCGGCCGGCCCGTCGGGGCCGGCATTTCGCGTTGCGTCGAACCGGATCGCGAATGAGGGTGCCCGGTCGCGCCGCGCTCGTCGTCGAGAGACACGAAGATGACGTAGCGGCCGATCAGCAGCCGGTCGCCGTGCCCGAGGCGATGCGGCGCGGCCAGGCGCTTGCTCGATCCGTTGATGAAGGTGCCGTTGCGCGAGACATCGTGCAGCCAGAACGCTCCCGCCTCATACCGCACCTCGCAATGCCGGCCGGAAATGAATTTGTCCGGGTCGGGCAAGGTCCAGTCGCAATTTTCGCGCCCGATTTCAAAGCTGCGGTCCCGCGATCCGTAGCCGAGGGGGAGACCTGCGGGCACGGCCTCGACATTGTTGATCTGCAGACTGATGAACATATGAATTGGCCGCGGACCGCTGATCTATTTCGCCATTCTAGCAGTTTGCGAGGACAACACGACAGCAGCCTTTCACAACTGCCTCCGGCGCAAGCTTTGCCCGCCCGTCGTTCCTTTTGGCCGGTGGGAAAACATATGGTAGGCTGAACGAAGCCTAGTGTGGCAATCCGGGAAGTCCCCGAACGTGATGCGGTTAACATAGGGGCAACTTCAAATCCATCACACTGGCGGCCGCGTCCTGGAGGGGCACGACCTATGCCGAACGAACGTGCCACGGTTGTGCAGACGCCGTTAGGCGCCGAATTGTTGACCTTCACCCATCTTGTCGGACGCGATGAGATCAGCCGTTGCTTCGCCCATACGATCGGGTTCGTCAGCACCAACCACGATGTCGATCCGCTGAAGATGCTGGGCGGCTCCGTCTCGATCGAGGGTGAGACCGATCCGAAGCGCTGGTTCAGCGGCCTCGTCTCCGAGTTCAGGCTCACCCGCATCGAGGACCGGCTGGCCTACTATGAAGCGGTCATCAGGCCGTGGCTCTGGTTTCTCGGCAACACCACCGATTGCCGTATCTTCCAGAACATGACCGCGGTCGAGATCATCGAGAAGATATTCTCGAAATACGGCATCGCGAAATTCGAGAAGCGGCTGCAGGGGTCCTATCCGCAGCGCGAATACTGCGTGCAGTACGACGAGAGCGACCTGGATTTCGTGCAGCGGCTGATGGAGCACGAAGGCATCTTCTATTTCTTCGAATATGACGAGGGCAAGCACACGCTCATTCTGTGCGATGCGATGAGCAAGCTGAAGCCGGCTCCGGGCTACGACAAGGTGCTTTACAATTTCGAGGGGCAGGCCTCGCGGCGCGATGTCGAATACATCACCGAATGGATTCCAGGCAGTTCGGTGCGGCCCGGCGCCTACGCCCACACCGACTATGATTTCGAGAAGCCCGGCGCGGATTTGATGGCGAAATCGGCGCAGCCCTTCGGCCACAAGGAGGCCGCTGGCGAAAACTACCGCCAGCCCGGAGCGCATCTGGATGTCGGGCGCGGCGACAAGATTGCGGGGATAAGGCGCGAGGAACTTCAGGCGGTGCATCAGCGCGGCACCGCGGTGGGCACCGTGCGCGGGCTGTTTGCCGGCTGCAAGTTCAAGCTGGAGAGTTTTCCGCGCGACGACCAGAACCAGGACTATCTGGTGCTCAGCGCCGAGTACCGGCTGTTCGATCCGGGCTACCGGACCCAGAACGAGGGGCATAGCGAGAATTTCAGGATCGTGCTGGGCCTCGCGCCTACCAAATTGCCTTATCGCCCGCCGCGCATCACGCCGCGGCCGATCATGCGCGGGCCGCAGACGGCGACCGTGGTCGGCCCTTCCGGCGAAGAGATCTTCACCGACAAATATGCAAGGGTGAAGGTGCAATTCCACTGGGATCGCCTGGGCAAGAAGGACGAGAACAGCTCGTGCTTCGTGCGCGTCTCGCAGACCTGGGCCGGCAGCGGCTGGGGCTTCATCCAGATCCCGCGCATCGGCCAGGAGGTCATCATCGACTTCATCGAGGGCGATCCGGACCTGCCGATCATCACCGGCCGGGTCTACAACGCCTCGCAGATGCCGCCCTACGGGCTGCCGGGCAACGCGACGCAATCGGGCTGGAAATCGAACTCGTCCAAGGGCGGCGGCGGCTACAACGAGCTGATGTTCGAGGACAAGGCCGGTTCCGAGCTGGTCAATTTCCAGGCGCAGAAGGATCACAACCTGCTGATCAAGCACGACCGCACGAAGCTGGTCCAGCATGACCAGTCCGACCGCATCGACCATGACGCCAAGCATTCCGTCGGCCACAACCTCGACGAGGACGTCGGCAACAACAAGACGGCCAAGATCGGCGTCGACCAGACGACGAACATCGGCAGCAACGACACCGAGACGGTGGGCGCCAACCGCTCGCTCACGGTGGGATCGGACGAGACGATCGGCATCGGCTCGAACTCGACCGAAACGATCGGCGCCAATCACACGCAGACCGTGGCGATAGTCCAGACCATCACCGTCGGCGCGGCGCGCATCGACACCGTCGGGGCCGCTGAGACCAGGACCGTTGGCGCGGTGCAGACCAACACTATCGGCGCTTCGCGCTCGGTCACGGTCGGCGCAGCGCAGAGCCACGACATAGGGGCGGCCGACAGCTGGAACATTGCGGCAGCTCAGACCGTCAATGTCGGCGCTGATCAGAGCTTCACCGTCGGTGGCGCTCAGTCATCGCAGATCGGCAAAGCCAGATCGGCAAAAATTGGCGCCGATGACGCGACCGAGATCGATGGCGGGCACATGCTCAAGGTCGGCAAGGGCAGCGGCATCGATGTCGCGGAAGACAGTTCGATCAAGGTCGGCAAAAACCTGGTGATAGAGGCGGGCGACTCGATCACGCTCAAATGCGGGTCGGCCTCGATCATCCTGAAAAAGGATGGCACCATCGTTGCCGACGGCAAGGATATTTCGCTCCTGGGCAGTGGCAAGATCACCCTCAAGGCCGATGGCGACGTCGTCGTCAAGGGAAGCACGATCAACAACAATTGAGGACGTCACCATGGAAGTGCTGGAGCGTATCGACGGCGTCGTGATCGGCCTGCTGATCGGTTTCGAAGGCGGGGCGCCACTCGTCGTTTTTGTCGGCAATCCGCGCGAGACCGCGATTGCCGCGCGCAGCCTCACGGAACTGGACGCCTCGGCCATCGGGTCCGAACTGGCCCTGCTCTTCGAGGGCGGCGACCCGATGCGACCACTGGTGGTCGGTCGCATTGTCGATCCCGCCCGCCCCGGAAGAAGCCTCGAAGTCGTCCGTGACGGCCAGCACATCGTCATCAACGGTGACGAGCGTATAGAACTGCGCTGCGGCCTGGCATCGATCATCTTGGAGAAGAATGGCCGCGTCACCATTCGTGGCACCCAGTTGACCAGCCAGGCCAGCGGCACCAATCGCATTCGCGGCGGGGCCGTGCATCTCAACTGAGGCATGCCGATGCATCGCATCGCGACCATCCCGGCCATTGTGGACCAGCATGCCGAGGACGCAGCATTTCTCTGGCTGCGTCGCCGCCAGGAGATCGATGGTCCAATTCTGGACGAGACCGATATAGGCCGCATTGACCAGCGTCTCGAAGCCAACCTGGAAGGACTGATGGCTGCCGGCAACGCCGGCTGGGTTTCTGCCCACGCGCTCTTTGCCGACTACGCCAAACCGGGTGAACTCTTCGTACTCGGCACTCTGGCGATGCGTTGGGGCGATGCTAAGCTGGTAGGCTCCGCGATCGACGCCAGCGCAAGCCTGGGTGAAGCCGGTATATCGAGCCTGTCAGGTGCGATCGCGCGCACGCCGCGCGAAAACCTTCGGCCGTTCGTGGCGCAGTGGCTGGACACCCGCGATGCGCGGCTTCGCTGCCTAGGGCTGTCTGCGCTGTGGCATAATCGTGTCGATCCGGGCGAGCGCCTGCATCATCTGGTCAGCCATTCCGACGCGGGCGTCCGTTGGCGCGCCGTACGGCTCGCCGGCGCGCTGAAGCGGCGCGACCTCCTTCCGGCAGTCTTGACTGGCCTCGATGGCGAGACCGCGAAAGAACGTCTTGCGGCCGCCTTCGCTGCTTGCCTGCTTGGCGAGGCCCGATCCGCGCATCCGGTGGTCGACAAGATCCTGCTGACGGAGGCGGACCTTGCGGGGGCGGCAATGGAGTTGCGCCTAATGACGACACCGCTGAAGGCCGGCAAGGCCTGGCTGCAGTCGCGTCTCGAACAGCCCATCTCGCGCATCGCGGCCACGGCATCGGTCGGCCTGTTTGGCGACCGTGCGGTCATGCCATGGCTGATCGAGAAGATGCGCGATCCAGAACTGGCGTCCGCTGCAGGTGCGGCGCTTCGTGATCTCTTCGAGGTGGATTTTGGCGACACAGGTCTTTTCGCTGCCGATCCTGCTGTACTTGGCAAGGAGTTTGCCCATCTCGACGGCAGCTCGCTGCCGGCGGCCGATCGCGTTGCAGCGTGGTGGGATGAAGGGCGCGGCGGACGCGATCACCGTCCGTTCAGGTCCATGCGACGGATACGGCTCGAGGCCTTGCGTACGGCAATCGCTACACCCTCCGCGTCGCTGGCGGATTGGCGCTGCACACGCCGATTTCCTGCATGGATGTAATTTCGAAAGCATCGAACTCAAGCGGCAACCTGTGAACGGCTCCAACTTTATCGCTTGGTCATGCGGGCCATAACCGCAGCCGCCCGCAATCCATTCTCGGAGGAGAGTTCGCAGGCAACCGTGGGGCCCGGCGCGTAGTCGTTGAGAAAACTGTCGGCCGCAAGCATCAGCGCGAGCGCTCCGCCGGCAGCGCCGATATCACCGATAGTCATGGCTGGATAGGCGGTCGGCAGCCTTTCGCGGCGTGTGCGGTAGAAACGCGGTCGCGCTATCAACTGCTCCAGGCCGCTGTAACGCTCGCCATTGCTGTTGCTGACGACGAAATCGATGTCGGACTCGGACGGACCGGATCCCCTGACTGCGTCATGCAGGGCGGCGAGCAAGGCTCGGCCTTGGCTGTAACGATCCGACAGAACGCTATCCTTTTCCTCCGACACACCGACGCCGTGGATGGTGGCGTGGACAGGTGATCCCCCTTCGGGATTGAGGGTCAGCCGGACGAAGGCTGCGGCCTCCCCCGGAACAAGGCCCTGCGCGTTGTCTTCTCCCTTGAGGCGCCCGGCCTGTTCCAGTCGGGCCAGATCCGTATCGTTGACGAGACTATCCACGCCACCGAGCAGAACCTGCTCGACACCTTGCCGCTCCATGATTTCCCGGGCACGTTCGAGCAGGCCGATGCTTGCGGCCGCGCCGCCGTCGACAGCGCGCGAAGCCGCATGAAAACGCTGTCCGGTAGCCTTGATCACCGCAGCCAGGAACTCCGGCGGCGCAATATCCTCATAGGCTGGGTGCTTGCGAAAGCTTTCGGGCGGCGTGAGCAGGATAGCGGTTGCTTCCGAGGCGCGCGCGCCGGTGCGGAATGCTTCCTTGGCTGCCCGCGCCGCCATGTTGACCAGCCATTTCCCCTGGGTGCGACGTAGCTGATGATGCGTGGGAATCCGCGAGACGATCTGAACAGCGCCGAAAGGTTCAGCCAGGGTCATCTCCTCGAAAGCCGAAAGGCTTGCCCGGATTGCCGCAAGCGTCTGCCTGGCGTCGAGCCCGGCAGCGGTCACCGCGCCACTACCCACGACATAGAGTGGCCGTTTCATGGCTGCCAAACCGGTTGGCCGCGCAGCGTGCCGTCACCGCCGAGCGGATTCAAATAGGCTTTGCGCTTGCGCACTGCGCTGAGGAGAACCGGCGAGACATGACCGAAAACGATCTCGCGCAGGGCAGGGGCGTTGCGTTTCGTTATCAGCGCAAGGCGTGCCTTCAGCGATACGCGCCACAGATCAGGCTCGATGATGACGGTATCGGCGTGGAAAGCGTGTTCCTCGACACGGTCGTCATATACCAGTCGTATCGGAGCCACGATGCGAGGCAGCCGGAAGTCCCACCGTCCGGTCGCGGTGAGGCCAATCAGCGATACGGTCTCGCGGCCGCTAAATTGCGGCAAGTGCTGGTCGGGCGCGGTACAGAGATTATATCGCAGGTCGAAATCCGCCGGCGGCAAGGGCCATTGCGTGTCGATCCATGCCTGGTCGTATGTTCCGGCATAGCCGATGCGTGGCTGCCAGCCGCGACCCAGCGCGCCAAATCCGGCAGGCTTCGGGCGGTCGGAAGGGCTGAGGAAAGGTTCTCCCGGATAGGTGATATTGGGGGCCTGCGTCTTGACCGCCGGGTCGGCCGACCGGGCCTGATGAAACCCGACACCGACCGGATTGCGCAGTTCCATCTTCCCATCCGGCGTGGTGCCGCCATAGGCGCGTTCGTAAACGATCGGCATGGCTCTGAACGGATGCGGCGCGCTGTAGCTGCCGGCTTCGTAGACGCGGTCGCCGACGACGTTCAGCACTTTACGAACGCTGCCGATACTCAGGCCGACCTGCATCTCGCGGATCGGCTTGCCGTTCGGCGCATGGGCTGTGCCGTTGACGATAACTTCGGCCAAGGGCTTCTTCGGCACGATATCGGCCTCGTAGCGGTTGGAGGACAGGGTCGGATCGCCGAAAGGCACATCGCCGAAAGTCACGGGCAGCTGCTCGTCCGCGGGCTTCAGTTCGGCATTTTGACCCGGCGCTTCGAAGCTCGCGGAAAACATCGCCAGCAATACCTCCTGGCCGTCGGCACTCATCTGCACGTGGGTGGCAGCGGCGAAAGGTGTACGGTTTTCGAGCCAGACGTCAAAGGCCATGGTTCAGCACCACTCTCCCTTCTCATCGATCCCGACCGGCCAGTAGGGCATACACGCGATCAGCCTGACGAGATCCGTCTCGCCTGCCTCGATCAGCCATTTGAGGAGCAGTTTTTCGGGTGGAACCGCCTTGCCGCTTCCGACCAATCTGTTGATGCGGTCGCATTCCATCCAGTAGCCACGAACGGCCCAGACCACATGAGGGTTGGATGCGGGACCCGCGAGGCGCTCGTCGAAGGCCTCGGCGATCGCCTTTTTCTGGCTGAGGCCAAGGTCTTTCTGGGTCTCGATCGTATCTTCCCACCAGGCTTCGGCGATGTCATAGGCGAGCTTCAGATCGTTGACATAGTCGGCAAACGCCTGGCGGTGTTCCGGCGAAGCCTGTTCCAATGGAATGTCGGCGAAAGGTACAGCCTGAGCGCGCACGTCACCCGGCTGCGTCAGCAGTCTCTCTATTCCGTCCTCGGTGCTGTAAAGTGTGATCAGTGCCATGTCACACAGGGTCCTCATCCGGGGTCAGACCGACCGGCACGTAGCAGATGCCGTCGACAAGCTCGTAAATATCGGGCGCCAGCTCTTCTATGTCGTAGATCAACAGCTCCGCGTGGTCGCCAATGTCGGCCCCCTCGTCGTCGTCGTCCTCGCCCCACATATCCTCGGTAACATCGTCATCGTCGTCCTCATTTTCCTCCCCTTCATCCAGGATCGCCTCGTCGTTTAGCGCCTCGATTTCAAAGTAGTATTTTCGGAAGACGGCAAGCGTGCGCGGATGGCCTGAAATGCCAGTTGGCCATCTGGTGAGCATGGTTTGCTCGCCCCTCAGGGCACACATATGTTTCCACCAGGCGCGAAGTTCGGGTGCGATGGCGCGCAACTCTGCCACGTAGCGGGTCTGAACGTCGTCGAGTGCAGCCATTTGGTTTTCCCCTATGCGAAGTGTGATGCGTTCATGCGCTTGGAAAACGCCCTGGCTTTTGAGCCTTGGCTTCGCTGGTGGCTGGTGCAGTGCGGCTTGACGGTTTCCGGTTTCGAGAAGTGCTTCTTGAACGCCGCCGCGCCCATGTGGCATCCGCCCATTTTCCAAGCGACCACCAGCGGCGGCTGGTGGTCGTGGATCATATAGTGCCCCTTGGTTTTCTGCTTGTTGATCTTGGCCTCTAGCCTGGCGATCCTGGTTTGCAGCTTGGCGCCGTTCGCCAGCCGCTTTTTCATGTTTGCCAGGTCGCGCTGGCATTCCCAGCAGACCTTCCCGTTTACCTTCTTGGCTTGTTTCGACTTCCGGCTCGGGCGGTGCTTGCGGCCATTGTATTTGCGCGCGCACTTCCTCAAGCGGTCTCCCTTTGGGAGACTCTTGAAGAAATTCACCAGCGCCGAACTGTCGATGCAGTTGGGCGGGTCACTCATCTCGTTCTGGCCCATGGGGTCGCCATGGCGATCGACGCCCTTGCCCTCCACCTTCACCGTGAACGACCAAAGCTTGAACGCGCCCTTGCCCTTGATCTTGTGGGTTACGACGCCGGCGCCAAGACCCTGTGTGGCCGGCTCGTCGCCGGTGCTGGTAGCGATTTCCGAAGAGCTCTCCAGCGCGGTCGGATTGCCCTGTATCTTTACGCTCTTGCTGCCCTTGGTGAGATCGCTTGCCGACAGCATGTTGACATACGGAACCGGCACCGGGACTCCGGGTGGAGTAGGCGGTGACAGGCAGACGTCGCCAGGCGCGATGCCCTTCCCATTGCTACCCTGGTGAAAGAAGCCCATGCCATCGGCGTAAACGCTGTTGCCCATGATCAGCGTGCCCCGACTTCAGTCCGCGCCGCGCGCATGGCCGGCAGGGCGTTGGCCGCGAGATCGTGGATGTCGGCGAATCTGAACTCCCTCACCTCCCAATCGTCACTCCAGAACGCGATCCCGCGCGTGTCGTCACCTGCGATAGGTGCCTCCAATTCCTGAAGATAGTCTTCCAGCCGTGTGTGCGAGAAATGTTCGTCCACACAGCGCTGGAGCAGTTCAGCCAGCGTATCGAACCACTTGTTGGCAGGATCCGGCGGCGGGCCTAGCCGCACGATCGCGAAGGGATAACGGCGGCCAACGCGGTCCTCGCTCATGCGCCAGACACCGGCGCAGGACTGGTCCCCAAAAATCCCGGCCCGGACAACAAAGCGCCAGACGCGCTGGTCAAGCTCACCCTCATCGGGCCGGGCACGCAGCTCCATCGACATCCAGCGATCCCAGCGGTCGATGAAAGTCCGCGGCAGGTTTGCGGAGACGAAATCTCCGGTCCCCGGAATCTTGCCGAAAAAACCGGTGTTCATATCTGCGGCGGACATGTGAACTTCTTGAACATTTCGAGGTTGTAGGGGTTCTCGACGCTTGCCGCCTTGAGCTCGAAATCGGCGTACATGCCCTTGGTGCCGAGGCGCAGGCTGTAGACGTCGGCCAGCGAGGTGCCGGTGAAGCGGCCGGCGCGCAGCATCCTCAGCCACGCCCAGCTGCCGGTCTCGTTGAGCATGATTTCGGGCGAGCCGTCGACCGGCTGGAAGGCGAGCGAGATCACGCCGGTGCCGTCCTTGCCGGGCCACGTCATCGGTTGCGGCCGCGTCGCGTTGTTGAAATAGACGAGGTTCTGGCCGTCGAGATTGAGCGTCACGCGCGTGACATTGGGCGACAGGTCCTTCGGCTCCAGCGTGAAGCTCATCACCGGTCCCGTCCCGCCGGGAAAGAGATCGTCGCGTATGTGCCTGGCCTGTTCGAACGCCGCCAGCGCCGCAGGGTCGAGGCCGAAGTCGGCACGCCATTTCCAGGGCTGGCTGGCGGTGTCGACATAGCTGATCAAATGGTCGTTGATGAAAGCGTCGATCATGCCGGCCGGTCCGAACAGGCGGGCGAAGTCGCGGACATTGACGTCGACCGCGCTCTCGGGGCTAAACGGATAGCGGTCGTTGAGCGCCGCCTGGCAGAACGGCAGGATGTCGGCGCGCCAGATGGCGTTGAGCTCGTTGGTGACGGCCTTCTGCGTCAGGCCGCTGGTGTCGCCGGCGATGCCGCCGAGCCAGTCGTCGATCGGGTCGGGCAGGATCTGCGCCTGCCTGGCGACGGCGCCGGTGAGCTCGGCCAGGCCGCCCTGTTTCTTGATGGCGTCCTGCGGGTCGGGATTGGCGGTCACCGTCTGCAGCACGTTGGAAAGCGCCGTCAGCGCCACCACCGCAGCGTCGAGCGCCGGAGGCTGGCCGTCGACCTCGGCGATCGCGCCCTTCAGCGGCTTGAAGTGTTCGGCCACCAGGCTGCCGGTCAGGTCCACCTTGTCGGCAGAACCGGCGCGCGGCAGCAGCTTTGCCCCGGTCTTGACGACCTTGCCCAGCTTGCCGAGCTTGCCGAGCAGTTTCGAGCCGCCCTTCGCGGCCGCCTTGTCGTCGGCCGGGGCTTCGTCGGACCGGGTAAGGTCGGTCTCCTGAACCACCGCGGTCAAAAGGCGCTTCAGCGCGGAATCGGCGCTTGAAAGGTCCTTGAGGTTCTCGCTGGCGACATTGAGGTCGGCCAACGGCGCGAGCCGCATATCGCGCAGGAAGCTGTCCCATTGCGCGATGTAGTCGTCGTAGTAGAGCTTCAGTATGTCCTCGGACAGCGCCGAGACGGAGGTTTCGGAATTCTCCGAGCAGCCGCCGGCGAACACTGCCCGATCGAGTGCCGCCTGGGCGGCCACGTCCTCGACCCGGTCGAGAACGGCATCGTGGAAGCCGGCATAGGTGAAGGCGCCCGGAACGCCGACGCGCAACGTCTTGTCGGAGCGCCGTGCGAACACCTTGGCGCCGTTCGGCCCGGCGAAATTGGCCGGGATCCATTCCTTCACCCCCGCCACTTCCGGATCGGCCAGCAACTGCTTGTAGGCGCGCGCCGGCAGCGAGATCGTGCACACCGTCTTCAGTGCCTCGGCGACCAGTTCCTTGTCGGGCGCGATGTAGTTGTCGTCGACCGCCATGCGACGGATCGCGGCCAACTGGTGCTCTTCCGCGTCCGGGCTCGGGAAAGGCGGCGAGGGCGCGAATTCGGGCAGGCTGTTGACCCACCAGCCCTGCGCGAAGTCGGTGTCCATCTGCGACAGGCCGGTCATCATGCGATAGGTCTTCAGCGCGCCCAGCATGAAGTCCGGATCGCGGATCTGCCGCCACATGGTCGCCTCGAGCAGCGCGACCATGTGGGGTTCCAGGACGTTGCGCAGCGCATGATCGTAGGTGTCGGCCTGCGCGCGCACCAATTCCGCCGAGGCCGAGGGCCCGAGCAGGTCATGCGGCGCGTCCGGCGGCGCGGTGCGGGCATTCGCGACCTCGTCCATCGCGGCCAGCGCGCCGTCGATGGCCGGCTGCTCCACCGATGCCGGGGCGGCGGTGACGGCGGTCAGCGGCTCCTGCAGCGCCTCGAACTGGCCAGCCTGCGCGGTGATAGCGGTGCGGTTATCGTAGTAGGACCAGGAGAACAGGCCGGCGGCCAGCAACGCCGCTGCCGCGCAGGCGGTGGCGGCGCCGCGCCAGATCCAGGCGCGGCGGCGCTGCGCCAGCGGGTCGAACGTGCCGAGGCCGGCTTCCTTGAAGATCACCTCGGTCAGCAGATTCCGCAGGAAGAAGCTGCGCTTCTCGACCCTTGGCGCGGGCATGGCGCGGCGCGGCGGAAGACCGAACGATGAAGACAACGCCGCGGTCAGCCGGTCGATGGGCGCGCCTTCCTGCGTCGCCGACGTCAGGTAAAGGCCGCGCAGCCAGGCGGCTTCCTCGTAGCGGCTTTCGCCGAACATCGCCTCGATCAGCACCTGGATCGGTTCGGAAAGGCTCGCGAGCTGGGCCGGGAAGCGGAAAATCTCGGCGCGCGTGGCGAGCTTGTCTTCGTCCTCAAGACGCGGCACCAGGCGCCGCTCGAGTTCGGTCGCCAGCGTGGCGATTTCCTTCTCGATGGTCTTGGCGTCGACGCGGGCGTCGAGCGCGAAGGTCGTCCCCCACACCTGCTCGCGCGCGGTGGTCGACAGGCCGCCGAAGAAGGCCTCGAAGCCCTTGATCAGATCGGCCTTGGTCAGCATCAGGTAGACAGGGAGGCGGATTTCGAGCCGGTCGTTGAGCTCGGCCAGCCGGCGGCGGATCTTGCGGCCGTGCGCCTTGATGGCTTCGTCGCCTTCCGAGAGCGCGTCGATCGAGAGCGCGACGATGACGCCATTCAGCGCGCGGCGGCCGCGGTGCTTCTTGAGCAGGTCGAGAAAACCCAGCCACTCGGTTGCGTCGACATCCGGCTGGCTTTCCTGCTGGACGTAGCGGCCGGCGGTGTCAATCAGCACCGCGTTTTCGGAAAAGAACCAGTCGCAGTTGCGCGTGCCGCCGACACCTTGCAGGTCGTCGGTGAGGTCGATCGGAAAGTTCAGGCCGGACTGGCGCAGCGCCGTGGTCTTGCCGGTCGCCGGCGGCCCGACGATCACATACCAGGGCATTTCGCGCAGGAATTTGCGGCCGCCGAGCTTGCGGCGCCTCAGCTCGGCCATCACATCGGCGAACTTGGCGCCGACGGCGGCGACGCTTTCCTCGCCGGGGGTGAGCTGCTTCTCCGCCGCCGGCGCCGCGATCTCGGCGACGAACATGCGGTTGGCGCGGATCGCGCGGCGCTGGGCGATGATCAGCCAGATCAGCCACAGGATGATCAGGCCGGCTATCATGCCGATGCGCACATTGTCGGAATCGAAGGGCGAATAGGGACCGACCTGGACGATCGGGCCGAAGATCCAGATGACCAGCGAAAGCAGCGCGATGCCGATCAGCGTCCAAAGGAAGCGCGATGTGAGCACAGCCCAGAGGAAGCGCAGGATGAACATCTCAGAGCCTCTTCTCGACCAGGACCTCGACGCGCCGGTTGAGCGCGCGGCCCTCGCGTGTCGAGTTGTCGGCCACCGGGTCGGTCTCAGCGCGCCCTTCGGAATGGATACGCTCCTGCGGCACGCCGGCCCGCACCAGGAGGTCGGCTATGGTCTCGGCCCGCGCTTCCGAGAGCCGCTGGTTGGTCGACAGCGGGTTGGATCGTTGCAGGCGCACGTTGTCGGTGTGGCCGACGACGGTGATGTTTCCGATCAGCTCCTGGTTGGCGAGGATGACCTTGGCGATGGATTCGACCAGTGGCTCGAAGCCTGGCGTCAGTGTCGGTCGCGACGACTGGAACAATTCGGGGTTGGAGGCCTGGATGACCAGCTTGGCCAGCGACACGCTCTCGGTGCCGCTGAGCGCCCCCCTGAGGTCGTCCGGCGCTTCGGCCTTGAATTCCGGCAGCAGCGCGAAATCGACTGGCTCCGGCTCGGGCGGCGCAGGCGCGTCAACCTTCGGCGCGGCGCGGGTGATATCGGCACGCGCAGGCGGCGGCAGCGCCCGGACCAGCGCCGAGAGCTCGACGGCCTGGCTGCTCAGACCCATCGAGAGCCCGATATGGACCACAGTGGCGATCACTGCGGCGGCGAGCGCCATCACCCAGATCGGCACGATGAAGCGCTGCGGCTCGTCCGAGGCGATCACGCCTTTCCAATGTGGCGACAGCGGCGCGCCCTCGGCGTCGGCATCGCGCAGGAAGCGCGCCGCCGCCACGCGAACGGCATTGAGCGAGCGGTCGCCGGAGCGGCCGGGCACCCGGTATTTGCCGCGGAAGCCAAGCGCCAGGCACTGGTACTGCAGTTCCAATAGCTCGCGGTCCCGGTTCGGGTGGCGCTCCAGCTCGTCGAGGCGCGTGAAGAACTGGGTGCCGGCATCGACGTCGCCGCGCAGCATGACCACCAGCGGCTGGCGCGGCCACGCGCTGGCGCCGCCCCAGGGCGTGTTGAGCGCGAGGTCGTCGAGAAGCGCCGCCACCACCCAGGCCGCCTGATCGGCGCGCTCCAGAGACGATCCCGACGTCATGGCGGCATCGCGCGCCCGAACCAGCTCTTCGAGCAGACGCGTGCGCAACGTTTCAGGGTTCTCCGGCGCCAGCGCGCTTTCGAGCTCGGGCGCGAATTCGAGCAGCGGCGCAAAGGCGTTGATGAGCGCATTGGGATGGGTGCGCGAGCGCTTGATAGGCACACCCGTCAGCATCGGCGCCGTCGGCCGCGGCATCTGGGCGCCGGTCAGCCTGATGCGCGTGCGTTCGCGATCCTCCGACAGTCCGAAGGGATCATCCCGGCTCATGATCTCACCTGTTCACCGAATAGCAGTCCACCTGCGGCTCGCTTGGCAAGACACCCGAGACGCCGATGACGAAGCCGGGGGCGTCGAGCAGCGAGGCCCAATGCTCGCTCTTCTGATCGAGCTCGAGACACAGCCGGTCGCCGTCGTAGGGGATTTCGCGCGGCTGCGAATGGAGCGGCTTCAGCGGGATGCCGGGCAGGCGCGATTTCCACAGGCCCTCGAACTGGTCGGCCGCGCCGACCGTCGCCTGATTGACGAAGATCTTGCGCAGCGCATCTTCCGACAGTTCGGAGCCGACCCGGATGACGATGCGGCTCGCCACCAGCAGCTTCGGATTGTCGATGCGGATCTTCCAGACATTGGTCGAATGCCGCATGACGGGCAGGGCGCGCGATTTGGGCTCGATGTAGCGCAGGCTCAGGATAAGCGAGCGCAAGGCATCGGCCAGCGCCGAATAGGCGGGCCCGGGGGCCATGTGGTCATAGGCCGGCAATTCGCCCAGCCGTCGCGAGCTGGAGCCGTAGGTCGCCATCTCGCCGGCGAGGCCGGCAAGCTCCAGGTAGAGCTCGGCCGGGTGGAAGACGTCCTGCGCCAGCATGTGCGCCAGCCGCGGCCGTGCCGCATTGGCAAGGTGGAGCATCAACAGGTCCTCCACGCTGCGCCCGGGCCCGCCCATCACCATCTTGCCATGCGCCTCGGCGATCTGGTCGAGGCCGGTGACGACTTCCAGAAGCAATTGCCGGTACCAGGCCACCGCGCCCGTGATCAGGGTCGGCGGCAGGAACGCCTCATCCAGCGAGACGCCGCCATCGGCGCGCACGCCTTTGACATCGGCGACGGGCAGGGCGGTGTAGCCGCCGACCGATTTGCCCGGCGCCAAGAGCACTGCCTGCGGCCGGGCAATCTCGATCTCCTCCGGGTCCGATCCTCCGTGCACCGCGTCGCGGACCGAGACGATCCGCCCATGATAGCGCGCGCCCGTGGATGCGGCGTGCGCCGGATCGAAGCCGACGCCGCCGGGCGGTTCGAGCGGCAGCGCGACCAGCACCGCTCCAGCGCCGGTGTCGGCGGTGACCGGCAAGGGTCGTGGCGCGTCCATCATCTCGGGAATGGAAAAGGGCGTGCCATCCGGGAAGATGCCGCGCGCCGACACGATGGAGATCTGGCCGGCGTCGAGCAGGGACTGGTCGAGCGTCAGCTGCTGGAAGCCGAACGTGTGGAGCTGCCCGGCCTGCAAGGCGCCGCGCACGGTCGCCTCGAAGAACCGGTCCTGCTGCTGGAAGTGCTGGGTCCTGAGAAACAGGCCCTCGGACCACAGCACCCTGTTTGCATCGCTCATGCCGTTACTCTCCGCACGGAGCCACTTCCTGTCCGGCCGCTAGGCGGAGATGCCACCGCTGCCGAGCGTCACGTTGATGGTGAATTTCGAGCCCGGCGAGACCGACTTGGTCGTGCGCCAGTTCCTCCCGCCAGGCTCGCGGATCAGCGCGACGAAGCCGAGCGCCGTCGCGTTCGGTTCGACCGTGATGGTCTTGGCCGCGGTCTTTCCCGGCGCGACCGAGACCGTGTCGGACCCGATGAGGTCGGCCCCGAGCGCGGACCCAGCATCGCCCTGCAGCGCGAAATAGTCGGCCGAATTGAACTTGCCGGTGCTGCTCAGCCGCATCACCAGGACAGTCACCGGCCGGTCACCGCCGCCCGGCCCCGGATTCATGCCGGCGCCGCCGCTCACATTGACCGTGATCACGGATGGTTTCGGCGGACCGCTCTGGCAGGCTGAAACCAGCCCGGTGGCGCCAAGGGCAATGATGAATTCGCGTCGATCGATCATGTCTCACTCCTCCTCATATGCATCCCTAAAATCAGCGCCGACCTCGCCGAGAAAACTCTTTTCCGCGCTCTCGGCGATTTCACGATGGCGTTTCTGGTAAAGCTCCCACAGCTTGGCGCCACGCCCGCCCGAGAGCAGCGTGCCGATCGCGGAATTCGATTTCAGCTCTTCTTCGATCGCCGCCGGGTCGAAGCGGTCGACCATCTGGCGAAGCGCGGCCTGCACGCCGCGCCAGGCGCGCACGTGATGTTGCGCGAGATCGCGGACCGCATCCGAGATTGCCGCTTCGCCGGCAAGGAAGCCGGGGCTGCGTTCGCCAAGAATGGTCACGATCGCGTCGTCGACCGTCGGCAGGAACTTGAGCGGATTGACCTCGGAGGCGCCGACCATCGTCTGGGCGACACGCGCGTTTCCCTTTTCCTCGGAGCGCTTGCGCAGAAGCTGCATCAGGCCTTCCAGCATCAGCCGATACTCGCGCCCGAACTTCTCCATCTCGGCGATCGCGTCGCGGCCGGCGAGATCGGCTTCCTCGACGCCCATGCCGCGCAGGAAGGCGGCGCGAAGCGCCATGTCCGAGTGCGACTGCGACGGGGCCGCCGGCGGCTGACGGACCGGTCGTGGACTGGCGGCCACACGTGGCGCGGGAGGGGGCTCGGGCGCCTGCGCCGGCAAATCCCATGGGTTCGCCGGTTGCGGTCTTTCGGCGACGCGCTCGCGCTGGCCCGCCGGCCATTCGCCATGCGCCGGAGCGGGGGGGGCGGCCGGCCCGAAGCCGAAATCGTCTTCGACGGCCGACGGCTTTGCCGGGGCGGATTCGGCCCCGCCGTTGAGGGATGGCACCGGGTCGAGGCTGAACGGGTCGTCGAAGGCCTGCGAACTGCCCTGGTTGGCGTTGGCGCGCTCGAATGCACCCGGCAGCGGCTGCTCGAACGGGTTGGGCAGATCGGCCGGGCGCGGCCGCCGCGGCTCTTCCTCGGCCCTGGCCGAAAAGAAATCGTCGTTGCCGATGCTCAACGGCGCGCGGGACGCGGGCGGCGACCGTTCGGCGACCGGCTGGGTGGTGGTTGCTGGCGATTGCATGGCTGGCGTCTGCAGGTCGACATACAGTATGTAGTCACCGAGCCTCAGCCGCATGCCGCTTTGCAGACGCGCCGATCTGCCGGCACCGAGCGGGCTGTCGGAATCGTTTATGAACAGCCCGCTGCTCGACGTGTCGGTGACGAAATAGCCGTCCTGCCCGCCGCTGATCTTGCAATGGGCGCGCGAGACGAACATGTCCGGATCGTCGATCTGCCAGCCGGCGTCGGCGCTGCGGCCGATCACCAGCTCACCCTCGTCCAGCCGGGTCTGCCTTACCGCCTGGGTGCGTGGCCCTTGCTCCAGCGTAAGCAGCAGACTCATGCCGCGACCCCCGCTATCTCCGGCCGCCATCCGACGATCGTGCGCAGCCGCAGATCGTCAGCATCCCCCCTTTCGGCGGGCCGCGCAAGCCAGGCAGTGCGGGCAAGCTGGACGGTTCCGATGCGCGGCGGCGGCACGGCCTCGCGCGCGAGCACGATGCGCAGGTCGACGTCGAGCGCTTCTCCGAGCATCTCGCGAACCGCCTGCTTGAACAGCGCCAGGCGCTGGCCGCCCGGCAGGAAAGATTTGAAATCCTCCAGGCCGAGCGGACCGACGCGCAGCTCGATCCGGCTCTGGCGGCTGAAAACGCGCGGGCCGATCGTCGCCCCGCGGCCGAGGACCGCGTAGGCCTTGGCAAGCCTGCTCTGCAGCGCGGCCGGCAGCGGTATCCAGGCAGCAATGAACTCCTTGACCTGCACCGGCACCTTGAAGGCTTCGGCCAGGAACAGGGTGAGCCGCTCGGGGCCGTCGACCTGGCTGGCCAGCGAAGCGGCCTGGCGCAGCCTGACTGTGTCGAGCTCGGGATTCTGGGTGCCGGGAAGGCCAATGCCGGCCATCGCTTCCAGCATTGCGCGAACCCGGCCGCCGACGGCCCGTTCGACCTGCACCGCCGGGTGGGCATCCGCCCAGGCCCGGTAGTAGAGCGCAATCATGCGATGCTGCAGAATGTTGGCGAAGTCGACAAAGGTGGTGTCGCTGGTCTGCCTGGCATCGGCGCCGGTGAACCAGCGCTGCGACAGGCGATCGAGCACCCAGCGGGTCAGATGCAGCGGCAGCGGGCCTTCGGGTCCCATCAGGCCAAGATTGGCAACCGTGACCCGCGCCGGCGCGTTGTCGGCTGCTTCCTGGAAGTCCACCACGTCCCTGGCCGAAAAGCTCAGGCGCACATGCTGACCGAGCCTTGCCGGCTCGCGTTCCAAGCGGCCGGAATAGCCGAACAGGCCACCCCTGCGTTCAAGCCGGCGCAGCAGCTCGAAGAAGTCGAACGACTGAGACAAATCTTCGGTCCGGTCCGGTCCGACCTTGTCTAGATCAGGTAGCGATTGCCGGGCGTCATCGGCCATGGCACATCCTCCTGCTTCTGCAGCAGCCGTGTACGGGTCCGCACAAAGCCGTTTATCCCGGCGTGGCGGGCAAACAGCCGCGCAAGCAAGGCCGAAAGCAGCAGCGTGCTTTGCCCCGCAAGCACGGACTGGTCCACATGCAAGGTCACTTCCGTGCCTCTGCCGAAGCACATCGGTCCGTCGATCTGCAGCCGTTCGATGACCGGGCGCGAGTCGATGCGAACGATCGAATGCACGTTGCGGGCAAGGCCCGGATCGCCCCGGTCGGCATAGAGGTCGAGCAAGGCATGGAGCGGATCGATGCCGCGACCCTCCTTGGCGAGGCTGAGAAAGTTGAGCCCGAGCTGGGCGACGAGCCGCCAGGCGAGATTGTCGGCCCTCGATTCACCTTCGGCGCCCGCGGGCAACGCGGCGGGGATCGCCGGCTGCGGCGGCCGCAGCGCGCCGATGAGCCTGACCGCCTCGACCGGATCGGCCGTCTCCAGCGTCAGCGTTGGGGTGTCGTCGAGGATCGGCAGGTCGCGATTGGTGCAAAGCGCCATCACGTCGAGCCGCCTTATGGCCCGGTTCGCCGGGCTTGTGACCGGACGGGAGATCGCCAGGAAGACATCGTCCCCGGTGTAGGAGGTGCGGGTCAGGCCATCGCGCCGCTCATCCTCGGTCGCCCGGCGCGGGCGGCGCTCGGTGGAATAGACCCAGCCGCTGCCGCGGTTTTGCCCGAGGCTGAAGAGCTCGGGTATTTCGGCGTCGCTGCCTTCGCTCTCGGCGTCCTCGACGCGAGTGACCCGGTAGATCTCGAAGTCGCGCGCGCGCGTGCGGTCGGCATGCAGCACTTGCCGCGTCCTGCGAGGGTCGAGCTCGACGACGTTGCACTCGCGCTCGAAGAGATTGATGATCGGGGTGACGAAGAGTTCGAAATCGCCGGGCGTGAGGTCGGCAAGCTCGGGCACCGGGCGCCGGAACATGAAAATGATCTCGAGCCCGCCGTCGCATTTGCGCACGACGGGCTGCAGGCCGGACACCCGCACATAGTGGAAGCGTTCGGGCATCATGAAATATTCGCGCAGCAGGCGGTAGCCTTCGAATGTCGGGCGGGTACGGGGCATCAAGGCTTCGTCGTCGCCGATACCGACCATTTCGGGCTCCGGCAGCGGCGATATCGGATTGGTCTTGCCTTCGGCCCGTGCGCCAACCGCCGAGCAGGCTCCGAAAATGGCGTCGAAAATCAGCGGCGCCTTGGCGCGGCCGGCCAAATAGAGATCAAGCCGATCGAGCGCGAGTTCGTTCAATTTGCCTTTGCCGGTCCGGGTGAATGCCACGCGCAGCGCAGCTTCGCCGGCCACGCCGCCGATCGGCGGGATACCGGCCGCCGCCAGTCCGCTGCGATCCTGGAAATAGCTGACGGAACTGACCGCGATCGGCCACAGCGTGATCTCTTGCGCGGTGGTGTAGGTGCAGCGTGTCGACAGGCCGGGCTGCAGGCTGGAAACCAGCCTGGTGTTGCGCTTGACGACATGCCCCGCAATCATCGACTGGACTTGCTGGCCGGGTTTCAGCACCGCCATCGCGGTCGCCGGCGCCGGTGTGACCAGATCGGGATAGAGGACGTCGAGCACGGCGCGGGTGAAGCGGGAGCGCTCGGCATCGACTTTCAGCCGGGTGCGCGCGGCGAGGAAGGCCACACCGTCGAGCAGGCGCTCGACATAGGGGTCAGGGCACGGCACCGTATCGAGAGAAAGGTTGCGGGCGATCGCCGGATGCATGTCGGCGAATTCCGCTGCCAGCCCGCGGATATGGGTCAGTTCCTCCTCGTAATATTCTACGAAGACCCGATCCATCTCAGCTTTCCCCGAATTCGGTCCGCGCCAGGCCGTTGTCGAGATTGATCGTGGTGCGAAGGCGCAGCCGCTCCGGCGTCGGCGTCATGATCAGCACCGCGTCTATCTCGATCTTCAGACCCACGCTTTTGTCGCCAAGAGTGACGGTGACCGTGGTGGCGCTTTCCTTCAGGCGTGGCTCGAACGTGGCGAGCACCGCGCGGATCTCGCGCGCCAGCACGTCGCGGTCGAAGTCGCGCGATGAACGCCCGGAGAAGGAAGGCACGCCGTAGTTGACCACGCTTCGGCGGACTTCCGGAAAATCCGCCAGCGACGGCGGATCGTCCAACGCCTGCTCGCGCTCGAGATCGGAAAACAGCGGAACGGATTCGAAGCGCTCGGTGTTGAACAGGGCCTCGATGTCGCGCCGCACGGCCTCCCTCAGCACGCGCGCCGACACCACCACGCCGCGGCTCTCGATCTCGGCGCGATGCTGGGTCTGGAAGGTCAAACGGTGCAGGCGCCGCTTCTGGTCAGGCGTCAGCTCAGCATCGGCGTCGATGGCCCGCGCGCTACCGGCAAGAAATGTCTCCAGGCGGTCCGCGCCAAGCTCGTCCTGCAGGAGCTGGCGCAGCCCGTCTATCTCGGAGGTCAGCCCGGGCAGGTCGTTGACGAGGCGGTCCCAGAGAGAGGGCTGGACCGCCTCGCGCGTCGCTCGCGAGCTGCCGGCAAGCCGCGGCTTGTTCGCGCCGGGCCGCCGGACCTCACTTGCCGACATAGACATCCATTTCGATTTCGTCGTCCTTGTCGTAGACGAATTTGATCTTCTTATAGGCGAAGCTGACTTCCTCCTCGATCAGGTCGGCTTCGTCCTCGGCCTGCTGCATGTCGTATTCCATAATGGAGGCGTCGGTGAGCGTGACGACCAGATAGTCGCTGGTCTCGCCGTCGATGGTCCGACGCGCGGAAAACACCACCTCGTCGAGAGCCTTGTTCTCGAACAGCGCCTTCTTCAGATAGGGCGAGGACTTGTCATAGTGCTTGGTGAACTTGATCATCCCCAAGGCCACACGACCGCGGCGCGAGAGCGAATTCGGATCGTATGGCGCGACCATCTTGTAGTCGACGCCATGGATTTCGATCTCGTCCTCGTGGCCGTCTCGCACGCTCGGACCCTTGATATCCGGAACTTTCAGGAATCCATCGATCTTCACAGGCATTGTCTTTCTCCACCGCTCTCAAAACGAAACAAGATCACATTGCTTTAGTTCAACCCTTCACTGACGGGAGTTCTGACACCAGCCGGAGCGAAGCGTTGATGCCCTCCAACTGGTAATGCGGGCGCAGATAGAAGCGGGCGTTGTAGTAGCCCGGCCGGCCCTCCACGCTGTCCACCTGGACCTCGGCCGCGGCAAGCGGACGCTTTGCGCGCGCCTTGTCGTCGGCGAAGGCCGGGTTGGCCAGCACGTAGCGGTTGATCCACTCGGTCAGCCAGATCTGCATGTCCGAGCGTTCCTTGAACGACCCGATCTTGTCGCGCGCGATGGCCTTGAGGTAATGCGCGAAGCGCGACACCGGGAACAGGTAAGGCAGATTGGCGCTCAGGCGTTCGTTCGACTGCGCGTCGGGATCGACCAGTCGCCCGGCACGCGTCTCGTCGTCCTGCAGCGAATGGGCGCCGATGAAGGCCGCGAGGTCGGTGTTCTTCCGGTGCAGGATGGGCATCAGGCCGAGCTTGGCCAGTTCAGCCTCGCGGCGGTCGTCGATGGCGACTTCCGTCGGGCACTTCATCGCGATCGACCCATCGTCGGTCGGGAAGGCATGCACCGGCAGGTTGAGCACGGTGCCGCCATTCTCGACGCCGCGGATCTGCGTGCCCCAGCCATAGAGCTTGTGGCTGCGGTTGATGTTGACGCCCATCGGGAAGGCGGCGTTCATCCAGACATATTTGTTGTGGTCGCCCTCAACCTCCTCCTCGAAGGTGAAGCCCTTCACCGGGACGGTCTCGGTGCCGTAAGGCAGCCGGGCCAGCACGCGCGGCATGGTCAGGCCGATGTAGCGCGCATCCTCGCTCTCGCGCAGCGACTGCCACGAGGCGTAGGCAGGGTTGTTGACGATCATCTGCAGGTCTTGCGGGTTGGGCAGCTCCTGCCAGCTGTCCATACGGAACAGGCGCGGCGAGGCGGCCGCGATGAACGGCGTATGCGCGGAGGCGCAGATGCCCGAGATGTTGCGCAACAGGCCGACATCGCGCGGATGGTTGGAGAATTCGTAAGCGCCGACGATGCAACCGATCGGCTCGCCGCCCAGCATCGAATACTCGTCCGTATAGACCTTCTTGAATATCGGGCTCTGATCCCACATCTGGCCTTCAAAATCCTCGAGCGTGTCGGCCAACTGCTCCTTGGAGATGTTCATCACCCGGATCTTGAGGTGCTTGGCATCGGTCTCGGTGTTGTTGATGAGATACCAGAGGCCGCGCCATGTGCCTTCCATCTCGCGCACTTCCGGCGCGTGCAGGATCTCGTTGACCTGCGTGGTCAGCATCTTGTCGATGCCGGCGATCAGCGACTTGATCGACTTGATCGCATTGGACGAGATGGTGGTGGTCTCGGAGCGGGACTGTGCCGCCAGCGCGAGATTGCGGACCAACTGCTGCAGCTTCTCGCTGTCGTCCTTCTTGACCTTGAAATCCTTCTCGAGGAGCCCGCTGAACTCTCCGAGGTCGATGGCTTCCGCCTCGGCGGTGACGGCTGCGGTCTTTTGCTGTTCGGCCATGACTTATTCCCCAACCTTGTCGTCGTCAGATATTGCCTGGCTGGCGATCTTGCTCAGAAGCGGCTCGTTGTTCAGAAGCTGGGCGATGCGCTTCTCCGCGTCGACACGGCCATCCATGAAGCCGAGCAGCTCCTCGAGCTGGCGACGCATCTTGAGGATCTCGGCCAGTTGCGGGACCTGCTCGGCGATCTTGTCCGGCGCGAAATCACCCATCTTGGTGAAGGTGAGATCAAGCGCCAGTTCCTCGTCCTTCTCGGCGCCTTCTGCTTGCGGCAGCGTGTTCTTCACCCGCGCCTTCACGCGTGGCCCCATCGCCTCCATGAACTTGGGGAAGCGGTTGGCGTCGGTCTCGACGAAGGCGCGGTCCAGCAGCGACTTTGAAGCCTCCCTGGTCTGCGAAGCGCCGGAAAGGTCGGCCATCACGCCCATGACGAACGGCAGTTCTATCGTCGTCGGGCTGCCGTAGGTTTCGACGTCGTAGGCGATCTGCACCCGCGGCGCGCGATTTCGTTCGATGACCTTCGCTTTGCTTTCGGCTGGCATGTGTTGCTACCTTTCATCCTTCTGGGCCGTCTTCTTGGCATCGGGAACGCCGGCCAGAAGCCGGAATTCCTTCAGTCCCGACGGGGCGAGATCTTCCATCAGTTCAACAAAATCCATGTGCACCATGCGGCGCACACGGCGGGCGAGATGCGGGATCGGGCTGGACGGCTCGGTGCGGTCATAGAAAGCGACGACCAGGTCGAGGCATTTGACGACGTCGTCGCGCGAGGAAATCCGGTCGGGCAGCCCGGTGCTCTGTTCCGCGTAGCTTGCCACACTTGCCATCGTATCGGCTCCATGACCGTTTCGAGCAGGCACTGCCGGTTCCGCAGGTGAGGGGGATGCTTTGGCCGCGCCATTCGCCACCGTGGCGCCGGCCGAATTCCTTTCCAGCGTGGTCAGCAAACGCTGCAGGAACCGTTTCAAGTCCGGGACGGCAGGGCCGTTGCCTTCGATGCGGGCGTTGAGCGCCGTCTCGACCGCATCGAGAGCGGCGATCGCCGCGCGGGCGTCGGCCAGAAGCGAGGTCATCTCGGCGCCGGCCTGATCGATCTGCGCCGCGCATCCGCTGCGCACCCGGTTCAGCAACTGGCTGTGGGCACTTGCAAGCGCTGCCTTTTCGGTCGCATTCAGCCCGGATGCCGCCT
Source organism: Mesorhizobium sp. M4B.F.Ca.ET.143.01.1.1 (assembly GCF_004792275.1). Taxonomy (NCBI): domain Bacteria; kingdom Pseudomonadati; phylum Pseudomonadota; class Alphaproteobacteria; order Hyphomicrobiales; family Phyllobacteriaceae; genus Mesorhizobium; species Mesorhizobium sp. M4B.F.Ca.ET.143.01.1.1. Next base: position 192,517 of record NZ_SRSR01000003.1, read on the forward strand.
CCTGGAGCATGACGCGCTCGTCGAGAGCGCCTTGTTCAAGGTCGCGGCCGCTGATCGGCCCGATCGGGCGCGGCGCGAAAAAGATCATCTGCCGCAGGTTAGCCAGCAGGCCGTCCTGGCCGTTCTGGAGGTCGAGCAGGGCATTTATACGACGCAAGGCGGCGTCGCGCGGCGTCGCAGCGGATCGCAGCGCCGGGTGCAGGGTTTCCCAGTGGGCGTCGAACGTCTGCGCAATCAGGCTCAGGCCCTCGGCCAGTCCGGCCAGCCGGTATTCATTGGCCAGGGCACGCGTGACGATGACGAGAAGGCGCAGATCCCGGCCGCGCGGACGCAATTCCTCGGTCTTGGCAAGCACGGCGGGCCAGTCGATCGGGATGATCGCTTCCGCGGACGGCTTGTTGCGCTCGTCATACTCGACTTTGGTCTGCTGTTCGGTCAGGCGCTCCAGCTCATGAAAAGCCGGGTCGTTGCGCAAATCCTCACCTGACGGATTCTCACCGTCGAGAGGATTCAGCCAGAGTGCGAGATCAATCACACCAACCCCCAGGAGCGGCCTTTAGACCTTGCGTGACGTGAGGTTATCACACTGCGTCACTTTATCACAATTCAAGGACTGCTCAAAAACTAACGGAAGCTAAACGCGGCCGTTCTGTCGTCGAAACCCATGGCGTGATTGTCCGGCGCCGTATGTGAAATGCGTCGCATAGGCAGGGGCAATTTCGTGTTTGTTTGCTTGGGGATGCTGGGCTTTCCTTAAAACGGAAGATGCCGACCGAATCGGGGATCGAGGCGCGTCATCCATCACATGCTTTGTCAACCTGCTGCTTCTATGGCAGGGTATCGGCTGGCTGATTTCGGGAGCACGTTCGATGGAACAGCGCCGGTCATCGCAGAGCTTCAAGCGCAAGGAACTGGTCGCCAAGCTCAATGCCACGGGGGTGCGTGCCTTCAAGGCCGCGGCCGACACGGCCAAGCTGCGCGGCAATCCCTATGTCGAACTGGTCCATTTCATTCAGCAACTGGTGCTGTCGGAGCGCTCGGACGTACAGATGATCGTCGCCGATGCCGGGCTGGACGCCAGCCGGCTGACGGCGGACATGACCCGTGCCATCGACAAGCTGCCCTACGGCGCCACCTCGGTGGAGGAATTCTCCGACCACATCTTCCACGCCATCCAGGAAGGCTGGAACCTGGCGACACTGGAGTTCGGCGTGGAAGAGGTGCGCAGCTCCCATATCCTGCTTGCCTGCCTGAAGACGCCGGTGCTGGAGGGGCTGGTGTCGAAGATCAGCGCCGAATTCGACCGGATCGATGCGGACGGCGTCATTTCCCGCTTCGCCGATGTCATGGAAGGTTCGCTGGAGGCCGGCGCTGCCCCGGCCACCCCAGCCACGGAGACGCCGGTAAAACGCGGCCCCGGCGGGGATTCGGCGCTGGCGAAATATGCCACCGACCTGACCCAGCGCGCCCATGACGGCAAGATCGATCCGGTCGTCGGCCGCGATCCCGAGATCCGGCAGATCGTCGACATCCTGATGCGACGCCGGCAGAACAACCCGATCCTGACCGGCGAGGCCGGCGTCGGCAAGACCGCGGTGGTCGAGGGTTTTGCGCTCCGCATTGCCCAGGGCGACGTGCCGCCAACGCTGCAGAATGTCAGCGTGCGCATGCTCGACGTCGGGCTGATGCAGGCCGGTGCCAGCGTCAAGGGCGAGTTCGAGAAGCGGCTGAAGGCGGTGATCGACGAGGTCCAGGCCTCCGAGACGCCGATCATCCTGTTCATCGACGAGGCGCACACGCTGATCGGCGCTGGCGGTGCCGCCGGAACCGGCGATGCCGCAAACCTCTTGAAGCCTGCCCTGGCACGCGGCGAGCTTCGCACCATCGCGGCCACGACCTGGGCCGAATACAAGCAGCATATCGAGAAAGATCCGGCGCTGACCCGTCGCTTCCAGGTGGTCAAGATCGATGAGCCGTCGGAAGTCGTGGCCGTGCTGATGCTGCGTGGCGTCGCCGGCGTCCTGGAACAGCACCACAAGGTGCAGATCCTGGACGAGGCGATCGAGGCGGCGGTTGCCTTGTCGCATCGCTACATTCCGGCGCGGCAACTGCCGGACAAGGCGGTCAGCCTGCTCGACACCGCCTGCGCCCGCGTCGCCGTTTCGCAGCATGCCACGCCGGCCGAGGTCGAGGACATATTGCGTCGCCGCCAGGCGCTCGAAGTCGAGCGCGGCATCATCGGCCGCGAGGCGGCAATCGGCATCGAGGTGGCCGACCGGCAGGCCAAGGTCGAGGCCGGCCTGGCCGAAACCGAAGCCGCTTTGTCCGCCGCCCAGGCACGCTGGGACCGGGAAAAGGCGCTGGTGGCCGAGATCCTAGAGCTGCGCGCACGGCTGCGCGGCGAGGGCGTGCCGCTCGATCCGGTGGACGCCGAGGGTGCTGCCGGCGACGAAACGGCTGCCGCGACGGGAGCAGAGGCGCCCGAGAAGAAGGTGCTCGAGGCCAAGGCGTCGGAGGCGAAAGCCGCGGAAGCCAAGACCTCGAAGACGAAGGCCGCGAAAACGAAGGCAGCCAAGGTCGAGGCGCCCGTTGCCGAGGTCGTCGCCTCGCCACCGGATTCCGCCGCCGACCTGGCACGACTGCGCGAATTGATGGCGGAACTTGCCGCGGCGCAGGGCGAGACGCCGCTGATCCTGCCATCCGTCGACCGCAACGCGGTCGCCGCCGTGGTGCAGGACTGGACCGGCATCCCGACAGGACGGATGCTGTCCAGCCAGACCGAGAAGGCGCTCAAGCTCGCCGCCACGCTTGCCGAACGCGTGGTCGGCCAGGATCACGCTATGGAGATGATCGCCAGACGCGTGCAGACCAGCCGCGCCGGGCTCGGCGCGCCGGAAAAGCCGGTGGGCGTGTTCCTGCTTTGCGGTCCCTCGGGCGTCGGGAAGACCGAAACCGCGCTGGCGCTCGCCGAGACGCTCTATGGCGGCGAACAGAACCTCATTGCCATCAACATGTCCGAATTCCAGGAAGCGCATACGGTCTCCACCCTGAAGGGCGCTCCTCCCGGCTATGTCGGTTACGGCAAGGGCGGCATCCTGACCGAGGCGGTGCGCCGGAAACCCTATTCGGTGATCCTGCTCGACGAAGTCGAGAAGGCGCATCCGGACGTGCACGAGATCTTCTTCCAGGTCTTCGACAAGGGGATGATGGACGACAGCGAGGGCCGGCGGATCGATTTCAAGAACTCGCTGATCCTGCTCACCTCGAATGTCGGCTCCGAGGTCATCATGGACCGTACGAAGAACGGCACCGTGCGGACCGGGATCGATGATCTCGATACCGCGTTGCGCGGCCCGCTGCTCAAGGTCTTTCCGGCGGCCTTCCTCGGTCGTGTCGTGACCATACCCTACTACCCGCTCTCGGACTCGATGATCGAGGCGATCGCCCGGCACCAGTTCGGCAAGATCGCGCGCCGGCTGCGGGCGACCAACGATGCCGAGCTGGTGATCGGCGAGGGCGTCATGGATCTGGTCAAGGCGCGCTGCACCGAGATCGAATCCGGCGGACGGATGATCGACGCCATCCTGACCAACACGCTGCTGCCGGAACTGAGCCGTGGCGTCCTGAACCGTTCGCTGGAAGGCGCCAAGATGACGAAAGTGACCGTCGGCGCTTCCGCGGACGGGTTCACCTACTCGTTCGAATAGTCACACCAACGCGCCTGCGGGGCGGCCATCGCCCCCGGTCTGCACGTGACCGGCAAGGCCCTGCTCACCGGCCCGGTCTGGACGGATCGGGAGGCGTTGCATTGGCGCGGCCATCGGTGAGGGCGAAGGCGGATGACAGCACGTCGAATTGCGCCACTTCCCGCATGCAATCTCTAACCGGCGCTCGCCTCGCCAAGATGCGCGGAAGTCCGTCGAGAGCGTATTGACAACGCCCCGCTGATATGAACATTTGACTTTGTGAGAATAACGATGTTCATGCAGAGGCAAGCGACCTCGGCTGAAATCGGGGGAGTTGGGAGGCCCAGTCACATGTCTGTTCGTGTTGTTTCGGGATTGCACCGGCGTGGACTGATTTCCGCGCGGCCCCGGCAAGATATGGCGTGATTGGTTGAATCAATGCAGGGTCCGCAACGGCCCTGTCCGCGAAGCTAGCATCGTCGTCGGCCCGCAACGGTGCATGATTTTTCTGGCGGGCGTTTGGGAGGATCTGCAATGCCTATGGGAAGTAGGAAGGATGTATCGCGTCGGTCGTTTCTGATGTCGACGGCGGCGGTTGGCGCCTCGGCTGTGGCGGCCGGCGGCGTGTCGCTGTTCAATGTGCGGCGCAGCTTCGCGCAGGAAGCCGCGAACCCCGCCGACATTCTCGCCAAGATCAATGTCGGCGGCTACGTCAAGAAGGAATACCGCGATCTCTACAAGCTCGCCGATGGCGATGAGCTCTGGGATCCGGCGAAGGACTGGATCCGCACCGTCGACTGGGAGAAGGTGCGCAGCGAATTCTCCGGCAAGACGGTCAAGTTCGCCATCGGCGCCGCCGACATGGAATCGGCCGCGGACGGGCTGAAGCCCTTCGAGCAGCTTTCGGGTATGAAGGTCGAGCTGGTGCCGATCCCGGACGATTCGATGTACGACAAGGTGCTGGCCGAGTTCATCTCCGGCAACGCCAGCTTCGACGCGCTGCAGTTCTTCTCGCCGTGGCTCGGCGACTTCGCCGGCCCGGGCTTCCTTGCCAAGCTCGACGACTATGCCGCGAAGTGGAAGCTGCCGCTCGACGACTTCTACGACACCTATCGCCTGAACTACGGCTATTTCGGCGACCAGGGCCTGTACGGCATCCCGTTCGACTGCGATATCCAGATGGTGCATGTGCGTCCGTCGCTCCTGAAGAAGGTGACGGGCAAGGATGCCGACACCAAGCTGACCGTGCCGACCTATGACGAGATGATCCGGCTTTCGGCGGAGCTCAACAAGGTTGAGAAGGGCGTTGCCGGCGTCGGCCTGATGGGCGCCCGCGGCTTCTGGTCCACCTACACCTGGGAGCACATCGCCGCACAGCACGGCGTCGATTTGTTCAACGATTCCTGGGAGCCGGTCTTCAACAGCGATGCCGGCGTCAAGGCGCTGGAAACCATCCTGGCGCTGAAGGCGTCTTCGGCGGAAGGCGTGGCCGGATGGGGCTGGGGCGAGAACCGCGCCGCCTGGCTCGGCGGCCAGCTCGCCATGAACATCTCCTGGCAGGATTCCGGCACCCAGGCGACACGCCCGGACCAGAGCCGCATCGTCGGCGACGTGCTGACCATCTATGAGCCGCGCGTGCAGATCGAAGGCGCCCGCTTCGCGCCGCCGAACATTGCCGGGTCGACCTCCTGCGTGACGGCCACGTCGCAGAACCCGGAGGGCGCCTTCCTGATGCTCGCCTTCCTGACCACGGCATCGATCATGGCGATGAACGAGGCCAACGCCAATGGCGTCGCGCCGGGCTACAAGTCGGTGCTGAAGAACGATAAGCTGCGGTCGGTTTCCCAGCCCGCCGCGGTCTGGGCGGACTCGCTGGACTATGCCTGGTGCGCGCCGCGCATTCCCGGCATGTTCGAGATGGAACAGGCGCTCGGAAACGAGATCAACAAGGCGATCGTCGGCCAGGCGAAGCCGAAGGAGGCGCTGGATGCCGGCGCCAAGGCCTGGAAGGAGATCATGACCAAGAATGGCTTCTTCTCGGACAAGGAACCCTTCAAATACGCCGCCGTGGCTCCGGCGACCTGGGCCGGCAAGGGCAAGACCCCGCCGGTCTGACGATTGAACGATGCTGGCTTGCCGACTGGTCCAGGGAGACTTCACGTAATGCAGGACTCCGCGGTCCAGAACAGTACAGGATGGGCGGCCAAGGCCGCTCATCCCGGCGTCAGGCTCCGACCCCGGAGCCGGTGGCGCCGCAAGGTCTTTCCCTATCTTCTGGTGGCGCCCTCGGTGATCTTCCTGCTGGGGATCACGCTCTATCCCGGCATCTATGCGATCTATCAGGGCTTCTTCCACGTCCGTTTCAACAACTGGACCTTCGCGGGCTTCGACAATTACAGCAAGCTGCTGTCGGATCCGGAATTCTGGCAGGCGCTGTGGAACACCTTCGTCATGGGCGCGATCGCGCTCGCGCTCGAATGCACGATCGCCATCAGCATCGCGGCCTTCGCCTATCGCGATCCCTGGGTGCGGTCGTGGCGCATCATCTTCCTGATGCCGATGCTGTTCATGCCCTCGGCCGTCGCCTTCATCTGGAAGCTTGCCTTCAACGACGGCCGCGTCGTCAGCGACCTGTTGATGCGGCTGGGGCTGATCGACGGCAACCTGGATTTCCTGGGTTCGGTCTGGCTTGCCCGGCTGACGCTGATCGTCGCCGACGTCTGGCAGTGGACGCCCTTCCTGTTCATCATCTTCGTCGCCGCGCTGCAGGGCCAGGACGCCGAGATGGAAGAGGCGGCGCGGCTGGACGGAGCCAAATGGCGGCAGATCTTCTGGAACATCTCGCTGCCGCTGATGATGCCGATCGTCGTCGTCGCGCTGATCCTGCGCGCCATCGACATCATCACGATGTTCGCCTCGGTCTTCATCATCACCGGCGGGACGCCCGGCGGCGCCACCGAGACGATCAGCTATTTCATCTATCGCATCGGCTTCAAGACCTTCAACTTCGGCTACGCCTCGGCCGTCTCGGTGGTGATGCTGGCAATGACCGTCATCGTCGCGCAGCTGTTCGTGAAACGCTTCTTCCGCTCGGGACGGGAATAGCCCATGGCCGCCAAAGCGAAATCCTCCGAAAGCCTGCTGCTGCGCTACCTGGTGCTTGGCGCTTGGGCGGTGTTCTGCCTGGCCCCGATCCTGTGGTTCCTGTCGATCGGACTGCGGCCGAGGACCGAAATCATCGCCGCCCAGCCGATCTATTGGCCGAGCTTGTCGCTCGATGCCTGGGACATGATCTGGACCGACTGGCCGATGGGCAACTATCTGCGCAATTCGGTCGTGGCGGTCGGCGGCAGCGTCGTAATCGATCTTCTGCTCGCGATCCCGGCCGCCTATTCGCTCGCCCGCTACAACTACCGGTTCCGCGAGGACATCGGCTTCTACATCCTGTCGACCCGCATGATGGCGCCGGCGATCGTCGCCATCCCGATCTTCTTCCTGTTCCGCCAGCTTGGCCTGCTCGACTCGGTCTGGGCGCTGATGCTGGTCTATGCGGCGATCAACTTGTCGCTGGTGACCTGGATCATCCGCTCCTACATGCTCGACATCCCGCATGAGATCGAGGACGCGGCCCGCACCGATGGCGCGTCCGACCTGCGCATCCTGGTGTCGATCATCGTGCCGATGTGCCTGCCGGGCATCATCACCGCTGCGGTGATCGCCGTCATCTTCGCGGTCAACGAGTTCCTCTTCACCCTGCTGATCGCGTCGACCAAGAACGCCTACACGCTGTCCGTGGCGCTGGCCAATTTCACCGGCGGGTCCGACGGCATCATCTACAACGCGATCGCGCTTGTCGCCTTCCTCGCCTTCGTGCCGATCATGCTTCTGGTCGTGCTGATCCAGAAGCACCTGTCGCGAGGCCTGACCATGGGCGCGGTCAAGGGCTGAGATTTCGCGCCGGCCCAAAGGGCTCCGGCGCGGCCAAAGAAAGAACCGGAAAGACGAACATGGCTCAGATTCAGCTCAAGAAGGTAACCAAGGGGTGGGGATCGGTCGTCGGCGTGGACAATGTCGACCTCGATATCCGCGACGAGGAGTTTATGGTCTTCCTCGGACCATCGGGGTGCGGCAAGACCACGACGATGCGCATGATCGCCGGCCTCAACGATTTGAGCTCGGGCGAAATCTGGATCGACGGCGAACTGGTCAACGAGTTCGATCCGCGCGACCGCGACGTGGCGATGGTGTTCCAGAGCTACGCGCTCTATCCAAACATGACCGTCTACGAAAACATCCGCTTTCCGCTCAGGATGCGCGGCATCCCGAAGGCCGAGCATGACGCGCGGGTGCGCCGGGCCGCCGACATGGTCGAGCTCGGAGCCTACCTCGACCGCAAGCCGGGCGCGCTGTCGGGCGGACAGCGGCAGCGCGCGGCCCTTGCCCGCGCCATTGTCAGGCAGCCGCGCGTCTTCCTGATGGACGAGCCGCTGTCCAATCTCGACGCCAAGCTGCGCAACGCGATGCGGGTGCAGCTGAAACATGTCCAGCGCCAGCTGAAGATCACCACCATCTACGTCACCCACGACCAGGTGGAGGCGATGACGCTCGCCGACAGGATCGTCATCATGGACAAGGGGCGCATCCAGCAGCTCGGAACGCCCGACGAGATCTACAGCAATCCCAACAACACCTTCGTCGCCGGCTTCATCGGCTCGCCGCCCATGAACCTGATCAAGGGCGAGGTGCGCGGCAAGCGGTTTTCCGCTCCGGGGGTCGAGGTCGCCGGCATCAATCTGCCGGACAGCCGGGCCGTCATTCTCGGCGTGCGGCCCGAGGACGCGAAAGTGGCGACCGGCACGGCCGCTCACCTCAAGGGGCAGCTCTACGGGCTCGAGCCGACCGGCGACCAGACCTTCCTTTCGGTTCGCACCGATGCGATGGTCGTCGAGGTGAAGGCGGACCGGGATTTCCGGCAGCCGCTCGACACCTCGATCGCCATTGAGCTCGACCCCGAGCGGCTTTATTTCTTCGACGCGGAATCGGGCCAGCGCATCCGCCTCAACTGACGGGAACCACCGTGCTCTACGACTACGCCTCAATCGGCTTCTTCACCTTCGATTGCCTCGGGCGGCCGGTGCGCCGCATTCCGGGTCCGACCGAATTCGATTTCCTCGAGGAGATCACCATCGCCGTTTCCGGCGCCGCCGGGGCGGCGGCGATCGTGGCGGCGAAATACGGAATGAAGGTGCTCGGCGTCGGCGGCGTCGGCGCCGACGACATGGGCGACTGGGTGCTTGGCCGGCTCAACCGCTACGGCGTCGACACCAGCATGATGCAGCGCATCGACGGTGTCGGCACCTCGTCCAGCATCGTCGCTGTCCAGGACAACGGCCAGCGGCCGGCCATGCACATGAAGGGCGCGACCGGCTTCTTCGAAGTCACGCCGGACCAGTTCGAGCGGGTGCTCGATGCATCGTTCGTGCATGTCGGCGGCGCGGGCCTGATGGATCGCATGGATGGCGAGCCGACCCTCGACCTTCTGGCGCGCGCCAAGAAGCGCGGCTGCGTGACCACGCTCGACGTCGCTTCCGCGAGGCATGAGGACATGCCGATGATCGCAAGGCTGTTGCCGCATGTCGACTATTTCCTGCCCTCGGTCGAGGAGGCGCGGCTGCTGTCCGGTCTCACCGACACGCAGGACGTGGCGCGCTTCATGCTCGATCGCGGCGTGGGCTGCTGCATCCTGACGCTTGGCGAACACGGCGCCTACTATCACCATGCCGACGGCACGCGCTTCCATATCCCGGCCTTCGAGGTCGATGTGATCTGCACCTGCGGCTGCGGCGATGCCTTCAACGCCGGCTTCGCGGCGGGCCTGCATCGCAGGCTCGACGCGGAAAGCGCGGTCACGCTGGCGCAGGCGACCTCGGCGCTGAACGCAACCGGGCTCGGCAGCCAGGCCGGAGTGGTGTCGTTCGAGCACACGATGGACTTCGCGCGGCGCACGAGGAAAAAGACCAACACGCTCGCCGCCTGAGGCGCGGCTCGGGCGCCGGCCGTGCCGTCGGGCGCTCTATGCCTTCTTCCGCGATCCGTTCAGCCGCGTCTTTTCGATCATGCTCGCCGCGGTGACCTCGTCGGTGATGAAAACCGTCGGGTTGACCAGTTTCATCGCCCCGATCAGGGCGCCCACTTTCTCCGGCCCGCCGGATGCGAGCAGCCGGATCGGCGCCCGGCGCAGCCGGTCGAGGCCGACCGACATGACGCGGTCGTTGATCTCGTGATCGATGAGGTTGCCGCGCTCGTCGAAGAAGTGGAACAAAAGGTCGCCTATCGCGCCGGCCGCAACCAGCGAGTCGTGCTGGGCATCGGTCAGGTAGCCGACCTGGTACGAGGTGGCGGTCGACGTGGTTCCGCCGACGCTGAGAAGCACGGCGTCAAGATCCTCGGCCATTTCGAAGATGGTGTTGAGGCCGCAGCGCTCGATCAGGGTGCGCTTCGTCTCGACGCTGTCGACGATCGCCGGGGCCGGCACCAGGAAGCCCTCGCCCTGGAAGAGCTCGGCCAGCTGCCAGGCGAACTCGGCCGGATTGAAGCGGCGCGCCTGGATGATGCCGCCCAGCAGCGAGTAGACGCGGAAGCCGGTGAGCGACTGGCCCTTGATGAAGGGCAAGGTGTTGTAGAGGGTCCGTCCCCAGCCGACGCCGACGCGCATGTTCGATGTCGCGATCTGCGAGATATAGTCGCCCGCCGCGGCGCTGATGACGGGCACCGGATCGGCTTGCTGGCCGGACAGCGGCGCCACGATCGCCTTCTGGATGTCGAACAGTTCCTCGAGGCCGCGCTCCAGCTCGGTCGTGTCGGCGACCTTGGCGTTGATCGTGATCTTGATTTCGTTGCGGGCGCGGGCATCGGCCAGAAGCCTGACGACGGTCACCCGGCCGACATTGAGGATGGCCGCGATTTCGCTCTGGGTGAGCTGCTCGACATAGTACATCCAGGCGGTCCGGATGCGGACGCGGTCGGCCTGACTCGAGCCGCGGACATTCTCGCCAAACGGCATCTCGGGATCTTTCGAGCCCCGTTTCCTCTGGCGCATGGTCCCCTTGGCTCCCGTCATTCCAGCCCACCTGTCACAGCCGGAACACAGGATGCGCGGATGACGATGTCATAGCTTTGCAGCCCATAATTGTCTATCTTTGCAAGGAGTAGCGATTGGCAGTCAAAGGGACCGAGGTGATGGCGCCGTTTTTGCCGGAGGAACTGCGGACCAAGGTGAAGGAGCGCTTGCGCGACGCCCGGTTCGTGGCGCGCGAAATGCGTGCGACCACCCGCAAGGGGCAGGACGACCAATCGCCAGAACGGAGCGACCGCGCCGCCGGCCCGGCCGGGCTGGTGACGGCGATCGCCGACTTCTCCGACAGCGCGCTTTCGGCATTGGAATCTGTCGCCATTGGGCTGCTCTCTTCCGACCCCAAGGCGCATTTCGGCAGCGCGTCCGCCTATCCGCTTGGCCGTTACTTCGATACCGAGAATGCGACCTCCCAGGCGCTGTTCGCGCGCGACTGCTATTTCGCCGCCAAGCAGATCCTGTTGGCGAAAGGGGTCGCCAATCCGCGGCTGAGCGAGGAACTGTTCGGCGAAGCCCATCGCCTCGCGGCCAGAACCGAGCAGCCGGCCCCGGCCGGCCGATCGAAAGGCACCGACGATGCCTCGCTCGACGACATTGCCCTGCAGGCGGCCGCCATGGCCCATGCCATTCTTCGCGCCCGTCCGGTCGAGTCGCCGCGATACATCGATGACGCGGCCAGCGGCCGGATGCTGGACACGGGCATATATGTCGCGGCGGCACTCGCCTTGGCCACCGCCGTCGCCAGCTATAGCGCCGACGTCACGGCGGATGACGATATCTATGCGGGCGTCTGCGCTGCGGTCGACGCGCGCTACGTGCTGTTCAGCAAGGCGCTGGCAAGCCAGGATCGGCCTGGAGACCTGGCGCGGGTCTTTGCCGATCTGATCCCGCATCTTCCGTAGCGGGTCGTTCGCGAGAGGTTGTCGCGAAATTGGCGGAGATGAACCTTTGCATTTTTTGTGCAACAGATGTACATGTTGATGCCCTGTCGCGGTTGGGTATCGCGGGCGCCTCAGTTGGAACTGGACAATGGATCTGACACCCAAGGACAAATTGTCCTCGATACCCGACCTGCGGCACCGGCTCCGCCAATTGCGGTGGTTTTCCAAGGCCTTCCGGAACAATGCGGAACTGGTGAAGGAGCACTTTGGGTTCTCTTACCGGATCGACGACAAGCTGTTGAACCAGGTCTTCTTCGACTGGCTGGCGGCGATCGACCAGCAGGACGATTCGGCAGCGATCGACCGGGCCGACTACATCGTCTTCGTCGCGGGGCTAGCCCTGCGCGAGCTGATCCGGACCAAGCCGGCGGTCATGGTTTCGGATGCCGGGACGAGCGAGGCGGATGACAAGGCCACGCTCGAGATCGCGCGGTTCTGGCCGGAAGGCTTTCTCTATACGAATTTCTGCGTCTGCGGCATTGCCGCGGTCCAGGAACAGGAGTTCGGGCAATCCCGCGATCTCGAAAAGGCCGCCTCCGATCTGCGCGTCTGGTGGTCCTATCGGGAAAACGCCGAGGAGGATCCGAACATGTCGATCGCCTTCCTCGACCAGTTCGTCGGCCTGGAACCGAACTGGCTCTTCCCGGCGATGGCGCAGGAGAGGGCGGCGATCAAGAAGGCGCTCGCCGCTCCCCGCGAAACGGCGCTCGACCGCCTGCCTCCGGCAGCGACGAGATAGGCTGCGGCGCGCCGAGTCCGTTCTTGCGTTTTCCGCTGCGTCGGTCTGTCGGCGCTCCGGTCCAGGGAGCAGGTTCAGCCCAATCGGCCTACGGGCCGGGCTTGTCGCCCTACGGCCCGGCGATGCGTTCGGGCAGTCACGTCCGAGCGATTCGATCTGATTTTCAGGCGAGGGCAACCGGTCCTCGGGCCGGAAAGCAGCAATGCCCTCGCGAGGTGCGTGACCTCTCATCCGGCAGGCAATTCCTGCTGCGGATTTTGCCGCAAAGATTTGTACATTCGTCTTGATATGGAGACAGATGTTCAGTATTTGTCAGACCGGAGGCAAGACGCCCCTGGGAGGATATAGCAATGACCATCAACGTGGCGCCGACCGGCCTTGCGCGCGATCTTTCCGAGCGGGCGAAGTCCGGCAAGCCGATCCGCATCGGGCTGATCGGTTCAGGCGAGATGGGCACCGACATCGTGACCAGGGTCGTCCACATGACCGGCATCGAGATCGGTGCGATCTCGGAACTCAACCTTCCGGCGGCGGCCAAGGCGGTCGATATCGCCTTTCAGGAGAGCGGCCATTCGCGCGAGGTCTCAAGCGTCGCGGCGATGAGCACGGCGATCGAGGCCGGCAAGGTCGCGGTCACTGGCGATGCCGACCTCGTCATCAACAACGAGCTGATCGATGTGGTGATCGACGCCACCGGCGTTCCGGCGGTCGGCGCCGAATACGGCCTGCGGGCGATGGAGCACGGCAAGCATCTGGTAATGATGAATGTCGAGGCGGACGTGACCATCGGCGCCTATCTGAAGAGCGAGGCCGACAGGCTGGGCGTCACCTATTCGCTCGGCGCCGGCGACGAGCCGTCCTCCTGCATGGAACTGATCGAGTTCGTTTCGGCGATGGGCCATCCGATCGTCGCCGCCGGCAAAGGCAAGAACAACCCGCTCAACATCGACGCCGTCCCGCATGACTATGCCGAGGAGGCCGCGCGCCGCCACATGAATGTTCGCATGCTGGTGGAATTCGTCGACGGCTCCAAGACGATGGTCGAGATGGCGGCGATCGCCAATGCCACCGGACTGGTGCCCGACAGGCCCGGCATGCACGGGCCCGCTGCGACGCTTGGCGAATTGTCGAAGGTGCTGGTGCCGCAGAAGGATGGCGGCGTGCTGTCGAAGGTCGGCGTCGTCGACTATTCGATCGGCAAGGGCGTCGCGCCGGGTGTCTTCGTCGTCGCCGACATGTCGCATCCGCGCATCTCGGAGCGCATGGAGGACCTGAAGATGGGCAAGGGCCCATATTTCACCTTTCATCGACCGTATCACCTGACCTCGCTCGAAGTGCCGCTGACCTGCGCGCGCGTCGTCCTCTACGGCAAGGCCGACATGGTGCCGCTGGCAAAGCCGGTGGCGGAGGTCTGCGCGGTCGCCAAGAAGGACATGCAGCCGGGCGAACGGCTCGATGCGATCGGCGAGTATTGCTACCGCGCCTGGATCATGACCGCGCCGGAGGCGAAGGCGGCCGGAGCCGTTCCCTGCGGCCTGCTGCAAGGCGCCTCGGTGAGTGCGCCGATCAGGAAGGGCGATCTCATCACCTATGCCAATGCGGCGCCCGCGCCGGGTTCAAGGATCGCGGAGCTCAGGGCACGACAGGACCAGCTGGTCTACGGGAGGGCATGACCGATGGCCAGGAAAGCCGTGCTGGAAAAGGCTGCGCCCACCAATCTGCCCTTTGCCTACCGGCACTACGACGCCGGCCAGCTCAGGGACGTGCTGCGCAAGATGTACCTCATCCGCCGCTTCGAGGAGGGCGCTGAGGACTGTTACATGCGCGGCCTGATCCACGGCACCATGCACCTGTCGATCGGGCAGGAAGCAAGCGCGATGGGCATCTGCATGCCGCTTGCCGAGGACGACCAGATCACCTCGACCCATCGCGGCCACGGCCACTGCATCGCCAAGGGCGCCGAGGTCAAAAAGATGTTCGCGGAGTTCTTCGGCAAGACCACCGGCTACTGCAAAGGGCGCGGCGGCTCGATGCACATCGCCGATGTCGCCAAGGGCAATCTCGGCGCCAACGGCATCGTCGCCGGCGGCATCCCGATCGCGGTCGGCGCGGCGCTTTCCGCCAAACGGCTGAAGACCGGCAAGGTGGTGGTCTCGTTCTTCGGCGACGGCGCCAACAATGAGGGCGCCTTCCACGAGGCGCTGAACATGGCGTCGATCTGGAAGCTGCCGGTGGTGTTCGTCTGCGAGAACAATGGCTACGGCATGTCGACATCGACCGCCCGCTCGACCGCTGTGAGGAACATCGCCGACAGGGCTGCGGCCTATTCGATGCCCGGCGTCATCGTCAACGGCAACAGCTTCTCGGAAGTCGCGGAAGCCGCGCATGCCGCCGTCGAGCGCGCCCGGGCGGGCGAGGGACCGACGCTGATCGAATCCAAGACCTACCGCTATCGCGGCCACTCCAAGAGCGACCGCAACCGCTACCGCAGCAAGGAGGAGATCGAGGACTGGATGTCGAACCGCGATCCGATCACGCTGTTCGAGACTGAACTGAAGGAATTCGGCATCATCGACGACAACGGCATCGAAGCGGTGCGCGAAGCTGTCAGACGGGAGATCATCGAGGCCATCGAATTCGCCAAGGCGAGCCCCACTCCGGACATCGGCGATCTTCAGAACTACGTCTATACGGAGCTGGCGTGATGGATGCCGAGGTGCGCGAACTGAGCTATGCGCAGGCGATCCAGGAGGCGATGGCGATCGCCATGGAGGCCGACGAGCGCGTCCTGCTGATGGGCGAGGACATCGGCGTCTATGGCGGCGCCTTCCAGGTGACGGGCGATCTGGTCGAGCGTTTCGGCGTCGACCGGGTGATGGACACGCCGATCTCCGAACTCGGCGGCGCCGGTGTCGCCGTCGGCGCGGCGATGACCGGCTTGCGGCCGATCTTCGAATTCCAGTTTTCCGATTTTGCGACGCTTGCCCTGGAGCAGATCGTCAACCAGGCGGCCAAGATGCGCTTCATGCTGGGTGGCGAGGTTTCGGTGCCGGTGGTGATGCGGTTCCCGGCCGGCTCGGGCACCGGCGCGGCCGCGCAGCATAGCCAGAGCCTGGAAGCCTGGCTCGGCCATGTGCCGGGATTGAAGGTGATCCAGCCGGCGACGCCCTACGATGCCAAGGGCATGCTGCTGGCGGCGGTCGCCGATCCCGATCCGGTGATGATCTTCGAGCACAAGCTGCTCTACAAGATGAAGGGGCCGGTGCCCGAGGGCCACTACACGGTGCCGATCGGCAAGGCGGATGTCCGGCGCGAGGGAAGCGACCTGACCATCGTCGCGACCTCGATCATGGTGCACAAGGCACTGGAGGCGGCGCAAGCGCTGCAAGCCGAGGGCATCGACATCGAGGTGATCGACCTCAGGACCGTGCGGCCGATGGACAAGCGCACCATCATCGAAAGCGTCAAGAAGACCTCGCGGCTGCTTTGCGTCTACGAGGCGGTGAAGACGCTGGGCGTCGGCGCCGAGGTCAGCGCCATGATCGCCGAGAGCGAGGCCTTCGACTTCCTCGATGCGCCGATCGTGCGGCTGGGAGGCGCCGAGATACCGATCCCCTACAATCCCGACCTGGAAAGGGCGACCGTTCCGCAAGTGCCCGACATTGTCGCGGCGGCGCGCGATCTGGTCAGGGGAGCGCGCTAGCCGATGCCCGTCGAAGTCATCCTTCCCAAGGTCGACATGGACATGGCGACCGGCCAGATCTCGCGCTGGTTTGTCACCGAGGGCGCCGTCGTCAAGCAGGGCGACGTGCTGTTCGAGATTGAGACCGACAAGGCGGCGATGGAAATCGATGCGCCGGCGAGCGGCATTCTGCTTGATGTCACCGGCAAGGAGGGCGTCGACATTCCCGTCGGCGCGCCTGTTGCCTGGATTTATGCTGACGGCGAGGCTTATGGGGCTGATGCTGTGGCGAAGCAGGATGAGGCTCCAATCTCCCCCCTCGTGGGGGAGATGTCGGCGAAGCCGACAGAGGGGGGCGCTGTCCCGCCAGCATCTCATTCTGCCGCGCCCGCCTCTGGTCTGCCGGCCATCTCCCCCACGAGGGGGGAGATCAGCCAATCGCCGTTGGGCGCACGTGCAACACCGCTGGCCCGTCGTCTCGCTCGTGAGGCGGGCATCGTGCTTTCCAATATTGCTGGAACCGGCCCGTACGGCCGTGTGGTGAAGGCGGATATCGACGCGGCGATCGCCAACGCCACCCCAAGGGTCGCGCCGGAGGCTCCCGCAGCCGCTGTTGCCTCCGCCCCGGCGCCGAAGCCGATGTCGGACGACCAGGTGCTGAAGCTGTTTGCCGAAGGCTCCTACGAACTCGTGCCGCATGACAATATGCGCAAGACCATCGCGCGCCGCCTGGTCGAGGCCAAGAGCACCATCCCGCATTTCTACCTGACGCTCGACTGCGAGCTCGACGCGCTGTTGGCGCTGCGCACGCAGCTCAATGCCGCAGCACCGGTGAAGAAGACCGAGAAGGGCGAGGTTCCCGCCTACAAGCTCTCGGTCAACGACATGGTGATCAAGGCGATGGCGATGGCGCTGATGGCGGTGCCGGATGCCAATGCCTCGTGGACCGACAGCGCCATGGTCAAGCACAAACATGCCGATGTCGGCGTCGCCGTGTCGATCCCCGGCGGCCTGATCACGCCGATCATCCGCCATGCCGACGAAAAGACGCTGTCGACGATCTCCAACGAGATGAAGGACCTGGCCAGCCGTGCCCGCAGCCGCAAGCTGAAGCCGGAAGAATACCAGGGCGGCACCACGGCTGTTTCCAATCTCGGCATGTTCGGCATCAAGGATTTCGCCGCCGTCATCAACCCGCCGCATGCGACGATCCTGGCGGTCGGCGCCGGCGAGCAGCGGGCGGTGGTGAAGAACGGCGAGATCAAGATCGCCAACGTCATGTCGGTGACGCTGTCGACCGACCACCGCGCCGTCGACGGCGCGCTCGGCGCCGAACTGCTCGGCGCCTTCAAGCGCATGATCGAAAACCCGATGGGCATGCTGGTCTGACTGCCCGATATCACAGGCTCTACCCGGTCGCCGAGCCGGCGCGCGCTTTCAGGCAGAGCCGTGTCCCGGATCAGAACGACCGAGCGTCCCTTTGATCCGGTCCGGGGCTATTTCTGCCGGAAGGCGGTGTGGAACGATGTCACCAGCGGCCCAAGGATATAGTCGAGCGCCGTGCGCTCCTCGGTGACGATCATCACCGAGGCCGGCATGCCGGGATAGAGCGATATCTCAGGGGCGGCCGCCAGTTCGGCCGGATCGACCGCAATGTCGGCGACATAATAGGGAAGGCCGGTCTTGCTGTCGGTGATGCGGTCGGCCGATATGCGGGTGACGTGTCCGTGGATGATCGGTATCGAACGCTGCTTGTAGGAGGTGAAGCGGACTTCGGCCGTCATGTCGGCTCTGAGACTCGATATGTCCTCGACGCGAACCTGCGCCTGGACGATCAGCGAATTTTTGGTCGGCACGATGTCGAGGATGGTCTGGCCCGGCGCGACGATCGCGCCGATCGAGAAGACGGTGAGGTCCATCACCTGGCCGTCATAGGGCGCGCGGACCTCGGCGCGGTCCATGGCGGCCTGAGCCGCGAACATCTTGGGCACCAGGTCGGCGAGATTGGATTGCGTTTCGATCAGCATCGCCGAGAGCTTGGCCCGGCGCTCGTTGGTCAATTGCGCGATCTGGCTCTCGAGTTCGGCCTTGGTCTGCCGGCTGCCGGCGATGGCGCCGAGGTTCTCGTCGATCAGGCCCTGCAGGTCCGAGGCGGATCGGTCGAGTTCCAGGATGCGCGGGCGGGTGGTCAATCCGGCCTTCAGCAGCTTCGACAGGCTCGCCTTCTCGTCGACGGTCGATTGCAACTGGGCACGGTATGAATCGACGCGGGCCTGCTTGCCGTCGATCTGCTCGTCGAGCTCGGCTATCCGCTTCTGGAGGATCTGCCTGGCGCCGGCCATCGAAGCGCGCTGGCTTTCGAGGTCGGCGACCTGGTTGGCCATGGCGTCCTTGAGATAGGCCTGGTGCTCGCCGGCGATGTCCTGAGGGAAGGCAACGTCCTGGCTGCCGTCCAACTCCGCCCGGATCCTGGCGTCGGTGGCGCGCAGCAGCGCATATTGCTGGGCGTAGAGATTGAACTCGGAGCGCAGCCTGGTGTCGTCGAGCAGCAGCAGGACCTGGCCCGTCTTGACGATGTCGCCGTCCTTGACGCGGATCTCTTTCACCGTTCCGCCGTCGAAGTGCTGCAGGCTCTTGCGGTTGCCTTCCACCTTGACCACAGCATCGGCGAGCACGGCGCCGTTCAGCGGGGCGAAGGCCGCCCAGCCGCCGAAGACGCCGAAGAAGGCGAGGATGATCAACAGGCCGATCAGGGCCGGCACCCGGATCGAATCCGGGGCCGGGATACCGGCTTCGCCGGGCAGGCTGCGATAGATGAGGGCGCTGTCGCTCAAACGTCTCTCCCCTCGCAGCTCATTGGGTTGCCACCGCTATTGGAGCCTGGCGCTGGTTGAGCAGTGCCACGATTTCGTTCCGCATGCCGAAGGCTTCGACGGCGCCGTCGCGCAAGAGCAGGATCTTGTCGACATTGGCGAGTGTCGAGGGCCGGTGCGAGACGATGATGACGGTGCTGCCGCGCCTCTTTAGCTCGATCGCGCAGTCGCTCAGCGCGCGGTCGCCATCGGCGTCGAGATTGGAGCTCGGCTCGTCGAGGATGATGAGGTTCGGCGTGCCGAACACGGCCCGGGCAAGGGCGATGCGCTGGCGATAGCCGCCGGACAGCACCGCACCGCCTTCGCCGATCTGCGTCTCGTAGCCCTGCGGCAGACGGATGATCATCTCATGCACGCCGGCCAGCCGCGCGGCCTCGATCACCTCTTGGTCGACATTGGTCTTGAAGCGGCCGATGTTGGCGGCGACGGTGTCGGCGAAGAGCTCGATATCCTGCGGCAGATAGCCAATGTGGTCGCCCAGCGCATCGCGCCCCCAATGCGACATGTCGGCCCCATCCAGCCTGACGGTGCCGCGGCTGGGCTGCATGACGCCCGCCAGATGCCTGGCCAGCGTCGATTTGCCGGCGCCCGAAGGGCCGACGATGCCCAGCGCCTCGCCGGCCTCCAGCCGGAACGACACGTCGCGCAGCAGCACCTTCTGCACACTGGGAACGGCGAAGCTCACCTGCTCGACAGAGATCCTGCCGGTGGGCTTCGGCAGGTTGAAAGACCGCTCGCTTTGCCCGCCGCCATCGACCAGCTTGCGCACCCTCGCAAGTGCGGCGCGCGCCAGGATCAGGCTGCGCCACAGGCCGACGATCTGCTCGACCGGCTGCAGCCCGCGGCCGAGCAACAGGCTGGCCGCGAACATCGAGCCGGCGGTGGTCTGCCGTTCGATGACCAGATAGGCGCCGAGGCCGAGGATGAGCGACTGCATGGTCAGGCGCAGGAAGCGGATCAGCCCCGTCATCAGCGCGGCGCGGTCGCTGGCTTGTGCCTGACGCAAGAGTGCAAGGTTGCGGTCGCGGCCCCAGCGGCGGACGAGGCCGTCGATCATGCCCATGGCGCGCACGACCTCCGAATTCCTGAGGCTCATCTCGGTGAAATTGTAGTTGGTCGTGGCGATGTCGTTGGCCTGCTTCAGCGGCGCGCGCACCAGGTATTCGTTGAGCACGGCCATGGCGATGAGCAGAAGCGCTGAGCCGAGCGCGAAGAAGCCCAGCCAGGGATGCAGCAGGAAGATGATGCCGATGTAGATCGGCGACCAGGGCAGGTCGAACAGCGCGTGGATGCCGCTGCCGGTGATGACCTGGCGGAAGGTGTCGAAGTCGCGGATCGGCTGGCTTTGCGCGGCGCCCTGCGAAGGCGTTTCGACAGATGCGGCGAGGATCCTCGCCGAAAGCAGCCGATCGAGGCGCGCGCTGGCGCGCGTCAGGATCCAGGCGCGCACCAGATCGAGGCCGGCCAGCGCAAGGAAGGCCGCCAGCAGCACGATCGTCAGCATGACCAGCGTCGTCTGGCTGCCGCTGGTAACCACCCGGTCGTAGATCTGCAGCATGTAGAGCGGCGAGGCGAGATAGAGCAGATTGATCGCCAGGCTGAACGCCGCCGCGACCAGGAAATAGCGGCGGCACGCCCCAAGCGCGTCCTTCACGATCTGCGATTTGTTATCGATGCCCAAAATGCCCAGCGGAGAACCGCCCCCTGTCTACACGCCCGAACCGATACTACTCCCGATCTTCCCGCCAGCCACGCGATCCGCTTGTAAACCTGATGTAAACCTTAATTCGCAGGCCGAATCCGCGGCTGGAGAGAGATGAGGTGAGTCGGCGGAGCCGCCGGCTCACCTCCTTCATCACAGCACGAAATCGCTCGCTGTCAGTCCAAGCCCGGTGCCGGTCAGCGTGATCTGGAAGTCGGCCGTCGTGTTGCCGGTCACGTCGACGTGGATGACGGTGTTGCCGCCACTTTCGGACCAGGTGATGCTGTTGGCGACGGTAGCCCCGTTTTGCCCGCCGAACAGGAAGGCCTGATCGCCCGCGGCGGCAGCGGCATCGATCGAGGAGAGGTCGATCTTGTCGACGCCATGTACGAAGTCGGTGATGGTGTCGTTCGCGGCGCTTGCCGGGGAATCCGAGATGGCCGATCCGTAGTAGAACGTGTCGGATCCCGCCCCGCCAGTGAGCGTGTCGGTGCCGACGCCGCCCACCAATCGGTCGTTGCCATCGCCGCCGTTCAGTGTGTCGTTGCCGTCCTGCCCGAACAGCGTGTCGTTACCGGCCAGGCCAAAGATCGAGTCCGCTCCGCCATTGCCGTAGAGGACGTCGTCGCCGTTGTTGTTGCTGGGATCGTTGAGTGTTTCTCCCGCGTTCAAGCCGTTGCTGCCCGTTATGATCTGGAACGTCTCGCTGTACTGATATGCGGGCCCGACCGGGTCGCCGACTTGGGTGGCCTGCACGGTCACGGTGGATATGCTGTTCGTCGTGAGGCTTCCCGAGCTGAGCGTGTTCCCGCTGATCGAAAACAGGTTCGTATTCGATTGCGAGGTGATGCTGTAGACAAAGCTGCCAGGATCTGAGTCGGTCGCGCTCAGGGTTCCCGTGAACTGGAAGGAATTGAAATTCAGATTATCCGTTGTTGTGCTCGGCGTCAGCTGGATATCGGTCGGCGCAAAGCGCGGCGGGCCGTCGTCGGCGCCGGTGATGGAGACCGAGACCAGCTTTGCGGTGCCATCCTCCGAATAGACGGTAAAACTGTCGCTCAAGGGCTGCCCGTTGCTGAGCGCGTTGACCGTCGGGTTCGAATTGTCGAGCGTGTAGGTCCAGACACCGGCTGATGTCACGGTGAAGGTGCCGTAGCCGGACGCACTGGCCGTCGCGGAATTGACGGCCTGGAACGCGTCCGTGGTGTTGTCGACATCGGTCGACAGAAGGTCGCCGGTCGCTGTCGGTGTGCCGCCGCCATTGGAACTGCCCGCTTCGACGACGGTTCCGGTCGCCGTGCCGGTGATCGCCGCGGCATCGTTGGCGCCGTGGATGGTGATGTCGATCACCTGCTGCGTGCCGTCGACGGTGGTGACCGTCACCAGTTCATGCAGCGTGGTGTTCGCGCCGCTGCTGTTCAGCGCCTGAACAGTGGCGTTGCTGTCGTCCAGCGTATAGCTCCAGGTGCCGGCAGCATCGATCGAGAACGTGCCATAGCTCTTGGCCACGGCAGCCTGGACGTTGAAGGTCGCCGCGTTGTCGACATCGGTTGCGTTGAGGTCGCCCGAGGCCGTCGCATCGCCCAGCGTACCGTTGGCAACGCCGCTCTTCTCCGTGACGGACGTGTCCTGGGCGCCGTTGGCCGTGATCACCGCGCTGTCGTTGGTGCCATGGATGGTGACGGTGACGAGCTGGCTGTCGCTGCCGTCGGAGGAGACGGCGGTGAAGCTGTCGGTGATGGTGTCGCCGGCGCCGAGCTGCTGGATGGCGGCCTGGG